>JBBROH010000105.1:0-15176 GCA_038229595.1 Chloroflexia bacterium | reverse complement strand
GGCGAAGGAGTTGCTGGCGCAAGTGGGGCTGAGCGGGCGGGCCAACCACCTGCCGAGCCAGCTATCAGGTGGGGAGCAGCAGCGGGTGGCAATCGCCCGCGCACTGGTCAACAAGCCAGCGTTGCTCCTTGCCGACGAGCCAACCGGCAACCTGGACAGCACGGCAGGTGGCGAAGTCATGGCCTTGTTCCGCCAACTGCACGAGCAGGAAGGGGTCACTATTGTGATGGTGACGCACGATCCGCAGGTGGCGGCCCAAGCTGGGCGGGTGATCGAGTTGCGCGACGGCAAGCTGGTTGGCTAAGAGCCAGCCGCTCCGCATGACCAGCAGTCCCGCCCGCGCCCAGCTACTGTTGTCCGCCTAATCCGCCACTGCCCTGGTTGCCGCTGCCCGCCGCAATCCCGCCAACCTGTGGCAGTCGCGGGCTGGATAGCATATAATAGCAAAGTGCAGAAGAACGAACGCAGACGCGCCCACATTATGGGTGTTGGCATAGATGACGTGACCGCAGAGCAGGCGGTGGCGGTCGGCGCGGTGGTGTTCCTGCTCTATCTGCTGGCTAGCCTCGGCCCGGCCCTCTGGGTGGTGCGCCAGCCGGTTGCCGAACTCTTGCAGCGGGGGGAGGTGGTTGCCCCCGCTACGCAAAGCCACCCACAAGCTGGTGCTGTGCAACAGCATTGTGGGCGGCTTCTCTTTTGGTTGTGGTGGCTTATGCCATCATCTGGGCCATATGACGACACGACTGCTCGCAGCGGCGGCAGGTTTCGGCGCAAAGCTGCATCTGCGCGTCGTCGCTCATTGCCTCGCACGACTCAGCACAGCGGCGGCAAGCCTCGGCACAGAGTCCACAGGCCTGGCTGTGCAGCGGCGAGTTGTTAAGCATAAAGGTGGCACTATTGAGACACGCTTGGGCGCAATCCATCAATGCCTGGATGTGGCTGGCCTCAGCGTGCTTGCCACCCTTCTGCAAGCAATACTGGATCGTGGACTGGCAAACGGTGAAGCAGTTGAGGCACTCCTGGATGCAAGCCTGCATCTCCGCACTCATCTGCTGGCTATTCATGCCGCTCATCTGGCCGCTCTTACTGCTACTCTGACTCCCCATGTTGGCATCCATAAACCATGCTCCTCTCGGCTGCTAAGGTCATGCAAGCTGCCATGACCGGATTGATGCAGGTAGCAACGTGCTTGCTCCTACGATGTAGGGATAGCAAGTCTAATGCCACCTCTGCAACAGGCTCTGAAGCCGCACCGCTTATGGTACAGTTATTGCTAGAACCTGTGTGAAAAGCAACCCTGATACACTGGTTGAGCAGGGAGATTGACGTGGCAGATCATAAGCGTAGGACAGGCTGGTTCAGCAGGGTGTTGGCTCGGCTTGGCCGCTTTAGCATGGCAGCGGTGGCTGTGGTCATAGCCGCTTGGATCAACTTTATCCTGCTGCGGGCTATTCTACGTGTGCTGATCCCCCCAACCCGCAACCCCACACCGCCACTGATGACGACACCATTGGGGGGGCAGCCTCCAGCAACAAGGAGCAGGTTGATGATACCACTGGAACAGGCAGTCCAGCTTGAGCTTAAGTCGCTTGAGCAGCCTCCGCTACTCAGCCCGCCGAGCAAATTGCGCCTGACCACGGCTACGCTCGGCTGGCTGATCGTAGCGGTTCTTTTTGTTGTGATCCTGCTGAGTGCGCTCGGATACCTGATCAACATCCTGCTCCTTTTCTTCCTGGCTTTGACCATTGGCCTCGGCTTGATGCCGCTGGTTGATCGGCTAGAGGGCTGGGGCTTGCCGCGCATTCTGGGGGGGCTGCTAGTCTATCTGCTCCTGCTGGGGGGGCTAGCGGCCCTACTTTTCTTCACCATTCGCCCGATCAGCAGTGAACTGGTCTCCCTCAGCGACAACCTGCCCAGCATTAACCAGCGCATCTATGACCAGCTGCCAGACCAGTTGCAGGAGCCGCTGCGTCCGGTGCTGACCACCGCCAGTACGATCTTTGGCACTAGCCCACAGGTAAGCGGCGGCGTGACCAACACGGCAGTGATTAGCGGCAGCACGGTAGGTAGCAACGCACAGGTGGGTAGCGGGCAGAAAGTCCCCAACCTCGATCTTAGCGCGGTAGCCCAAAACCTGTTCGGGGTAGTGGGGGGGTTGGCGGCTGGATTGATAGCCTTCGTTAGTGTGCTGGCGATTAGCTTCTACTGGATGATGCTGAGCGACAAGCCCCAGCGCGGCTTCCTAACCGTCGTACCCCTAGCCTACCGTGAGCGGGTCAACAGCACGCTGATCGCGATTGCCGACCGTGTTGGTGGCTACCTCCGCGGGGTGATCCTGCTCGTGCTGATCATCGGTTCAATTAGCTATGCTGGACTGTTCTTCCTCGGCGTTGATTTTGCGCTGGTGCTGGCAGTAATCGCCGGGCTGGGCGAGTTGCTACCCAACCTGGGGCCGGTGATAGCGATGGTGCCTGCTGTGCTGGTCGGCTTCGCAGCGGGTGGCGGTGGGATGGCCCTCAAGGTGCTGATCTTCTACGTGGTTATCCAGCAGGTTGAGAGCAACTTCATTGCGCCCCAGATTTTGGGCAAGCAAGTCAAGCTCCCAGCTATCCTAATCCTGGCCTCGATCCTGATCTGGAGTACCCTGTTCGGGGTACTGGGGGCGGTACTGGCCGTGCCACTAACGGCGGTGATTGTCACCGTGGTCGAGAAGCTAATTGCCCCCTATCTGCAACAACGGGCCAGTGCAGTAAGTCAACCTTACCTAGAGCGTAGCTGATGGCTGACGAGTCGACCACGAGAGAGCAGCAGGCAGAGCGGCAGGTGGTGCAGCAGGAACGCTGGCAACTGTTGCACAACATCAACACCTTTACCGAGCTACCGCTGATCGGACTATCCTTCGTCTGGCTGGTACTGCTGATCGTAGACTTTACAGGCGGGCTGAACCCCTGGTTGCAAGCCTTGAGCAACGTGATCTGGCTGCTGTTCGGGTTGGACTTCCTGCTCAAGTTCACCGTCGCGCCGTACAAGCTGATCTTCCTGCGGCGCAATTGGCTGACGGTGGTCGCTCTCGCCCTACCCGCCTTCCGCCTGCTGCGGGCCATCCGCGCCCTCAGCCTGCTACGCGCAGCCCGTGCGGCCCGCACCATCAGTCTGCTGCGGGTGTTGACGACGGTCAATCGCGGTATGGGGGCAACCCGCAGCCTGCTAGCCCAGCATGGCATCGGCTACGTGATCGCCCTCACCCTAGTCATGCTCTTTGCCGGGGCGGCGGGCATGGCCTACTTCGAAAGTCCGGCAGCCCTGCATAGCCAACGCCTGCCCGGTGCGGGCTTGAGTGATTACGCCGACGCTTTGTGGTGGACGGCCATGCTGATCAGCACTATGGGGAGTAGTTACTGGCCGCAGACGGTGGAAGGGCGCATCCTCACCCTGCTGCTGTCGCTCTATGGCCTTGCCATCCTCAGCTACATCACCGCGACCATCGCCAGCTACTTCATCGGCCAGCGGCAGGTGGGGCCTAGCCCACCGCTCAACGAGCCGTCTGCTGATAGCCAGCTACGCGGTGAACTGGCTCTGCTGCGCCGCCAACTGGATCGCCTGAGCAACCAGCTAGAGGGGAACGCGGTTGGGGCTGACGGCAGGGCCGCGTCCGCTAAACCCGATCCCTTGCTGCCGCGCTGAAGCGTCGGGGGTGGGTTGCCCACATCGCGGAGTGCTGTCGGCTGGCCCACCTCGCGCAGCACGGTAAAGCTGCCGTCGGCTTCCAGCACCACCGCACCCACGCCCTCTACCGTGCTAACCCCATGCTGCCGCATAGCCGCGAGAACATCCCCTTCCAGCACCCGCTCGGCCCGCAGCTTATCGCTCAGGAATTGCCCTTGATAGAACAGGATGGTTGGTTCAGCACGCACCAGCTTGCGGAACGAGCGCGACCGCAGCGACAGCCATGTGACGACAAACTGCAAGAGGATTAGCATGGCAAAGGCCAGATTGCCTCGGCCAGTTCGACATCGCGGGAAAGTAGCGCGGTTGCCAGGATTGAACCCATTGCTACCGTAACGAGGAAATCAAAGGCATTCATCTTCGCCAGGGTGCGCTTGCCGGAGATACGCAGCAAGGCAACCAGGCCAAAGTAAGCCAAGCTGCCAACCACTGCGACCCGCAGCAGGTCTTGCCAGCTACCGAAGAACATAGCTCAATCCTCTCTCTTTGTTTGTTGGTTCAGGCCAGGGGTGGTAATGTCCTGTAGGGCCGTCCTGCTACCTTCTGCACCCTGGCGGATCACCGAGAAGCTGCCGTTGGCCTCCAGAATGACGGCATAGACATCATCCGCAGCGGCGATCCCATGCAGCCTCATGGCGGTTAGCACCTCGTCGCTGCTTATGCGGGTGTGTTTCAGCACTGGCTCTAGCATCTGGCCTTGATAAAACAGCATGATCGGACTCACGCCAACCATTTTGTTGAGCAGCCGTGAATGCGAGGAGAAGAAGTTAATCAGCAGCGGCAGCACCAACAGCACCGCAAAGGCAGCCAGGCCGTCAGCGAGGGCTACGTTCTTGTTGAGGACTACTCCCGCCAGGGTCGAGCCGAGCGCGACATTGCCTACGAAGTCGAAGGCGTTCATCTTGGCGATTAGCCGCCGCCCGGAGAGGCCGAGGGTAAAGACCAGCATCAGGTAGGCGAGGCTGCCAATGAGCAGGATACGGACTACTGACTCCCAGCCGTCGAAGAATACCGAAACGATCATTGCTATGTTACCATCTGCCCAGTTGAACGGTGACAGCGCAGACGGATACTCCTTTCAAAGTGTTTGTGCCAAGCTGCCAAAGATACGCGCTCATCACGGCGCAAGGCAACACTGGCGCGCCGAACACAGTACCTTGGCAAGCACAGATACATTTTACGACATTGGGCGCGAATATTGCTATGAAAAATCGGGATTGCCTGACATCGCAGCCATCTTGCTAACCGCTTGTGCCTGCAGCGACAGAGAATGCCACCTCTTTTAGGCAACCCCTTGACAGGGGTTAGCTGTTGAACCATTCAACAGCTAACCCCTAGTGGTTACTTAGTGTTTCTATGAGAGGAGATTTTGCTATGGTAGTTAGTCGTTTGCCCAAGCTGGTGCTGGTCATGGGCTTGCTGGTGCTGGTGCTGGCGGGCTGTGGTGGCGATAATGCCACCGCGACCCCGACCCCAACTGTGAGTGCTGCCCCTTGGAGGCACCAACCCTCACTGCGTCAGAGGTGCGCTATCTGTGGCCTGACCCGAAGGTAGTGCCGAACGACATCAAGCTCATTGCCAAAGACTCCGTGTTCACCTCCCAGGATCAGGTTAATAGCGGCGAAAGCTGGAGCTATGAACTGGTCTACCATGACAGCAACCGCTCTTTTGTGCTTAAGAGCAGCAAGGGCGAACCGGCTCCTAGCGTGGCAGGCGTGCGCGAGACGCTGCAAATCCGCGGCGGCAAGGAGGCGATCCTGGGCCGCAACACCTCGCAGATGAGCCTGCGCTGGACGGAGTTCAACAACCGGGTGGCGATCCTAAGCGATGGCATGAGCCGCGAGGAGCTGCTGATGATTGCTGAAAGCCTGCTGCCGCTCACCCCAGCCGAGTTGGCCCAGCGCGTACAGGAAAATGTCAGCAGTGGGCAGCGTGGCTCCGAACCGAGTGGTACGCCGATCACCCCCACGCCGTAAGCGGAGATTAAACAGACATCGCAATGGAGCCACACCTTGTGGCTCCATTCTGATACCAGGTTGGTTGCGTTATGCCTATCGGCGACTGGCTCCTCCCATGCCTTCCATAGCGATCCACCGCAACCGCCTGACAAGCTGATCATCCTCAGCAACAGTAGCACAACTGTCTGGTTTTGGGCTACGCTTCACAGTGATCAACCCCACAGGTAGCGGAAGGTTACGCTGATGATGCGCCAACCCGCCTTGAAGCTCGCCCGCAGGTTGCCGCTAACCTTCGACTCGCCACTCAACCGTCGGCGGTAGCTGACTGGCACCTCGACGATCCGTAGCTTCTGACGGGCGGCCTTAACGATCATCTCGCTCGTCCAGCCGTAGGTCATTTCGCGCAAGGCCAGCCGGTGCAGGCAATCAGCCCGGATCGCATGGAAAGGGCCAAGATCAGTGATCTGCAGGCCGAAGCGGAGCCGCAGGATTAGCGCGATCAGCCGGTCGCCAAAGATCGCATGGGCAGGCAAGGCTCCATGTTCCATGCGCCCGCCACGTAGCCGCGACCCCAACACCAGGTCAGCCTCACCCCGCAAGATTGGCCCGACCACTGCTGGCATCTCTGCCGGGTAGTCGCTATAGTCACCATCCAGAAAGACGATCACCCCTGCGCCAAGGGCGTTGGCCGCTGCGACCCCCGCCGCACAAGCGTAGCCGTAGCCGCGCTGTGGCTGGTTGACCACTATTGCTCCCGCCCTTGCTGCGACCGCTGCTGTCTCGTCGGTAGAGCCGTTGTCCACCACGATGATTGTGGCGCAAACCTGCGCTGGTATGTCGCCGATCACGCTGGCGATATTGCCTGCCTCGTTCAACGCCGGGATGACGGCCACCACCGACCCTGGCTGCTCGCTGACCATGCTTATACCCTCCCGGCTGCCCCTGCTAACAGGCTCCACTTTGCGCCACAATCCTTGCAGCAACGGGCGGGGTCATCGCTCAACAGGCGACGGCGGAACTCTCGATAGCGGTCGCCGTTCCAGATTTCACTGAACGGTTGCTCAAAGGCATTACCCAGGATCAGGTCGCCAATCTCAGCGTAATCGTTACTGACGAAGGGGACGAAGCAGCAGGAGAGGACATTGCCGTTAGCGGTGATGTAGCTGAGGGTCTCCGGGCGGCGACATTCGCTCCAAGGGCGGGTGCTGACCACCTCCGCACTCATCATATTGACGGGTGTGGTCGCGCCCGCTGCGTTAAAGCTCATGCCCAGTTCGCAGCACAATTGCTCGGCCTCGCCAATCAGTTCAGCTTCGGTCTCCTTCAGCCGCTTGTAGAGGGTCTGCTCCTCCTGAGCCAGCCCCAAACCAAAGTAAATGAAGCGTTGCATATAGAACTCGGTGACACCTGCCTGGTGGCTGAGGCGGATCACAGCCAGCAACTCGGTCAGGTTCTCGCGCATGGCGATAAACCAGGTGGAGACGCGGGGCAGCCCCGCCCCTAGCCGGTTGCGGGTATCAACCAGCAGCTTGATGTTGCGTAGCACCTTCGGCAGCGCATTGACACCACGTATTGCCCGGTAGGTTTCGGGCTGGGCCGCATCCAGGCTGGCCCGGTACTCATCCAACCCGGCAGCAATCAGGGCTTCGGCTAGGCTCGCACTCATTGCCAGGCTGTTGGAGTTGAACACCACCTTCGTTTGCTCTGGGCGGGCCTTGAGGTAAGCAACCATCTGCGGTCGTTCACGGTTGAGCGAGGGTTCGCCGAGGCCGTGCAACACCACACGGTCGAGGAGCGGGAACTGGTCAACGATCTGCCGGAAGTGAGCCAGGCTCATGTCTGCCGCCGCTTCCATGGGCAGATAAGTGCGCGGACAGGTGGTGCAGAGTGAATTGCAGCGGTTGGTCGGTTCGATGTAGAGCGAGCGGGGCAGGGGTCGGCTGCGGGCCAGCACGGCTGGTCTGGCCGCCAGATTAGGGCTAGTCATCAAGTACTCCTTGAGCGGTGGTGGGCTGCAACCTACGACGGGCCAGCCACGCCAGTAGCGGCCAGAGCAACCCCGGCAGCAGGAGGCCACCAAGCTGCACCAGCAATACCGGGATCGGCACCGGCATCATCCCCAGCGCAAAGTTGCTATAGCCAAAGAAGATGAGGCAGGTATAGAGTAGCGCGCCAACAGCGAAGCCGTAGTAGCCCCGTCGCCAGCGACTCGCCTCATCCATACTGCGGCCTCCTAGCAGCGGTAGGCCTGCCGGGGGCAGCAACATGGGTAGGAAGGCCAGTAGCCAGATCGCGTACCAGGGGTGAACATTGGTTGCAAAGCCGAGGTAGGCCATAATCAGCATAGCACTCTTACCGATGAAGGCGTGCGGGCCACGCTCTGGTAGGGCCAGGATGACCGCCGCTGTCAAGCCAGTTGTCAGCAGTAGTCCAAGACGAATTGCGCCGTCGCTAAGGCCAAAGATAGGAGTCGGGTTGTGCGCCAGCAGTTGATAGAGGGGCGCGTTGTAGAACTCTGCGCCCAGGTAAGTATTGAGGAAGTTCGTACTACTCCCCCCCCGTGTCAGGATGAAGCCGTAGTAGACGCTGGTGAAAAACGCGAGGCAGATGGCGGCAAACCGCCAGCCAGCCCACCGCACCCAGCCTGCCAGCAGCAACAGCGGGATCAGCTTGACCAACGCGGCTAGCGCAAGGAAGCAGGCCGCCACAACATGGGCAGTTGGCTTTGGCTGCTCGATCAGCTTGTTCGCCCTAGCCCTACGATACCGTGATCCTGGCTGATCGAAGTTGGACACGGCAGCCAGCACCGCCAACAAGGTGAGCAGCACCAACACCGGCTCAAGGTGTCCGCTACTGCCTGCCTCAATGATCGGTAGTGGCGACCAAGCGTAGACAACAGCGCGGCTTGACGGTTGGCCGAGGCGGGTCAGGATCAGCATCAGCACAACCACACTGGCGAAGTCGGCCACGACCATCACCGCTTTGGTGAAGCGCAGACTGTCGGGCTGCAAGGAGTAAATCCCAGCGAAAAGTAGCTGCGCCCCTGCCGGGTAGATCGTGATCGCCTCTTTGCGATTGACGTTCAGCCAGTAGAAACCTGCGTCCGCACCCTTGCGACGCAGGCTAGCAAGTTGGGGGGCAGCGGGTGGGTAGGCGTAAGGGCTGAACCCCGCTGCCTGCACCCGACCATCCCAGATATAGCGATACACATCGTCGCTGAGAGTAGGCATGGCAAAGACGAGTAGCAGCCGCGCAGCCAGCGCAACGGCCAGGATCAGCCCCAGCGTAGCCCGCAACGGCAGTTGGCTGGCATGGCGCAGGATCAGCCAGCAAGCCAGCAGATAGAGGGCGAACAAGCCGCCGTACAGTTGCAAGTAGGTCGTCACGGCAGCGGGCGCACGTCGAGGGCTTTGGTTGGCCCACAGCGCGGCGTAGCCGAGTAGGGACAGGCTCGCCAGCAGCAACAGCAGCCACCAGACCCTCCTGCCGTGCATCAGGTCAACCAGTAGAGCAGGCTGGCAACCCGGTTGCCGTTCGCTTTGGCCCGCCGCAGCCGAGGCCGCAGCAGTTGATCCAGCCCCAGCACCCGCCCCGCCCCAGTCAGCATGAAGATGAAGCCGAGTGTTAGCAGCATCCCATACGTCCAGGGCCACTCTTGGGGGTGCTGGCTGAGGCCAATGTATAGGTTAGCGGCTTGCAGCAGGCTGAGGAAGCCGCCCAACCGACTGAACAGACCGAAGATCAACAGCAGGGCAATGGCCGCTTCGAGCAGGAAGGTCAGCCAGCCAACCACCTGCCAGTTGGGCAGCACCAGGTTCTTGATCAGATCGCCGTAGCCAGGCACAACCTTGTTGCCATAAATTGCTTCCTGCACCATCCAGTGGTAGAGGCCACCGCCACTGTCAACGAAGGGGCCAGGTTGCTGGGCTGTAAGGTTGGTGTTGACAACCAGGCCGTTAGCCCGCTCGCCCACATTGCCAAAGTTGTTCCAGGGTAGCTTCCAAAGTGTCTGGGTGAACCAGAGATAGCCGATCACCAGGCTGGCGAACCGCAAAGGCCAGGTTGGTACGCGCTGGTCATAGACCCGCTGTGCGGTAGCTTCATCCACTACCGTCGTGTTGTCGCTGACTGCCACCCGGTTGACTGTGTTAGTGCTTACTGCCATCGTTGCTGCCTCCTGCTGTAACTGCACTTGCAAAGGTAGTTGCTAAGGGTGACGACGTAGGGTTGGCGACAGTGCGTTCGGTTTGCTCGTCAGAAGCAAGCACTCTGCTGGTGTGCGGGGCGCGTTGTGGTTCAGCCCGCAACTCGGCCCGCAAGGTGGCGAGGTGATCTGCGGTGTCAATATCGTACCAGGTCGGTAGCAGAACCCCATGCAACCCTGCCTGTTCGCCAGCGGCCAGGGTTTGCGCCGTTACCACGCTGGTACTCCAACTGATCCCGGCAAAGAGCGCGGGTTGAGGTTGCTTGAGGCCAATCAGGTAGTAGCCACCGTCGGTGCAAGGGCCGAGTACGTAGTCCACTTCTGGGCGGGCCAGTTCGCTGAAGCAGCGGGCGGCGTACTCCGGGGGCAAGGTTGGGCTGTCGCTGTCGATCATCGCTACATGACCGTAGCCAAGAGCCTGCGCCTGCACGGGCAGGCCACCGAGCCGCTCACCAAAGTTCGCCCCCTCTTGCGGTAGCAACACAAACTCATTGGGGGCAAGGGCGCGGAAGTAGCTGTAGGCGGTAGCCGGGCTGTAGGCAATCGCTGGGCTAACCCTCCCTACCAGACGACAAGCGGCAGCCACCAGCTGGATCGTGTCGTCGAGGAACGCCTGATAGAGCAGCGAAGCCTGTTCCACCGATAGGGGCGGGCAAAGCCGGGTCTTGACCGCCCCCACCTGTGGTTGTTTCGCCATGATCATCAGTAGACCTGCGTTCGCCTGCATCGTCACCCCCGGTCCCGACGCTGCTTAGTAGCTGATGCAGCTTGCGCCCTGGCTGAGGAACTCAACCAGCTTGGCCCCGCCGACGATCAGCCCCCCAGCCACCAGCTTGTCCTCGCCCAACCCGCGCTTCTTGAAGCAAGGGGAGCAGACCCAGATTGCGCCGCCGTTCTCGGCAAAGCTGCTGATCAGACTCTTGAGCGGTTGGAAGCCTTCCTCATGGATGTCATCGGCATAGCCTGCTTCGCCCAGCCGCGCCCCTTCGCTGCTGAGGAAGATGACAACTTCCTGACCGCTGACCAGTCCAGCGTTAGCGACTACAAACCCGACCGTCGCCTTGTCCTGATCGTCCTTCGCGTGGGTAATACTTACCACCATTTTAGCCATTGTACATTCTCCTTGTAGTTGATTGTAGTTACGGTTCGTTCCGCTTGCGGATAAAGTAATGCTGGTCATGCACAGCCAGCAGGCTGTGGCCGGTCAAACGACACCAGGCGGGCAAGTCCTCCTTCGCACCCAGATCGTAGGTAATGACCTCGATCACATGGCTGGCTGGCAACTGCCGCAGCCGACTATGTAGCAGCATCAGCAGTTCGCCGCAGCCGCTTGGCCCACCATCCAACACTTCGTCTACTCTGATTGCATCGCTTTGGATTGCTTCCAGCTTGCTCATCTTCAATTCACCCTGCGGATGTAGTAGCTGGCGTAGCCTTGACCTTTGACTGTAGCGGTCAGTTCGTTACCTGTCATCCGGCACCACGCAGCCAAATCCTCTTTAGCAGCAGGGTCATCGGTCACAACCTTAAGAATGTGGCCGACATCCAGGCCGCGCACCTGTCGGGCCATCGTTAGCAGCAACTCGACACAAGCCTGGCCCATGCCGTCGAATACCGTGCTCTCGTTGAGGCTGGCAGCAGTGGCAACGGCGGCTGGGGTAGCAACCACAACCGGGGCGGGGGCGGGCGTTGGCTCATCATTAACAAAGATGGGGATGAAGTCGCCGCGTCGGGGGATATAATGTTCGCGGGTGTTGCCGTGGTCGTTGAGCAGCGTACCGGGGCTGCTGTGGCCGGGGCTGGCCGCGAGGTCGCCTGCCGCCATTGCCGCTAGCCGGGCCGCCGAGCGTACCTTGAGGCCGTCGGCTACATCCGCTTGCAAGACGCAAGCACAGTGGAAGCTACCGACCTCGAACGCGCTGTTGGTTGCGTTGGTGTGTGGCCGCGCACAAACTGCGCCCTGCCCTTCCATCGCGTTGTAGATAGCTGGCGGGTTGTAACCGTCAGCTAGCGGACCAACCCCCGCCCCAGCCAGGTCCCACAACAGGTCGTGGCTAAGGTCCATGTAGGTCTCACAGTACGGCTCGGCAGCCATAAAGCTGCCCTTGCCCCGTGTTGCCAGGCTGTCGAAGTAGGAGGAGCAGTTGGTGCCACCGCCACACAGGAACTTGAGGTGACAATCGCTGCAACCCTCGCGTCGTTGTACGCTGCCCGCCCGGATTTCGCGCAGGATCGGCGAATTAAGCCAGATGTCGCGCAGCCCACGCTCGCGCACTGACCCACAAGCTAGGCTGGGCGCGCCGCTGAACCAGACACAGGGGTAAACCTGTCCGTCGCTGAACACGTCCAAACTCTCATAACCACAATTACACATATCTGTTTTGCGGCCATGTTTGCCGCGCAGGCGCACCCGCAGGCTAGCCTCGTTATCAATTACAACGCCCAGTTCGGCGGCAATTTGCCGCAGTTCGCGCATGATTGCCGTTACCTTTGCGGGCGGCACCAGCAGTTCGTCATTGTCATAAGCGCGACCCCGCTCTTGTAGCCAAAGGACGTGCTGTTCCTTGACCCCCAGCCCGGCCAGTAGCCGAGTGACTTCTGCCATCCGCTCGATATTGTGGGTGTTAATCGTTGTGCTGACAATTGGGGTCAGGCCAATAGCGGTCAAATCACGGATGCCCTGCACGGTGCGCGCGAAGGTGCGCTTGCCCCGAATGATCTCATGCAACTCCTGGTCGGGGCCATCCACCGACACCTGCATGACCAGGCGGCGTGGATGGTTGAAGTCGTCGGTCACATCGCCATTAGCTTTGCGGGCTGCTTCGGTCAACTGCGCCAGGATCGTCTTGTTGAAGAAAGTCGCGTTGGTCAACATGACCAGTTCAGACTCGGCACAGACGTAATCAATCAATTCAAATATATCGCGGCGCATAAACGGCTCACCGCCGGTGAAATAGAAACGTTCAACCCCCAACTCCCGCGCCTCATCCACCAGCCGCATAATGTCGGCGGTGGTCATCTCCTCTGGCGGCACATAATCGCCGGATGAGACATAGCAGTGGGTGCAGCGCAGATTGCAATCGTTGGTGACGAAGACGTACAGTTCGTTGAGGCGACCGGGGCTGACCGTTGCTTCGCGGCCAGGGTAGGGCGGTTGCAGGCGTGGCTTGCGGCTAACAAACTCAATGGCGGCGGCCTGATTGAGGAAAGCAAGCGTCTGCTCAGTGGGGGCGGCAGCAAGATCGTAGCGCAGGGCTACGGCGGCGGCGACTTCGGCCACGCTGCGCCGCCCGTCGCACAGCCGCAAGATGTATTCGCCAACTGTGTTGGTCGCCAGCCAATGGGGAGCATCAGGGTCAAGCACCAGCCATAGCCCCTCACGTTCCATATAGATGCTAAGAGGGGCGTAGTACACCTGCTGCAAGGGATCGCCAACCATACGAGCCAGGCCTTGCTCAAGCACCTGTCGGGAAGGGCTGCTACGCATCTACTGTCCTCCTGTTCACTGTGGTTCGGCTGATAGGGCGCAGGGCTGAACGCTACCTACACACGAGCTACAAGCCGCAACAGCGATCTACGCCCCACCCATTGCAGTCCGCTGTGAAGCACCCCTTAGCTAAAGCCAGAGGCTTCTACAAACTAACGCCTTTAGATTACCGCTCGTTGGCTGCTTCCCAGCCGCAGGGTGTTGAGTGCAGCGTTGTGGCAACGATAGCGGCTGATCCCCTGCTTATGCAAGGTGTCTTAGCTAGCTAAACAAGCTAAGGGGCAGGAGGTATCTGCTATTTTAATCAAGCCTATTGGCTCTTGCTGTAGCATAGCAGACACAAGCTGGCTTGTCAACCTGCCTAAGGAGCAGCTTAGGGCCTTTTCATAAAGCCAAGACCAGGCACAAGCTGCCTCTTGTACAAGGTTTTAGCTCGTACTCAAAACGAGTTTTATGAAAAGGCCTTAAGGCAATTCCTGTTTTCTATGGCAGTATTCGCGCCCATGTGGTAAAATGCCTGAGTGGCTAACAGCATATTATGCTTAACGCGGCTGTACTGCCGTGCGCCGCAGTGCCAAGAAACGGTTTATAAATCTTGCATATCGCTAAGGGGCGGCTAGTCGCCGCATCATCAACCGGCTCATTGTTAGGTGTATCCAGCCTTCACTACTCTCCGGCAGCACTTCATAATCCTTACTCAACCGGCGGTTGTGGTTCAGCCACCCAAATGTCCGCTCCACTACCCATCGTCGCGGCAGCACGCCTTGTGCAGGCGCAGGCGCAGCATCACCCTGCTTCCTTCCCAATCAGGCAGTCAGCCGTGCTGCGGGTACAGTAACGCTTGCTCGGGTCAAACCCTATCCGCTAATCAGCCCTCCAACTCCCACCTTTGAGGATGTGCCTGCAGACTATTCTGGTTACAAAGCCATAGAGACGCTCTACCAACGTGGTATTGTTAACGGTGCAGTGTGCGAGGGAGGTGTTGGCCTGTGCTACCGACCCACTGACTCGATCCGTCGAGATGAGATAAGCAAGGTGATCAACAAGGCAGTGGAGTCAGCTCCATAGAGGCATCTAATTATGGTTAAGCAGATCGGATGCACTAATAAGTTGCGCTCAAGTCTTCTGTCCTCAACTATCATCCTTATGGCGCAACTACTAACTAGTTGCTCTACAGAAAGTTGTGCTATAACAGAGCAGGACTCGCTTCTTAATGTTAGTGCTAACTTCACTATCATTCAGATGATTGCGCCAAACGAAGGCTGGGCAACTGGCAAGGGTTATCAAATGCTGCACTACAAAGATGGTATATGGAGTGCCTTCAAGAATTATAAAGATCGTTCCATGCGTGGTATGTCCATGTTTGTTAATGGTAAAGGGTGGGCTGTTGGTCAACAGGGACAGATTCTTCACTATCAAAGTAAATGTTGGGAGGCAAACGACTCCTTTGTACTAAGCCCAAGTTCTAGTGATGGACCCGTTCTTAGTGATGTTCAAATGCTTTCTGAGAACGAGGGCTGGATTGTGGGCAACAGTGGCTTTGTTGCATCCTACCAGAATGGTAACTGGCAGAGACTAAGGATGCCAGAAGGATTCGAGTTCATAAACTTCTACGCGACTTATATGATCTCATCACAAGAGGGCTGGATTGTAGGTAGCAACAGTAACATAGCTCACTTCAAGGGGACTGGCTAAACCGGGTTGGTGTCTGACTAGCAGGCACGTAGGCTCAACTTTCCTTTCAGCTGCCGGTTCGACAGATACAATCGTTGTCTGCTGTTCCAGTGATAAACAAACCAGG
>JBBROH010000104.1:0-15292 GCA_038229595.1 Chloroflexia bacterium | reverse complement strand
TAAATACGTCCTCTGTAAAAGCCTTTTCAGTTGCTCCGGCTATTCCGGCTTGAGGAAGTTCAAACATAACCCCTTTTGCAGCCCAGATACCCTGTGCATCCTCAAAATGCTTGTGATCAGCAGCGATTGTGACTTGCCCACACTCCAAAGGTAGTCCTATGCAAGAGTTAATGCTTCTTTTAAGCTGGCGCACACCGGCTTCTAGCTGGACAGCACCCTGACCGAGGCTTACAACATAGAGAGAAAGACCTGGTTTATCATTGTTGTTAATGGCTACGGCTATTGTGTTTTCATCCAGCAACTTAGCATCTACTATTCCAGTACGAGCCTGTACAGCAACAGCATGATCTGATGATACGTCCTTCGTTTTGGTAAAGAAACTAGCAACTTGTAGAGATGATGCTGGTGATGAGTTGTTAGTCCTTTGCACCCAACTAACTCTGTTACCATAGATGTTAGGGAACGAAGAGGAACTTGTCGTCAGAGCCTTGGTTGTACCTGATGACATGTTAAAGACGTAGACTTGCTCCAGTTCATTGACACAAGCAGAGTAGAGAATCACGTCATCCTGTAGATCGTAGCTTATCGAGCAACCTTGTGTCCGAGCTACAACGTGATCTTCAATACTACCATCCAACTTTGCTAGGTGTATAGTGGTGGTAGTAACTCCCAGCCTATCAATTGAAACAGTTTGCTCGTCCGCAGTCCAAAGCATGATGCCATCTACAACAATCATACTCTTTCTAGGTGATGATGATATTAGCTTTGTTACACCTGTACGAGTGTCAAGAGCGTATAGCCCGTTCTGTCTACTATTGGCTGCAAAGTAGTAAATAACGCCATTGTCAGCAGCTATGCGATCTATAACCCGCCCTAGCATCTTGAAAACTACCGCTCTAGTTTTCTTCTCTAGATCGTACGAT
This sequence comes from Chloroflexia bacterium, assembly GCA_038229595.1. Lineage (GTDB taxonomy): Bacteria > Chloroflexota > Chloroflexia > QHBQ01 > QHBQ01 > JBBROH01. The sequence goes on along the minus strand of JBBROH010000104.1, from coordinate 14,369 downwards.
TGGAACACAACAGATTGACTGCCGCTGTCAAAGACGTTTTCTACCCAGAACACCTTGTTACCATCGCTGGTGAGGCTAAAAGGCGGCGGGCCATTCACTTCTCCCACCGAGAAGCGTGTGCCTCCAGCGACATCATATGCGTACATCATGGTCTTATCGTTGTTGTTCTCTAGCCACACGAGATAATTCTGTGTTCTCACTGCATAACCTATCATGCTGCTAGAAACAAGCTGAGACTTAGTAGCACTTGCGCTACTTGCCGTCCGTTCAGCTTGATAGCTGCCATCACAGGACGATAGAACGATGACTATCATTATCAGTCCTACAAGGTTCTTGATACTCTTCATAGTGTTAAACTCCTCTTTTCTCGTCTAGGCCATCTACTGCCCACTGGCTGCCATCGTTGCAACCGCACTACCTTGCAGCAGAACGTGCGCTCTACAATCTAGGGTTAGGTTGCTCTGCCAGCGAACGCAGGAGCAGCCCTCCGACCTCAGCGACAGCGAGATACTCAGCCGCTTGCTGGCCCTCAACCTGGCGCGGGGTACTGGCAAGTAGGGTCAGCCCCGCTTCGTCCCCCAACCGATATAGGATAGATTGAGGTTGTGGCCCAGCTTGAAGCCACCCAGCTTGCGTTCGCGCAGCAGGCGCAGGGCGGCAGCGGGTGGGGTCAGCTTCGGTTGCAGGCCACGCACCGCCAGCGTCTGCACGCCAGCCCGGTTGAGGCACATGATCACCTCGTCGGGCTTGAGGAACATCCCCCACTCGTGGGTATTGGCAGGTACCGCCCCCAGCAGCCGCTGCAAGGCGACGATAGCGATCAGGTAGGAGCGGGCAGTGCGGTTGATCGTATCGAAGGCGAAGACCCCGCCTGGGCGTAGCACGCGGCACATTTCGCTCACCGCGTCCTCCAGGTGGTTGGAGACGTGTTCGAGGAAGTCGGAGCTGATCACCGCGTCGAACTCACCATCGGCGTAGGGCAGGTCGAAGACGGAGCCGACCTGATAATCTATCGCCAGCCCGCCTGCTGCCGCGTGCCGCTGGGCCACCGCGATGCTGTTGGCAGAGAGGTCCAGGCCGCTGACCAATGCGCCGCCCTTCGCCAATTGCTCGCTGATCAGCCCGCCGCCGCAGCCGACATCCAGCACCCGCACCCCGCGCAGGTCGCCCAGGCCCTGGCGGATCGCAGAGCGAAAGTAAGCAGAGCGCACGGGGTTCATCTCGTGCAGCACGCAGAGCGGCCCGCTTGCGTCCCACCAGCCGTCCCCCACCGCGTCGTACCAGTGATTGTCGATTGCCACCTTGCATCCCCCTCTGTTTGTTCCGCCGCCATTCTACCACAATCGGCGCAGCAACGAGGGCGCACCCGCAGGCGCACCCCCATCTCTAGCCCCAGTTCGGCGGTTAGCCGTTGAAGGTGTCGTCGTAAACAGCCCAGTTGCTGGGGGCTTTGTTGCTGTAGCGGTCGGTCTTGCCGCCGTAAAGGACGTAAATCTTCTTGCTCGGCCCGCTGTAGACCATCAGCCCCAAGTCGAACTCCTGGGCTGCGCCAAAGACGTTGTTGCTGGGGCCAGTCTCGTAGAGCGGGCCGGTCGCCCAACCCAGCCTCTCAGCCACCCGCGCCGCCGTCTCGTCGCGCCACACTTTGGCGAAGCCCGCACGGGGGGCGTAGAGGCCCGCTGGTGGAGTCAGTTGCGGCTCCGCTTCCTTGCTGCCGACGAAGGTATCCGCAAACCTTTGGCTTGTGCCATCCTCGTATAGCGCGTAGACGTAGCCGTAGTAGTCGCTGCCGTTGCGGTAGAGTACGTCGATCATCTGGCCGTGCTGGAAGGCCTGCTGAGCGAAGGCGACCACGCTCTCTGGGACGTAGCCTGGGCAACCCAGTTGTTGCTGCACCGTCGCGTTTTCGCCCCACAGCTTGCCGAAGCCGCGCTTGGGCAAGCTATTGCAGGTGAGAGTGACCGGTGCAGCGGTGGGCGTGATCGTGGGTACGCTGTCCTGATACCGCCACTTGTAGTAGTGTTGACCGATATTACCCATCTGCACCTTGAAGCCCTCTGCCGCCGACGGGACGTAGGTGAGGACGCGCCGCTCGAAGGCCTGGATTAGCACGTCGGTGCTGGCCTGGCCTGCGATCTTGACGCTGGCCCAGTAGGCCTCGCTGATCGGGTAGCCGGTGGCATAGAAGTAAGGATCGTTCAGCTTCGCGTTCTGCTGCTTGCCACCAACCAATACCGGGCCGCTGGCGTTGAGAAAGCTCCAGAAGACCAGGGGGATGTTGTGGCTGGTGGCAGGCTCGAAGTATTCCTGCTTCACCCCGTAGTTGGCATAGCGGCTGTCGGTGCGGATGCTGCCGTCGCGGGCGATGCTCTGGTTGACCGTCTCAATGTAGCTGCCTTTGCTTGGGTCGATGTGGTCGCGGAAGCTGGCGTAGGTGGGGGCGTTCGGGTCGTCACCGTCGCTGGCAAGCGGGATGTCGGCTGGCTTGCGCCCAACAAACTTGCTGTTGCCCACCTGCATCTTACCAGTGATCAACTCCTCGGTAAGCAGGCCGTTGGTGACATAGAAAGGGCTGGCGAGTTCGCCGTCGGGGTTGTTGATCTCCATGCGGCTCTTGTCAAAGTATTGGACGAGGTGCTGGCCGTCCTTGCCTTCGACGTACTGCTCGTAGATACCAGCAGTGTTCGGCCCTGGCCCCCAGTAGTAGCTACGCCTGGCTGCGCCGCTAGCTACCAGTTCGTCGGTGCGGCTCCAGGTGGCAGTAAAGGCATCGCTGGCGAAGCTGTTGTTAGCCGCCCTTGCGCTCGGCAGCCCCAGGCTGCCCAGGATGATCGCCAGCAGCACGAAGGCCGCCAGCAAAGTAGTAGTACGTTTCATCGGGCTATACTCCTCTATTCTCAGGCTTGATCGGGTATTCCGGTTGAGCTTTCGAGGCTGCGCGCACAGCTTTCTACCAGTAGAACGCAGCAGCAAGCCGAAGGTTTCACCGTATTCTAATCTTCCAGCAGCTTGGCAAATTACCGCCAACCTTCTGCCGCTTTAGCTGTATAATGAGCGTCAGGTGTACAGCGACAAGAGATTGCGAGAACAAAGCAGAGCATGGACGAGCGGGAAGCGATAACCCGGCTCCAGCGGGGGGACATTGGCGGGCTGGCGGCGTTGGTCGAACGCTACCAGACCAAAGCCGTGCGTGCCGCCTACCTGGTCTGCCGCAACCGGGCAATGGCGGAGGACGTGGTGCAGTCCGCCTTCATCCGGGTCTACGAGCGGATCGCGCAGTTTGACCCAGAGCGGCCCTTCGCCCCCTGGTTTATGCGGATCGTGGTCAACGACACCCTCAATCTGATCCAGCGTGAGGCCCGCCACCAGCCCCTGGCGGACGAGACGTTGGCCTGGAGCCACCCAGCGGTTGGCGAAGACCCGCTGGCGATCCTGGCGCGCAGCGAGGAGATCGCGGTGGTCGCCGCCACCCTCAACCGCCTGCCCGCCCAGCAGCGAGCCACGTTGGTGCAACGCTACTACCTGGATATGAGCGAGGGCGAGATGGCTCAGGCGGCTGGGGTCGCCCCCGGCACCGTCAAGTGGCGGCTGCATCAGGCGCGGGCGAAGATGCGCCAGTTGTTGCCCGCCTGGGTCGGCCCCAACGAGGAGTGACTGATCCTTTCTCACAGCCCAGTAGCTAAGGCAGTGGCAACCAAAAGGAGCGAACGTGAACGAACCGGCTAGCGAACAGCGTATTACCGCCGCCCTGGAGCGGGAGGCAACCTCTGCCGTGCCTGCGGTGCAACTGTGGCCCGCGATAGAGCGCGAGATCACCGACGCTCACCGCCGCCCGACGCGGGTACGCTCCTTGCGGTTGGCCGGTGGGTTGGCGGTGCTGGTTGCGCTGCTGCTGGTCGGCGGGTTGGCGATCAGCTACCTGCCCTCCCGCCCCTCCCGCCCCTCCCGCCCGCCCGCCAACCCGGTTGCGCTTGCGCCCACAACCTCCCACCCACTGCCCACCGAAGCTGGTGCGCCGAAGGTGTTGGCTGCCCGCCTGGTGGTGGACGCGCAGGGCAACGTATCGGTGGCGGGCGAAGTGGGGCTGGTCAGTCGCGTGGGGCAGTATGCCGTTGGCAGCGACTACCCACTCACCCCCGCCGCCGATAGCCTGCTGGTAATAGTGCGCGACCGCAGCAAAGGCGTGGGTGGCACCGACACCCTCTACCAGGTGCAGAGTGCGGGAGATGACCTCGCGGTGGTGCTGAACGGGCAGGCGACCATGCGCTTCGCTAACCGCCAGGTAGTGGTAGACATTACCGACAGCAGCACGCGAGTGATTAGCTTCCGGGTGCAGGACGGCTACCCCACGCCCGACCCCGCCGCGTTCACCCCTACTGCCTTGCCCGCCAGCAACCAACTGGTGGTGGGCAGCAGCGTGGTCGTCACTGCGGCAGGGCTGGCGATCCATGCAGGACTAGGCAGCGATAGCAAGACGCTTGGCGCGGTGCTAGGTGGCGAGCGGCTGATCATCGTGGCTGGGCCGAGCGCGGTTGACGGCATCAACTGGTGGAAGGTGAGCGGCTGGGATGTGGCGGGCAACGTCGGCTGGTGCAACGGCGCGTTCCTCCAGCGGGTTGACCCGGCAGCCGAGGAAGCTGGTCGCCAGATCGCAGTAGGCTCCGAAGTCGAGGTGACGTTCGAGGCGTTGAACATCCGCCAGGCAGCAGACGTAGGCTCCGAGTCGCTGGCGACGGTGGCTCAGGGGCGGCGGCTGACGGTGCGGGGCGGGCCGATCAAGGTGGGGGGCCGCAACTGGTGGCAGGTGAGCGGCTGGGAGAACCTCGGTCTGACCGGCTGGTGCAGCGAACGCTTCCTGCGCCGGGTGAAGTAGGCTAGCAGGGCGCAGGTTGTGCTATAATCTTGGCACAACCTGTGGAGGCCCAACCTTGACCAACCTCACCCCGGCTGAAGCTCCTCTGGTGCTGGCGATTGACATCGGCACCTCCTCTCTGCGCGCTGCCCTCTACGACAGGGCCGCCCGCCTCGTCCCTGGTTCGCGGGTACAACTGGCGAACCTGGTGCAGACTACGCCCGACGGCGGCGTGGAGCTAGACCCCCTCCTGCTGCTGCGTAATGTAGAGCAGACGGTTGACCAGGTGTTGGCGCGGGTGGGGGCGCAGGCGAGCGAGATCGTCGCGGTCGGCTTCGACACCTTCTGGCACAGCCTACTAGGGGTGGATGCCAACGCCAACCCGCTTACCCCCCTCTACACCTGGGCCGACACCCGCGCAAAGGGCATGGCGGCAGAGCTACGCCGCGAAATGGACGAGGACGCGGTGCTGCAACGCACTGGCTGTATGCTGCACCCCAGCTACTTCCCCGCCAAACTGCGCTGGCTGGCAAGCACCGAGCCAGACTACGCCCGCGTCACGCGCTGGGTCAGCTTTGGTGAGTTCTTCTACCTGCAACTGTTCGGCGCAGCGACGGTCTCCTACTCGACAGCCAGCGGCACCGGGCTGCTCGACCGCAGCAGCTTGCAGTGGGATGCAGAGATGTTGCGCGCCAGCGGGATCGCCGCCGCTCAGCTTTCGCCGCTTAGCGATCTGACCCCAGCTAGTGGTCTACGTCCGCAGTACGCCCGCCGCTGGCCGAGGCTGGCGGCTCTGCCCTGGCTGCCAGCGGTCGGCGACGGGGCGGCCAACAACCTCGGTATTGGCGCAACCAGCCCCGACGAAATGGCCTTGATGATTGGTACTAGCGGTGCAATACGCGTCGTCTGCCAGCCGCAGCAGGTGCTATTGCCCCACGGCCTCTGGAATTACTACCTGGACGGCAAGCGCACGATCTACGGCGGCGCACTCAGCGAGGGTGGGGGGGTGGTCGCCTGGCTGTGGAACAACCTGAAGCTCAGCCAGATGAACCTGGCGGAGAGCGAGGCGGCAGTGGCGACTATGCAGCCCGACGCGCACGGCCTGACCATCCTGCCCTTCTTCGCGGGCGAACGCAGCCCCGGATATGCAGGTGAGGCGCGGGCCAGCATCGTCGGCCTCAGCCTGAACAGCAGCAGCCTCGACCTGCTGCGCGCCACGTTGGAGGCAATAGCCTACCGCTTCGCTAGCGTCCACGCCTTGCTCGCTGGGATCGTGCCAGCCGCAGGGAAAATCATCGCCAGCGGCGGGGCTTTGCGCCAATCGCCAGTCTGGGCGCAGATCATTGCCGACGTGATCGGCAGTCCCCTGCAACTCTCTGCCATAGACGAGGGCAGCGAGCGCGGGGCGGCAATCCTGGCCCTCGAAGCGGTCGGTGCGCTGCAAGCTGGTGCCGCTGAGGGCGAGACGACGGTCAGCTATCAGCCGAACGCCAACAACTACGTTGCTTACCATGCAGCGATGGCCCGCCAACAAGACTTGTACGCGAAGCTAGTGCAGGAGTGAACGTGACCAGGCCATGCAGCGCGACCACTGCTGGGCGGCTAACTATCTTCTTCAACAGCCCCGCCGAGGCACGTACTATCTACGGCCTCCTGCAAGGACCACTGGCCGCTAGCTTCAACATACGGTTAGACGTAGCTTCGCAGGGTATGGTATAATCTGGCGGCACCCTGATTATAGCTAGCGAAGGACTTTTGATGAGCGAACAGCAGAACCCCCGCCCGCAAGTCAGCCCCGTGTGGCAGGAGCGCGGCGCGGAGATGATCGCGCAAGCCCAACCCAGCCTACGCCTACCCAGCCTCAGCGTCTTCTTCCCCGACTACAACGACGGCGGCACCATCGCCAGCATGGTGATCAGCGCGATCAAGGTCTGTGAGCGCGTCACCGACGACTACGAAGTGTTGGTGGTCAACGATGCCAGCAGCGACTACAGCCGTGAGGTGCTGGACGATCTGGAAGCCCGCTACCCCCGGTTTCGGGCGATCCACCATGAGACGAACCGGGGCTATGGCGGGGCTTTGCGTACTGGCTTCCGCGAGGCGAGCAAGGAGTGGGTCTTCTACACCGACGGCGACGCGCAGTACGACCCCCACGAATTGGTGCGCCTGATCCCTGGTGCAAGGCCGAACATCGGCATGGTCAATGGCTACAAGATTGGCCGTAGCGACCCGATCATCCGCCTGATCATTGGCAAGGTCTACCACTGGGGGGTCAAGTTTGCCTTCGGTCTGCGCCTGCGCGACACCGACTGCGACTTCCGCCTGATCCGCAAGTCGGCCCTGGACGAGATCGAGCTAACCGCCGACACTGGCACGATCACCGTCGAGTTGCAGAAGAAGCTACAGGACGCTGGCTACAAGTTCGCCGAAGTCCCTGTTCACCACTACCACCGTGCCTACGGCCAGTCGCAGTTCTTCAACTTCAAGCGCATCCGCGCCACCCTGCTCAACCTTGCTACGCTCTGGTGGAAGCTACGGGTGCGGGGTGGCAGTCGCAAAGCACAGCGGGCAGCGAAGACCCGCCAGCAGGAGACGCGATGAACGATTACCTCCCGATCCCCGCTGCGAATGGGCAGGATGCGCCCAGCTACCCTCTAGCAGACTCCTCCCTTGCCGCAGGTGAGCCAGAGCCGAACCGATTGGGGCGGCCCTTCTATCAGCATCATTATCGGGGGCAGCGGGTGCTGATCACCGGCGGCCTCGGCTTCATCGGCAGCAATCTAGCGCGGCGGCTGGTCGAACTGGGGGCAGAGGTGCTGCTGGTGGACTCGCTGATCCCGCAGTATGGCGGCAACCTGCACAACATCGCCGACATCCGCGACCAGGTGCGGGTCAATATTGCCGACATCCGCGATGCGAACGGCATGGACTATCTGGTGCGCGGCCACGACTACATCTTCAACCTGGCCGGGCAGGTCAGCCACATGGACAGCATGAGCGACCCCTTTACCGACCTGGACATCAACTGTCGTAGCCAGCTAACGCTGCTGGAAGCCTGCCGCAAGCGCAACCCCACTGCGAAGATCATCTACGCCAGCACCCGCCAGATTTACGGCAAGCCCGACTACTTGCCGGTAGACGAGCAACACCTGCTCCACCCCACCGACGTGAACGGGATCAACAAAATGGCGGGCGAGTGGTACCATATCGTCTACAACAACGTCTACGGCCTGAAAGCCTGCTCTCTGCGCCTGACCAACGTGTACGGCCCCCGCCAGTACCTCAAGGATGCGCGGCAGGGCTTCATCGCCTGGTTCGTGCGCCTGGCGGTGAAGGGCGAGTCGATCAAGATTTTTGGCGACGGCCAGCAAATCCGCGACCTCACCTACGTGGATGATGTGGTGGACGCTTTCTTGCGGGCAGCGGCTAGCGATGCAGCGAACGGCGAAGTCTTCAACCTCGGTGCCGAACCGGTCACTTTCATGGAGATCATCAGCATCTTGCAAGAGATCGTCCCCGACCTGAGCTACGAACTGATTCCCTTCCCCCCTGAGCGCAAGGTGATAGACATTGGCGACTACTATGGTGACTACACCCGCATCCAGGAGTATCTTGGCTGGCAGCCGCACACAAACTTGCGGGATGGATTGCGGCTCATGATCGAGTGGTATCAGCAGCACGGCGAACACTATTTCTAGTGGCACGCTATGTGCGCCAGCCCAGGCGCAGGCTGATCTTCGACCAACTTGTGTTCGCTCGCAAAGAATAGAGGTGTCTCGTGCCTAATCAGAGTAGCGGCTACCAGCCGCAAGCCGGCGACAGCCCGCCGCCACCAGCCTCCCCCTGGGCAGTATTGCGCGAGGCTGGCTTCTGGGTGGTGATCGTCCTCGGCCTGCTCATGTTCTTCACCTTCTTCCTACTCGGCTCCTCCTCCTACGTTCTCGCCACCACTAGTCAGTACGCCGACAGCTACCTGGATAACTGGAACCCGGTGCAGGGCAGCGACAACTCGCGCTGGACGCGGGAGGTCAGCACGATCAACTTCCGCAACTTCGGCTACCCGCTAGGCCAGGGTAGCTACCGCATCAGCGTGTGGCTGGACGACGGTAGACCGCTCTTTAGCAGCCTGCGCGAGTCGTTCGCGGATTTTGAGAAGCGCACGAAGGAGTCCCCTGGCCCGACCTTGCTCCCCTATACGATCACGGTCAGCACGGCTGGGCAGGTGGTGGGGGTGATCAGCCAGAGTGGCAGGCTTGGCCTCAGCTTCTATGATTTTGAGGTGGCGGGCGAACTGGTGCAGCGGCAGGCTCCCGATGTGGCGGTCACACTGGCGACTAGCGCAGTAACCAGCCCAGTTGGTAGCAACCTGAAGTTTGGCGCAAAGGTGAGTTCTATCTCCTTCAACCGCGATTACCGCTCGGACACCCTGATCCTGCCTCCAGCACTAGCTATCTTTGGCGCACTGGTCGTGCCGGTGCTGGGCTACCTCGGTCTGCGCCGCAATCTGCCAAAGCGGGTGGTCTTCTGGATCATGCTGGAGACAGCCCTGAGCCTGAGCGGTGGCTACCTGGCCGCTCGCCCGCTGCTCTACATCTGGATGCCCTTGCTGATCCTGATCGCTGTCGCCATCTTCTACTTCGCCTGGCGGCGCGAACTGGGGGCTGGCTGGCGCGGGCGTAGCAAGCAACAGCTAAGCTGAAGGGGCTGGCCCAGCCGCCCAACCGCAGCCTGTCTGATCGAGAGGAGAGACCATGATCTTCCGCCGTATGAGTGCAAAGGAGCAAGCGAAGCCGCAGGGCGTGCCGCCGCAGGCCGCCTTGCGCGAGTGGCAGTTGTGGCTGCTGCTAGTCGTCAGCGTTGCAGCTATGAACCTCTCCCACCAGGGTTACAGTGATAGATACCTTTTCACTGATGGCTTCATGAGTTTTGCCTACATGGGCAGCGGCTGGTACGACCACAAGGACGCTGACGGTTATGGCCGCTGGACTGACGGTAAGGGGGTTATTACCTTCCGCAACTTTGGAGTGCCACTTGGCGACTCGGATTTCGAGTTCAAGTTCGACGTATATGGCGACCGCAGCAGCCTGCAAGGTGCTTTGCCGCCACCTACCGTCACCATCCTGCTTGATAGGCAAGTAGTAGGCACGATCAGCACGAAGTCGTCGGAGCAGAATTATGGCAAGGATTACAAGTTGAGGGTACCAGCTTCCCTTCTGCGGGCCAACGCACCTGACCCGGAGTTTACCCTGCTCTCCACCACCTTTACGCCGCCAAGCGATACGCGCAAGCTGGGCATCAGAGTGTGGACGGCAAGCCTCCGCGCAACATCCGGCTTCATTTTGCCACCCCCCTGGCTGCTGCTCCTGCTAGTGCTTTACGGCCCGGTGGACTACGCCATCGAGCGGCGAACTAAGAGCCTTAACCAGGCTCTGCTCGGCACGGGCTTGAGATTGCTTCTACTTGCCACGCTCAGTTCGGTTATCCGTGAAATTATGCATTTTTATCTCATTTTCTATATAGTAGTTATACTTTTGCTGTTGATTGTGGTTTGGTGGCGCAACCAGCGGAAGCAGCGCGACACCTTTACCGAACTTGTGAAAGGAAAGACCCGATGATCCTCGTCAGCGACTCGAAGGCCCAGTATGAGGCGATCAAGCCAGAGATCGACGCGGCGATCCAGCGCGTGCTAGATAGCGGCTGGTTCGTCCTCGGCCAGGAGGTGGCGGCCTTTGAGGCCGAGTTCGCCACCTGGAACGGCAACGCCTTTGCCGTCGGGGTGGGCAACGGCACCGACGCTATCGCCCTCGCTCTGCGCGCTGTTGGGCTTGGCCCTGGCGACGAGGTGATCACCACCACCCACACCGCCACCTTCGGGGTGTTGGGCATCAGCATGGCGGGCGCAACCCCGGTGCTGTGCGACATCAACCCTGCGACTGGCAATATCGACCCCAGCCAGATCGCTGCGCGCATTACCCCGCGCACAAAGGCGATCATGCCCGTCCACCTCTACGGTGCGCCCGCCGAGATGGAGCCGATCCTCGCCATCGCCGAGCAGCATGGGCTGATCGTGGTGGAGGACTGCGCGCAGGCCCACGGCGCAGAGTACAAGGGGCGCAAAGTCGGCACTTTGGGCCGCATCGCCGCCTTCAGCTTCTACCCATCCAAGAACCTCGGTGCCTTCGGCGACGGCGGTCTGGTGGCAACCGACGACCGCGCCCTGGCCGACATGGTGATCGCCCTCCGCAATGGAGGACAGGTGGGCCGCTACAACCACGTCTACAAGGGGGTGAACAGCCGCCTGGACGAACTACACGCCGCCATGCTGCGGGTCAAGCTAGCCCACCTCGACGAGTGGAACCGACGGCGCGGCGAACTGGCCTGCTATTACCACGGTAAGCTGGAGGGCATCCCCGGCCTTGCCCTGCTACCTGGGCCGCTGGGTGGCAAATCTGTCTACCACCTCTATGTAGTCAAGGTGGAGGAGGGCAGGCGGGCTGCCCTGCAAGAGCATCTGACTGAGCGTGGCGTAGCAACTACGATCCACTACCCCACGCCCGTCCACCTGCAACCGGCCTACCGCGACCTCGAACAAGGGGTGGGCAGCTTCCCGCACGCCGAAGCCTTCGCCACCACCTGCCTCTCCCTCCCCCTCTACCCAGAGATGACCCAGGCCCAGCAGGACACGGTGGTGGCTGCGGTGCGCGAGTTCTTCAGCTAACCAGCACGGCTCCCCAGCCGGTTGCGGGCTGGGCAAACAGGGCAGGTGGCAACCCGCTCCTTTTTGTTGTAAACTTAGCGGGCAACCAGCAACGACTTCAACCGTTACACAAAGCGAGAGAGAGTTTGCAGATACCAGAGTTCGTCCATGCGCTGGTGCGCCACACCGCCGCCAACCCTGAGATGTGGAATATCTTCCGCCGCCTGTTGGAGGACAACTTCCGTGGCGAGAAGGCGGTGATCCGCCGCGAGTTGTTCCGCCAGCGGCCACGCGTGCGCCCGCGCATCCTCGACCTCGGCTGCGGCACCGGTGAGTTGACCGCTCTGTTTGTCGATGCGGGCTTTGAGTACATCGGCGTGGATATCCTGCCCAGCTTCGTGGCCTATGCCGGGCAGCGGCACGCCCAGACTGCTGCCCGCTTCGCCGTGATGGACGCGACGCAGATGAGCTTTGAGGATGCAGAGTTCGACTTCGTGCTGATTACCGGGGTCGTCCACCACATGAGCGACACGGTGGCGCGGGCTAGCCTGGCCGAGATGCAGCGCGTGTTGCGGCCCCACGGTCGCGTGCTGATCATGGAAGATACCGCAGTCGGCTTCAAGCTCAACCTGCTTGGCGGCCTCGTTCACCTGCTCGATCAGGGCGCAAACATCCGCACCACCGAGCAGTACCGCGCCCTGTTCGACGGCTACTTCAGCGTCTGCAAGGAGTATCGGATCATCAGCGGCGTAATGGACTATCAAGTTTTCGTGTTGGAGAAGTGAGGAGTTAGCGTTGCCATCTTTTGTGCTTCTGTTGATTGCCATCGGCTTGACTTTCGTCGGCGAATTGTTGCTCAAGCATGGCATGAACGCCCTGCAAGCCAGTGGCGCACTCGACCGCTTTTCGCTCAGTTTTGGGCCGCTGGTGCAGACGGGCTGGACGGTCTTCAGCAATCCGTCTGTGTTCTTCGGCTTCGTCTTCATCTTTGGCGGCTCGCTGTTCTGGCTGGCGGTGATCTCCAAACTACAACTCAGCTACGCCTACCCGCTGCTCAGCATGAACTACATCCTGGTCGTTACCGCCTCCTACTTCCTCTTTCACGAGCAGGTTAGCTGGCTCAAGCTGGCGGGCGTGCTGGTGATCGTTGCCGGGGTGGTGCTGGTTACGCTGGGTGAGGGGAGCGTGAGCAGCAACCGATGACTAACCCCCAGCCGCTGCCAGCCGACCCCAGGGGCGAGGAAGTACTGCTCGACCGCCTACCAACTGACTACCGCCTATCGGTGGTGATCCCCGCCCACAACGAGGAGGCCAGCGTCGGCCTGGTGGTCACCCGCCTGCGCCAACTGAAGCCCGCCGCCGAGATCATCGTGGTGGACGACGGCAGCACGGACGCGACGGCGGAGCAGGCTTTGGCAGCGGGGGCGAAGGTGCTGCGCCAGCCCTACAACAAGGGCAACGGGGCGGCAGTCAAAGCGGGCATCCGTGCTGCAAGCGGCGAGGTGATCCTGATCATTGACGCAGACGGCCAGCATAGCCCCGACGACATCAACAAGCTGCTAGACCTGATCACCAGCTACGACCTGGTAGTGGGCGCACGCACGCGGGCCAGTGAGACGCGCCTGATCCGCGACCTTGGCAATGGCATCTTCAACCGCTTCGCCAGCTATATGGTGGATCGCCCGGTGCCAGACCTGACCAGCGGCTTCCGTGCTATGCGCCGCGACAAGATTATGGACTTCATTCACCTGCTGCCCAACGGCTACTCGCACACCAGCACCAGCACCATCGCCTTCATCAAGGCAGGCTACAATGTCACCTTCGTCCCTTTCGTTTCGCGCAAGGACAAGGGCAAGAGCGGCATTAGCTGGTTCCGCGACGGCTGGCGGTTCATGCTGATCATCACCCGCCTGACCATGCTGTTTACGCCAATGAAGGTCTTCCTGCCGATCAGCCTGCTCTTTTTCCTGGTTGGCCTCGTCTATGCTGTCGCCAACATCATCTTCGACCGACTACGTATCCCCAACGGGGCAGTGCTGCTGATCAGTGTAGCGGTGATCGTCTTCCTGATCGGTCTGGTCAGCGAGCAGATTGCCGCCCTGCGCCTGGAACGGAGGGCTAACTAGTGGCTGCAATCGGGCCAGAAGCCACGCCGCAGAAGAAAAGCGGCTTCAACAAGTGGGGCTTGCGGCTGGGTGGCACCCTGATCTTCGTGCTGATCCTGGTCTACGCCGTCTCTACTGGCAAGCTGGACTTCAGCAAGATTGGCGACCGCCTGTTGCACGCCAACTGGTGGCTGGCGGGCCTCAGCATCCTGCTCGTCTTCCCCTTCATCCTAATGAAGTCTAGCCGCTGGCGGGCGATCTTGCAGAGCTACGGCATCAGCCTGACCCCCTGGCAGGCGTGGCGCATCTACGCCATCGGCCTGGGCGCGGGCCAGTTTACCCCAGGGCAGGCGGGCGACGTGCTGAAGGCCTGGTACCTCAAGGGGTTGGGCTACCCGCTTAGTGCGGCCCTGCTCAGTACGGTGATCGACCGCCTCTATGACATCGCCTTCCTCGGCATTATCGCCCTAGAGGGGGTGCTGGTCTTCTCCCAACAGTTCGGTAGCCAGTTGCCGATAGTGCTGCTGCTGCTGGCTGGGGCAACTGCGGCGGTTGTTGCCCTCAGCCTACGCCCAGTGCGTGAGCGGCTGATTGGCCTCGTGATGCAGCGACTCAGCAAGGGCGACTCCGCTCCCGCTGGGGGGGGGCAGGCTGGCGACAACAAGCCCGATCTTAGCAGCGTGCTGGCGGGCGGGCAGAAGGCGTTGGCGACTGC
>JBBROH010000103.1:0-15295 GCA_038229595.1 Chloroflexia bacterium | reverse complement strand
CGAAGCTAATAAAGTTGGCGCGACCAGCCAGGGACATGACCTTGGTGATAGCGGCGGTGAGGGTGGTCTTGCCATGGTCCACGTGACCGATGGTACCAACATTGACGTGCGGCTTGTTGCGCTCGAACTTCTGCTTTGCCAAAGCTAACGCCTCCTTAGAGTGTGAAACACTGTTTTATGCGATAACGCAAGAAACGCCCCACATCACAGTGGAGCGAGTGGTAAACTAGCTGGCGAAAGAACTGGAGCCCATGATCAGATTCGAACTGATGACCTCATTCTTACCAAGAATGTGCTCTGCCAACTGAGCTACATGGGCCTGTTCCTGCTTTACCTGTCCTGTGGGCCAGCGGCCTGCTTGCGCGGGCGCGTGTCCCCTTAGAACGCTGGTATTATACAACAGTGCAGGCCTAATGTCAAGCGAATGGGGCTAAAGCTCAATCGCTGCTCTTGTGGTAAACCTGCTCTGGGTGGCGCAGACGGATCGGGGTGAGGGTGGCGAGGCAAGCGAGCAGGAAGCCGCCTGCGCCCATTGCCAGCAGCACAGGGCTGCTACCAAACTGGGCGGCCAACCAGGTCATGGCCCCCGCCCCTATTGGCCCCAGCACGCTAATCAGCGTCCAGAAGGCGGCGGTGACCCGGCCCAGCAGTCGGTCAGGGGTGATCTCCTGCCGAATAGTCATCGAATTAACCCCCTGGATGCGGTCGCCGAGGGTGAAGCCGACGGTGGCGGGCAGTACCAGCAGCACAGTGGGGGCGAGGCCAATCGTGGCTAGCGAGGCGGCCTGCAACAGTGCGCCACCGATAAAGGTGGGGCCGAAACCGTAGCGACGGCGTAGGAGCGGTACGGCCAGGGCCGAGAGGATCGAGCCGACCGCAGCGACACCGAGGACGATACCAACGGTGTTATCGCCCTGCCCCAGGTCGTGCTTGATCCGATAAATGAACAGGTCTAGCCCGGCGAAAGTCAGCATATTGGTCAGCATATAGAAGATGGTGAGTGAGCGCAGCAGTGGCTGGCTGAACAGGTAGCGGATGCCTGCTGAGAGTTCGCGCAGCTTGCTCTCCTTCGCCTGCGCTTGCTGCCGCTCTCCGCTACGCAGGCGCACGAGGCTGAGGGCGAAGATCGAGGCTAGATAGGAGGCGGCATTGATGCCCACTGCTGTTACTGGCCCGCCGAGGTAGTAGGAGATGAAGCCACTAAGCATCGGGCCGAGGAAGAAAGCCAGGCCGAAAGTTGCTTGCAGCCGCGAGTTCGCGTCCATGATCTGCGCCTTGCTGACCAGGTTGGGGATGGCGGTGATCGAGGCGACCCCGAACAGGTTGCCGAGGGCGGAGGCGAGGGCGGTAACCAGGTAGATCAGCCAGATTTGGGGGCCAAGCAGCCACCAGCCGAGCGGGATCAGGCTGTAGAGCAGGAAGCGGCCAATATCGCAGCCGATCATCAGCTTGCGCCGATCCAGGCGATCCACTAGTGGCCCCGCGATCAGGCCCATCAGTATCTGGCTCACCCCGGTCGTCGCTGTCACCAGGCCCATCTGCACCACCGAGCCAGTCGCTTCTAGCACCAGCAGCGGCATGGCAACGAAGGCGAATGCGTCGCCAACCGCTGAGAGCGACTGGCCCGCCCAGTAGATGCTGAAGTTGCGATTGAGGCCGAAGCTACTGCGCTGCCCTTCGCCAGGGACGCTCTCTGGTTGCAGCTTCAGCTGCTCTGTCTCCACCTTCGCCTGCTCGCTCAACTCTGCGTCCATCACCTGCTGCTCAATCACGCTCGCCCCCCACTTTGGTTATTATCTAACCAATTATACCCGCTAACTGGCGCTTGCTGCTATCTAACTCAGCCAAAAGGCGTAGTTGCTTGCAAGAGCAGTTGGGGAGCAAGGTGGTAGCTAGCAGTGGGAGTTCAGCCGAGGGCCGAGATGTTCAGTTCGCAGAGGCGGCGTAGGGCGGAGGCCGGTAGGCCGTCCACCTGTTGGTCGTCGGGCAGGGGGCTGAGGCAGCGCAGGGTAGAGCGGTACTCACGCAGGGCAGCGGTGCGCGTGGTCTGTTGCTCCTTGCGGTTGCTACTGCCCCGATTAGCGGCGTTGCGGTAGACCTCGGCCAGGCGGTAGTGAGCGGCGGGCGAGTTGAGGTTGATGTAAATCGCCTTCTGGTAAGCCTCAATCGCTTTGACCCGCGCAATCGGCCCGCTCTGGCTGGCGTAGATACTACCCATCAGCAGGTGAGCCTCCTCGTAGAGGCTGTCAATCGCAATCGCCCGCAGGCACTCGGCCACCGCAAGGTCGGGCAGGCCACGCTGAAAGTGAATCTGGGCGATGCCGCAGATCGCCTCCAACGCTTGCGGGTTCGCCCTTAGCCCAGCCTGGTAGGCCGCCAGCGCGTCATTGTAGCGGTTCTCCCTGCGTAGCTTGTCGCCAAAAGCGATCCACTCCGAGGGGGGGCGTTGGCTCTCCTCCAACTGTGGGGCTGCCTGGCCTCTTACCTTTACCAGTTCGTCGGTAGTCGGCAGTTGCAAGGGGCCAGTTTGCAGCTTGAAACGGGCGAAGATGTTGCCCAGCGGCCCGGTGCCGAGCCGGGCCGCGGATTGGATGCGCTCTGGTGGCGCAAAGGTGGCGCGCTCTGGCCGTTCGCTGAGCGGGCGGCGGTAGCAGAAGGTGTTGGGTAGCGACACCAGTTCAAGGCGGGTCGGCACCTGCCAGAGTGTTTCGGCATAGCCGAGGAACAGGTAGCCACCAGGCCGCAGGCAGCGGTAGAGGTTCTCGATCACCTGTGGCACCATCTCTGGCTGGAAGTAGATCAGCACGTTCTCGCAGAAAATCAAGTCCTGGTTGCCGTAGCTGTAGCTATTGTAAGGGAAGGCGGCCAGGTTGAACTGGCTGAAACTGACTAGCGACTTGACCTGCTGTACGATCTGGAAGCGGCTGGCTTCGCCCTTCGCGTCGCTGCTGCCAGGGACGGGGGTGAAGTAGCGGCTGAAGGTTTCGCCTGCTACCTCGCGCAGGGAGCGTTTGCCGTAAACCCCATGCTCCGCTAGCTTGAGGGCGTGGCTGTCCAAGTCGCTGCCGATCACGGTGAACTGCCAGCCATCTTCGGCTAGCCTACTCTCAAGCAAGGTGATCGCCAACGAGTACGGCTCCTCACCACTGGCGCAACCAGCACTCCAGAAGCGCAGCGTGCGGTCGCTGTCCTTCGCCCGCAGCTTGAGCAACTCTGGCAAGGCAACCTCGCGCAGGGTGGCGAAGTGTTCCTGGTTGCGGAAGAAGCTGGTCTCATTGATCGTCAGGTTGTTGAGCAGCAGTTGGCGTTCGTTCTCGCGCTGGTTGGGGTTGCCGCCAGTCAACAGGGCGTAGTAGGCAGCGAAGCTGGGTAGGTTGGTGGCAGCCTGCCGCTCGGCGATGTGCTGGGCAAGGGTGCCGCGCTTACTCTCGTCAAAGTAGAGGCCCGCTGTCTGGCTGATCAAGTCACGGAACAGGGTATATTCTTCGTCGCTGAAGATCAGGCTCATGCTGACCTCCCGGCGGCACTCGCCCTGCTCTGTATCTCTTTTAGCTCCACCGAGGCCAGGCCGTCGGCCACGCCGAGCAGCAGCAGCATAGGGAGGAAGCACAGGGCGACTACGCTGCTGGCGGCAGCCTTCTGCAAGCGCACGTCATCCTCAAGCGACTGGTGGTTGTCGATCTCCTTCAAGCGGCTGGGCTTGAACAGAAACAGGTAGAGGAACCTGCTAGCGGTGTACTGCTCTTTCGCTGCCACTGTGATGCCAAAGTGGTCGTGTAGGATGGCGACAAGGATGTGGTTGGCGTGGTGTTGGTCGCAGTAATCTACCAGGTCGAGGATGGCCTGCCCATAGCCAGGGTCAAGCTGGATGTAGCGCAGGTTCGCCAGGCGGCGGTTGGCAGCTAGCAGGCTATAGAGGGTGGCTAGATCGGCGGGCTTCAGTTGCTCGCGGATCGCCCAGAACAGTTTGCCCTTGCTGTAGCGTGCCATGCCGTCCTCCTATGCTGGCTTGCCCAGCAACTCAAGCAGTCGTGCGCTGATCGAGTCGAGGGCTAGCACGTCGTCGGCAGCAGCAAGGCTGATCGCAGCGCGGGGCATACCAAAGATCACGCTGGTCGCTTCGTCCTGGGCAATACCGTGTGCGCCCGCATCGTGCATCGCCCGTAGCCCCGCCGCCCCATCGCGGCCCATACCAGTCAGCACCACGCCGATAGCCCGCGCGCCACACGCCTCGGCCACCGAGCGAAAGAGGTTATCGGCGGCAGGGCGCAGGTCATCTGGCAGGCCAGCCTCGGTGACCAGTTCAAGGTGACTATCAAGGCGGCGCAGGCAAAGATGGAGGTCGTCGGGGGCGAGTAGTACCTCACCAGCTTTCGGCACCTGCCCGTTGTGGGCTACGCTGATGTTGAGGCTGCACTCGCGGTCGAGCCACTCGGCCAGGCCGCTGGTGAAGCCGCTGGCGATGTGTTGGACGATCAGCACTGGCACCGGCAGGTTGGTTGGCAGCTTCTGTAGCACGTGGAGCAAGGCTTGCGGCCCACCAGTTGAGGAGGCGATAGCCACCGCCTGGTAGTAGCAGGATACAGGGAAGGTCGCGCTGAGGGGGCGCACTACTATATTCTTGGGGGGGGCTGCCGCAGGGCTGATCGGCGGGCTGCTAGCGGTACGTAGGGTGCCAGTATTGCGGCGGGGGCGCACGCCAGGGCGTAGGCTGGGATCGAAGCCGCCAGGCTGGGCGGGGCCGTCAGCGACCGGCACGGTGGGGAAGGTGCGCCGCCCCTTGAGGTGGGTGACGACCCGCACTTTAGCCAGCAGCTTGACCTTACGGACGAGTTCAGCCTGCTTCATCTCCCAGGAGTGGTTATCCAGGCGGGCAGGCTTCTCCATCACGTCGAGCGCGCCAGCCGCCAACATCCGCATACTCACGTCCACGTCGGGGTGGGCAGTGGAGGTGGTGATCACCAGGATCGGGGTAGGATTGTAGGCCATGATATGCTCCACCGCGCCAAAACCGTCAAGGCGGGGCATATAGATATCCATGGTGATCAGGTCGGGGCGCAGGCGTTGCACCATCTCAATCGCCTCGGCTCCATCGCGGGCAACCCCCACCGTCTTGATGTTGGGGTCGGCTTCGAGGGTACTGACGATCAGATCGCTCATCAGCGGCGAGTCCTCAACGACCAACACGCGCAAGGGAGCAGCCATCTTCAGTTCGCCTTATCTTCCATGCCCCGCAGCCGAAATACGAGCTTGACGCGGTAGGGGAGGTCGAGCAGGTCAAACTCCTTGACCAGGTAATCGTCAGCCCCAGCCCGGAAGCCTGCCAGCTTCTCCTTGATGTTGCCGCGTGAACTGAGCATCACAATAGGCAGGGTGCGGGTAGCCTCATCCTCGCGCAAGCGGCGACAAACCTCAAAACCATCAATACCGGGCATATAAACATCAAGGATCATCAGGTCGGGTGCATCCTCCTTCACCTTGTCAAGAGCCTCCTCACCACTGTAGGCAAGAGCAACATCGTAGTTGCTAGCCTCCAGCTTGGCCTTGACCGCCTCGGCGACCAGCGCGCTGTCATCTACTACCAGGATTTTGCGTCTTTCAGTCGATCTTTCCATCAGTTTACCGTCCCCTATTCCCGCAAGATGGCGCACCCAGCACGCCGGTCAGTCGCAAGGGCTACCATTACCCTACCATGATAATGCTAGATAGCCAGATTGTCAAATACTAGTGGTTGGCTAGCAACTCAATCGTGTCTAGCAAGTTGCCCTGGTCAAACTGGCCCTTCGTGATGTAGGCTTGCGCGCCCACTTCGATGCCGCGCCGCTTGTATTCTTCGCTGGCTAGCGAGGAGACGATGATCACCGGCGTGTCACGCAGGCGGGGGTCGGCCTTGATGTTACGGGTCAGGGTGAATCCGTCCATGCGCGGCATTTCGATGTCAGCGATGACCAGGGCGTAGCTGTGCTGGGCGAGCGTGTTGAGGGCTTCTTCGCCGTCGGTGGCGATGTCCACCCGATAGCCTGCCGCCTCCAGAATGCTGCGCTCCAACTCGCGGGTAGTTACCGAGTCGTCTACGATCAGGATGTGCAGGCCCAACTTCTCGTCACGGCGCAGGCTGGCGGCCACACTGCTATCGCTCACCTGGCGGCGGCTCTGGGCGCGGGCAGCATTGACTAGCGAGGGGCCGTCGAGGATGACCACGATGCTGCCATCACCGAGGATGGTCGACCCGCTAACCCGCTCTACCTTGCTGAACAGCGGGCCGAGGTTCTTGACCACTACATCGCGCTCATCCAACAGTTGCTCCACCAGGAAGGCCACCTGGCGGTCGCCATTGCTAACCACGAGGATGGGTAGGCGGTCTTCTACCTGGATGCCGAGGGTGCGGATGTAGGCTGAGGTGTACTGGCTGCTCTCGTCCATGTAGGTTGCAGAGTTGGCGGCCAGCAGGTCGTTGCTGCGGCGGCGGGCAGCAACCAGGGCAGCATTGGCTCCGCTCTCCTCCTCCCCCTTCTCGCTATTGGTCTGGCTGCGCCGATAGCTGGCGGCAATCTCGTACTGCTGCTGATTAAGGTGTTCGCTGCGCTCGGCCCTGCTGAGGTCGAGCAGGTCTTCCAGGCGCAACAGCGGGAGGGTACGGCCCCGCACCTGCACGGCTTCGCGCCCTTCAAGCAGGATTACGTCCTCTGCGCCGATGTATTCCAGCGTTTCGAGGCTGCTGGTGGCGATAGCAAATACCTGGTTGCGGGCGGCAAAGAGGAGGGCGCGGATGGCAGTGAGGGTGAGTGGCAAGCGCAGGCTGACCGTCGTCCCTGCGCCCACCTTCGTGTCGAGGGTGATGCTACCACCCAGGCGGGCGATAGCAGTCCGCACGCTGTCCATGCCCACGCCCCGCCCGCTGCTATCGGTGATCAGGCGGGCGGTGCTGAAGCCAGGCTGGAAGATCAGTTGGTGGGCCTCTGCGTCGCTCAGGTTCTCGGCGGCGGCGGCGGTGAGCAAGCCACGGCGCACAGCAGTTGCCTTGAGCAGGGTCGCATCTATGCCTGCGCCGTCGTCGCTAACATCCACCACCACCTGCCCGGCCTGCTGGTAGGCGCGCATTGTCACCATACCCATTGGCAGCTTGCCCAGCCGCAGCCGCTCCTCGCCCGGCTCAATGCCGTGATCAATAGCGTTGCGAACCAGGTGGATTAGGGCTTCGTTCAGGCTCTCCAACACCTTCTTGTCCACCTCGGTCTCACCACCGATGGTTAGCAGGTTGATCTGCTTGCCCCGTTCGCGGGCCAGGTCGCGGGCGTTGCGCTGGTACTGACCGAAGATCGTCTCAATCGGCAGCATCCGAATGCTCAGTACCGTGTCCTGCAACTCCTCGCTGACCGTGCCTAGCGTAGCATTGAACTCCTCAAAGCCGCGCAGGGTATTGCTGCCCAGTTCGTCCAGAGCCTCGTCGAACGCATCCACCGCCTCCATCTCCGCCTCAATCTCATACTGGCTGAGGCTGCTCCACTCGCGCTCCACCTTCTCGCGTAGCTTACCCAGTTGCTGGCGACGCAGGCGCATGGCGGTGAGCAGGCGGCGCAACTCCTCCACCGCCTGCTCGTTCTGCATCCTGCTGATCACCATCTCGCTAGCCACGTTCATCAGGCTGTCCAACCGCTCAACGCGCACGCGCACCGACTCGGATGGCAGACCGACACCAGGGAGCGGCAGCACCACTGGCAGTTCTGGGGGCAGACCGCTACTGGGGTCGGCCTGCCCGTTGCTGCTACCGTTGCTGTCGCCGCCACTGCCAACCAACACCCCCTGCAAGCGTAGCACCAGCCGCTCGGTGTCGATAGTGACTGGCTGGTTCTTGACCACGCCCTTAGTCAGGTTGTCCACTGCGTCAATCGCCTCAAAGAGGAGATCGCTGAGGTCGGGGCTGAGGGTAATCTCGTGCTGCTGCATGGCGACCATCACGCTCTCAACCTCGTGCATCACGCCCGCAATCTGGCGGAAGCCCATGATGCCGCTAGCTCCCTTGATCGTGTGCGCGGCGCGCATCGCTTCGCGCAGGTAATCCACATTCTGCGGCTCGCGCTCAATGCTGATCAAGTCCTGTTGAAGAACAAGCAGGTAGGTATCCACCTCCTCGCGGAACTTCTCCATCATCTTAGGGTCGAAGGTAGTGGTCATCGAGTGGCTCCCTCAAGCTGGCGGGTCAGCAGATGGTTGATCGCCGCACTCTCGCTGGCGGTAAAGATGTTATCGGGGTCAAGCAAGATGGTGAGGCTATCGTCGGGGGCGAGATAGCAGCCCCAGACGGTGCGCGACCCACCTGCATTGAGCCAGGCAGGGAGGATGCGAAGCTGCTGGTTGCTAGCGTGAACCAGGCCGTAGACCTCGTCCACCAGCAAGGCGCAGCGCAGGCCGCCGCTGTGGGTGAGCAGTAGACGACCGCCATCACGTGGCACACTGGCTTCTAGCCCCAGCTTGCGGGCCAGCGAAACCACGGGCAAGGGCTGGTCGAGGACGGCGATCTGTTTGAACGCCAACCAGAGCGGCATGGTGGCCCGGAAGCCGGTATCCAGCAGCAGGCCACTATGGGCCTTGATGATGTTCTCCACCTGATGAACCAGCAGGCCGAAGCGTTGTCCACCCAGGCTGAAGTTCATAATATTGGTGTCCATAAGGTCAGCCTCCAGCGCGGTTGGTGATCAGGCGCAGCAAGGCAGGCAAGTCGAGTAGCAGCACGATCTTGCCGTCGGGCTGGCGGTGCTGTCCGCGCAGGAAGTTGCCGCTCCGTTCGAGGGTCAGCAATGGGGCTTCCACTATGTTGAGCGGCACCGCAATCACATCCTGCACGCGGTCTACCAGCATTCCGATGTCCCCTTCACTAACCTCGTCGCTGTGGATGGTGATCAGGCGGCTGTCGCGGCTGGTCTCGTGGTTGCTGCCACCGAGCAGGTCGGCCAGAGAGATCACTGGTATCACGCTGCCAGCCTGGTTGCAGACCCCCAGGACGTAGGCGGGGGTACCAGGAACGAAGGTGATGGGGCGCAGGCGGCTGATGCCCTTGACCTGATCGATGGGGATGCCATAGGTCTCGCGGCCCAATTGGAAGCGCAAGATCGCCTCGCTGGCGACGGCAATCTCCGCCCCCGCAGCCGCCTTCTCCTCCTCCAGGCGGCTAATCAGGGTAGCCACCTCACCCTGCTTCTGCTCACTCATCGTGTTCCTCCCCATCTTCAACTAGCCGCCTTGCAGCGAACAAATTGCTCGCTCATTTATCATACACCTTCCTCAATGGTTGAGCAAGTAGCCACCGCTCACCAGCGGTTCAGCGACCCGGTTTGCACCTTGCTGGGGTCTAGCATTGCCGTCGGCTTGGTCGCAGGCCGCTGGCCGACAGCATTCTTCAGCCCCTCGTAGGTGCGGATGTGCAGCAACCCCTCATTCGGGTGGCCGAGGCGCAAGTAGGTTGCGCCCAGGTGGAAGTGGGCCATTACGTGGCTGGGGCGGCTGGTCAACACCTGCTCGAACAGCGTCACCGCCTCCTCCAACCGCCCGCTCTCCTTGTAGGCCAGGGCTAGCAGGTAGAGCGCGTCCAGGTCGTTTGGCTGACGACGCAACACCTGCTCGAACTCGGCGATAGCCTGGGCGAAGTACTCGTTCTTCATGTACAGCACGCCGAGGTCATAGCGCGCCTCCTGCCATTCGGTATCCAGGCTGACGGCGCGTTGCCAGGTAGCCAGGGCTTGCTCCTCGCGCCCGTCGCTGATCAGGGCGCGGCCCAGGCGGTAGAACACCTGCGGGTCGTTGGGCAGCAGTTGGGCAGCGCGGGCGAAGCAGCGGATCGCGTGCGTCACCTGGGCCAGGTCGCTAAGCACGATGCCGAGGCTGAGGAAGATCGAGCCGTCACCCGCTTGCAGTCGCGCACATTGGATCAGCGTGTCGTAGGCTTCGCGTAGCTTGCTGGCGGCGCGTAGGGCCAGCCCCAGCTTGTGGCGGGCTGGCACAAAGTCGGGGGCAGTCTTGAGGACGTTGAGGTACTCGTTGATCGCCTGCTGCCACTGCCGCTGGCGGGCGAGAATGTTGGCCGCCAGATAGCGGGCGCGATATTGCTGCGGGTCGCGCTCTAGCAAGCTCTGGTAGGCGCGCAAGGCACCGAGCGTGTTGCCCTTGCCCTTCAACTCCTCGGCCAGCCGGTAGTACCAGTTGGGGTCTTCGATGTCGCGCTCTGGCTCATCGGCGGTCTGCGGCTTGAGCTTGTTGTACTTATAATCAGGTTCAACCCGCAGGGCTTCGGCAAAGCAGCGGGCCGCCTGCTTCTCCTCGCCATGAGCCTGGTGGAGCAAGCCCTGGTAGTAGATTGGCTCGGCGGCATTGGGTCGGTATTGGCGAGCAACGGTGTAGGCGATGTAGGCATGGGCATAGTCGCCCAGTTCGTGGTAGGTGCGGCCCAGCGCAAAACGCGCCTCGTAGAGGTCGGGGTTGTACTGTAGGGCAACCTTGAAGGCGGCGATAGCCTCCTGCACCTTGCCATTGGCGCGGAAGGCAACCCCCAGGTTGTAATGGGCCTCGGCTAGCTGATCGTCGATCTGGATCGCGTTCATGTACTCGTTCAACGCCTGCGCCCAGAAGTCGAGGTTGGCGTAGCAGTTGCCGAGGTAGAGGTGGATGATCGCCCGCTCCCGATCCCAGATTTGGGCCGAGTCGTCGCCCTCCACATAGGCGGCGATCAGGGCGGTCTTGAACTCGTTGACTGCCTCCTGGTAGCGGACGTTCAGGTAGCGGCGCATCCCGACGGCAAAGGCTGCCCCCATCGTGGTGCCACTCATGAAGCGTTCTGAGCCGCTGAAGGTGTCGAGATCGAGCACGCGCAGGCGGTCGTCGAGGGCGTAAGCGACGCTAGAGCGCAGGGTGCCGCTCTGTGGTAGGGGAGAGCGGTTGGCAGACTGGTAGCTAGCAGTGGCTTCGCTGGCAGTGGGTGGCTGGCCGGGTTGGTTATAGGCGGGGCTGGTTGGCATCATTGCTTCACCTGACTGTGTTGGAGAACTACAACTGTAATGTCGTCCGTCTGCTCGGCCCCATCCACAAAGACGCGCACCGCATCCATAATCTCATGCAGCACCCCCTTGGGGTCGTGGTCGTGCAGCGTACCAACGAGTTCCAACAGGCGCGGGAAGCCGTAGATTTCTCCCAGCTTGTTTTGCGCCTCCACCACCCCGTCAGTGTAGAAAATCACCGTGTCACCTGGCAAGATCGGAACGCTCTGTTCCTCATACTCGGTCTCGTCGTAGATACCCAGGGGCAGACCGGCTAGCTTCAACTCTCTAACCGTACCATTGAGCAGGATGGGGTAGTTGTGACCAGCGTTGGCGAAGTGCATCACCCCTTCTTTCGGCTCGACGAAAGCGTAGAGGAGTGTGACCATGCCCAGCGGCATTTCAGTGAGTAGCGATTGGTTGACGCGGTTGAGCGTCTCAGCAGGCAGGATGCGCCGCCGGGCCTCGATGCGGAAGATCGTTCGTACCACAGCCATCTGCAAGGCGGCTGGTATGCCCTTGCCCGACACGTCGCCGATAGCAATGCCCCCCACGCTATTTACGTCGCCAAAGTAGGGGATGTACTCGTAGAAGTCGCCACCGACATCACGGGCAGGGATGCTGATCGCCGCGATCTGCCAGTTGCTAGTCTGCAACTCGCGGGGCGACATCAGGCTGCTCTGTATCTCGTGGGCTACGTGCATCTCAGCCGCGTTGGTCTGCTGCACCCGCTCGTAGCTGATGATCTCCCTGGTGTAGCGGTCAATGAAGGTGGAGAGGGAGAGGCCAACGCAGGCGGCAGTGAGGGCGTAGGCAGCAGCGGCGAAGCCCGGTTGCTCGGCGTAGGCGATTATGGGCAAGCGCAGGGTGCCGCCCGCGTTGGCGAGGCCAGCTAGCAGCCCCTCCAATGCTACGGCGGCAGCGACCAGCAGCCCGGTGATCACTACCAACCTTGCCTGGCGATAGATGCGGGCTACCTCGACGATAGCGATCATCAGGAAGACGTTGAAGTAGGCACCGAGGACGAACGACATCAGCCAGATCACCACTGCGTCCGCGAGGGCGTAGAAGGTCCAGACGCGGTAAGTATCGATGCGTTGGCGCAGGGCAACCCCAGAGTAGGTGATCAGCAGCAGGGCGACCCCAGCGAGGAAGGCGGCAAGCGCGACCGCAGGGTAGCCGAGCAGCAGCAGGATGATCGGCAGCACGAAGCCCAGCGGCACGATGATCATCAGACGCACCTGGAGGATGCTCGTCTCATCGTTGGGCGATACCTTGCCCCGCTGGATCTGCTGCGCGATCCCTATTGGCTGCTCAAGCTGCGGTTGCTCCGCGCTCATGGCAATCCTTTCTTTACTTACCTCCCGGTCTTGGCCCGGTACTCCTCCTCGGTGAGGAGGGGCATATAGCGGGTCAGGTCTACCATCTCAAACACTTTGCGGTGGTGGGCGGTAAGATTAGCGGCGTAGAGTTGCTTGCCGTGCTTGCGCGCCTCGATCACCAGCTTGAGTAGGGCGGAGATGCCCGCTGAGTTGATGAACAACACGCGGTCAAAGTCTAGGACAGTGGTTTGCTGCATCTGGCTACTGCTCTGTTCTATCTCCTTCGCCGAGAGCGCATCTATGCTGTCGTTGAGGATGCGGATGATGGTGTACTGCTGGCCTTGCTCCATTTTGATGCTCATGCTTCAGCCCGCTCCTGTTGCGCCGCTGCGCCGAGGTTGAACCACATGGTAAAGGAGGTACCACTTTCGTTGGTCTGCAACTCCACCGCGTCCACCAATTGCTGGATCAGGTAGATGCCGAGGCCGCGTGGACTCTCCTCCCCCTGGGCCAGCTTGCTCTCTATCGAGGGTTTGGCTGCGTTGATGCGGTCGGCAGGCAGCCCTTCGCCCTGGTCGATCACCTGGATCGCCAGCTTGTCTTTGAGTACAAGGAAGCGCACCCCTACCTTGACGTTAGCATCTTCCTTGTTACCATGCTCGATCGCATTAGTGACGGCTTCGCTGACCGCCAGTTGCACATCCTGGGTGCGTTCGTCGCTGAAGCCGAGGTAGCGGGCAACCAGGCCCGCCCCATCGCGGGCGATCCGCTCGAACACATGGTTAGACGGGATACTAATATCCACCACGTCGTTGCTATTGCCCAAGATGCTGTTCGTCTGCTCCTGGATGTGCGCCCCTGCTTCGTTCGCCATTACCCACCCCCTTTAGCCTTGCCTGCACTGCCACCAACCCCTGTCATTTAGCTGCTGCTCTGTGCGGCTGCAAGCCATGTTAATATTATATGACATTGTGGGAACTTGTCAATAGGAAACTGCCTGCCAATCCGCTATTGCTGCTGCTCATTGGCTGGGTGCTCCGCCGCCGAACGGCCCACAGCTAGTCGGTAACGACAAAGCCCCTGCAAGCTGTAGTCTGACAACGCAGCTACTTGCAGGGGCTTTGTTTTGGCTGGCTAGTGCGCTCTACTGCCCAGCATTGCCATAGACTTCGCGCAAACCCTGGCGTAGGTCGCGGAAGCGCACGTCGTACACCTTGTCGGCATTGGTGCCATGCGAGGTGTTGTCAAAGAGGCTGAAATCGATCAGCCCTGGCGAGAGTGGTGGGTTCTTGTTGGTTGCCGCCATGACGCTTGCCAGCGACTTGATCGCCAGCACGGGCAGGTGTAGGATACGCTTCTGCTGCCCAGTGATGATGAGGCTAAGGAGCTTGATCGTCTGGTTGGTGCTGACCGTATTGGGGCCGCATACATCCAGTAGGTGGCTGCCAGCCTGCTCCTCAAGCGCAGCCGCAATGGTGAGGGCGAGGTCGTCAACATGGATCGGCTGGGCTTTCGCCCGGCCATCGCCAAAGGTGGGTACCACCGGCATTGACCTGATCTGGCCTGCCAGACGAGAGAAGTAGTGGTCGCCAGGGCCGTAAACGATAGAGGCGCGCAGGATGACATAGCTAACGCCACTGCCAGTGACATACCGCTCGGCATCTAGCTTAGCCGTGATCCCTGGGTGGGGCGGCGCAGTGTCGTTAACCGCTGCGCCGCTGAGGTAGACCACTCGCTGAAGATTGCCATTCTGCTTGAGGGCGGCCAGCACATTGCGCGTACCTTCGGCATCAACCTCGCGGAAGGTATTGTGCTGCTCGGCCTGTTCAACTGGGAAGCCGGGGAACTGATGGGAGATAACCACCGCCTCGATCCCCTCAGTAGCAGGGAGCAGACTAGTCTGCTCACGCACATCACCTTGCACCACGCGGAAGCCATCAACTGTGCTGCTGCTGGTGCTAGAGAGGAGAGTGACATCGTGGCCGCGCCGCCGCAACTCCTTTGCCGCCGCCAAGCCAATAAAGCCGCGCCCACCGGTTACCAGTATCTTCATCGTTTGCTCCTTTAGCCGTCTGCATTAGATTGTGAACTTCTGCACATAGTATACCAAACCTGCTGGCTAAGGAGCAATGTAGAGTGGCAGAATGCGAAGGATCGACAGTGGAAAATCGGGCAGACAAAAAGCCTCCACATGGGAGGTTAAAAGGCAAAAAAGAAAGAACCCCCTCGCAACGTCCATATCTCCCAGGTCATCACAACCCAGTACATCAGGGGCTGCGGTCTTTCACTGCCGGGTTCGGGATGGTACCGGGTGGGTCTACCGCGCTATGGTCACGAAGAGGTTCTATTCTGCTTGTTAAGCTGCTACCTTACTCAGCTACCTACGTTCGGTGGGGCTTGTTTCACATTGTACCATGTTTCGTCAGCCGAGGTCTGTCCTCGTCTTGCTCACCAGTCGTTGCGTCACTCTGTTGCTGATAGTAAGGCCTCGACCATTAGTACAGCTTGGCTGGGGCGTTGCCGCCTTTACACCTGCTGCCTATCAAACTAGTTATCTGCTAGCGGTCTTACTCCTCGCGGATGAGAAGGCTCATCTTGAGGCGGGCTTCCCACTTAGATGCTTTCAGCGGTTATCCCTCCGCGACTTGGCTACTCGGCAGTGCCACTTTGTGACAACCGACACACCAGCGGTCGCTCCAACCCGGTCCTCTCGTACTAGGGTCAGCTCCCCTCAACCTTCTTGCGCCCATACCGGATAGAGACCGAACTGTCTCACGACGTTCTGAACCCAGCTCGCGTGCCGCTTTAATGGGCGAACAGCCCAACCCTTGGGACCTACTCCAGCCCCAGGATGCGACGAGCCGACATCGAGGTGCCAAACCTTGCCGTCGATGTGAACTCTTGGGCAAGATAAGCCTGTTATCCCCGGGGTAGCTTTTATCCGTT
>JBBROH010000102.1:0-15319 GCA_038229595.1 Chloroflexia bacterium | reverse complement strand
CAGGATGTAGCCAGACTTGTCGAAGATAATACCGCTGCCAATCGCAGTACCGCCACTGGCTGCGCCAAACTGGTCGCGGGTGGCCGCCGTCGTGTTGACGATAGTAACTACTGCGGGGCCGAGCTTCTGCGCGGCGGTTACAGTGTCGGACTGGCCGCCCTGGGCTTGCACTGTCGTCTGCGGCTGGGTGGGTACTGCCTTGCTGCTGGTCAGGCTGACGGCAGCGGCGGGGGCGGTCTGAACGCTACGTTGGCTGAAGTAGGTGGCGGTGGCGAACCCGGCCACTGCGCCAGTGATCGAGCCTATCAACAGGCTGAGAACCAGTACGGCAGTAAAGAGACGATATTTTGCCACAACATTGCTCCTTCTAAATAATGACGTGAACTAAGATTGGACGCGGATGAGACGGCTAAGCGGCGTTACCCTCATCTGATTGTTCAACAGCCGCCTCACTCGCTTACTACCCCATTCTAACCGACCAGCATTAACCTGACCTTAGTTGGCGATTAGAGTTAGCTTAAGAAAGGTGAGTTCCAGTGCGCGGGTTATTCTATGCGGTTAGCTTGTGGACGACAAGCTGTGGGTCAGGCATGGCTTAAGCAGCAGGATCGTAGCTAGCTGGTTGGTGTGGCGGCTGATGCTGGGGGTGGGTTGCTGCAAGTCGCTGGCTGCTACATCTTCTTTCATCATTAGCCTCCTTGTTAGTTTGCACAATACTGGCGGCTGGCTACGCGCCACTGCCACGCCTCTATTATGCAGCCTGAAAATGAAGGCTGGCAGGCTGGATAATGAAGAAACGATTAAGAAGGGGCTGGCGACTGGGCTGGGCTGTTGCTCCAGGGCGTAGTCCACCGCCTGCTCCACACTCATCTGCTCGCCAGTAGCCCAGGCTGTGGCAAACTCGCCCACCTGCACGCGGGCGTTTAGGGTGGCCTGCTCTGTGGTCAGCACATCGTCCCCATCTTCTACCAGCGGCACATCGTGGCTGAGGCGCAGCGCGTGGGCAGCAGCCAGCAGGCAGACGGCGCGCTCTATCTCCCCTTGCCTGATCGCCAGGTTGGCGAAGGCTTTGATGCACAAAATCACGCTGCCACTATCGTCCAGTTTCTGGAAGATGCCGCCTCCCTCGTACAGGGCCGTGCGCGCCTCGCCGTAGTTGCCGCAGCAAATTGCTATCTTGGCGATGTTCAACAGGGCATAGGCAGTGCCAAAGTCATCATGGATTTCGCGGCAAATGGTCAGCCCTTCGCTTAGCAACGCCCTTGCCCGCTCGTAGTTGCGGTGGGTCGCCTGCACGATGCCGAGGTTGGTTAGCGAACTGGCAACCCCCCACTGGTCGTCCAGCCGCCGCCGCAAGCTCAGGCCTTCTTCGTAGTAGCTGATTGCCTGCGCGTAATCGCGCTCGTAGACCGCCACAGAACCGAGGTTGTTGAGCGATAGAGCGACACCGCGTTGGTCGCCAAGCTGCTGGCGGATCGCCAGGCTGGCGGCGAACTGGGTCTTGGCCTCCGCAAAGTTGCCTTGCTCGAAAGCCATCACTCCCAGGCCGTTGAGTGCCTGCGCCCTGACCAGCGTCGGCGTGTCGTTGCCCAGCAGTGCGCTATGCAACCAGTGGTTGCCCTCGCTGATGTAGCCGCGCAGGTACCAGAACCGCCAGAGCGAAGCCGCCATCTTCAGCGACAGTTCATGCTCCCCTTGCTCGCTCAGGTAGGCGAAGGCGGCCCGCAAGTTGTCATGCTCTGCTTCCAGGCGGGTCAGCCAGCTAGCCTGCTCTGCCCCGCGCAACTCTGGTTCAGCGGCCTCGGTCAGACGCAGGTAGGCAAGAGCGTGTTGGCGGGCCATCGCGACCACCTCGCCACGCTCGGCTAGCTTCTCGCGCCCATACTCGCGTAGGGTCTCCAACATGGTGAAGCGTGGCTCGTCCCCCACCTCCGTCTGGCGCAGCAAACTCTGGTTGAGCAACGACTCGATACCCTCGAAAGAGGCTGCTTCGCCACAAACCTCCGCTGCCATCGCTGCCGTACAGCCGCCCACGAAGATGCTCAGCTGGGCAAAGAGGGTGCGCTCCTCCTCAGCCAGCAGGTCGTAGCTCCAATCAATCGCTCCCCGCAAGCTACGCTGGCGGGCGGGCAGATCGCGGCTCTGGCTGGTCAACAGGGCCAGGCGGTTGTCCAGGCGGGCAAGCAAGGCGGCTGGGCCGAACATCTTGCTCCTTGCGGCGGCCAATTCGATAGCTAGTGGCAGACCGTCCAGGCGGTGGCAAATCTCGACCACTGCGGCGGCGTTCTCTGTGGTTAGCTGGAAGTCGGAGCGCACACTGCGGGCGCGCGCGACAAAGAGGGCGACGGCTGGGTAGTGGGCCAGCTCTGCCATTGGCAGGTCGCCGCTGGGCAGGCCCAGGGGCGGTACTGCATACTCATACTCGCCGTAAATCTGCAAGGCGGCTCGGCTGGTGACGACCAGCTTGAGACGGTGGGCGGCGGCCAGCAGTTCACTGAGTAGCGGCGCGGCGGCCACAATCTGCTCGAAGTTGTCTAGCACCAGGATCATTTCGCGGTTGCGCAGGTGGAGCTTGAGGCTGGCAAGCAAGTCTCCCTCGGCCCCCTCCTTCACCCCCACCGCCTGCGCGATGCTGCTGACCAGCGATGACCCGTCGTGGGCGGTAGCCAGGGCGACGAAGAACACACCGTCTTCCTCGTCGTTGAGCAGATCGGCGGCCAATTGCAGGGCCAGCCGCGTCTTGCCGCTGCCACCCGGCCCGGTCAAGGTGAGCAGGCGCACGCCAGGGCGGGTCACCAGGCTGCTGATCGTTTGCAGGTCAGCTTCGCGGCCAATCAGTGAGCTGAGGGCGGTCGGTAGGTTGTTGGGCCGCGCCTCAAGGGTGCGCAGCGGCGGGAACTCGTCTGGCAGGCCGGGGATCAGCAGTTGGTAGAGCCGCTCTGCACTGGCTAGGTCCTTCAGGTTGCATTCACCCAGGTCGCGCAGGCGGATATCGCTGGGCAGGTAGGGGCCGATCAACTGCTGAGTGGTGGCAGAGACGAGTACCTGCCCGCCGTAGCCAGCATACAGCAGGCGGGAGAGGCGGTTGAGGACGATACCGAAGTAGTCACCGTCGCGCAACTCTGCGGTGCCAGTGTAGAGAGCCATTCGCACCTTGAGGCTGCCCACTGCCCCCCAGTCGGTCGCGGCCAGGGCGTGCTGGGCGGCAACTGCTGCCAGCACAGCGGCGTGGGCGGCAGCAAAGACCGCACAGACAGCATCGCCCACCGTCTTGAAGATGTGACCGCCTCGCGCCTCGACTATTTCACGCAGCAACGTATCGTGGCGGGCCAGGGCTGCCCGCATGGCAAGCGGGTGCTGCTCCCACAGGTGGCTGCTGCCCTCAATATCGGTGAACAGGAAGGTGATCGTACTACTCGGTAGTTCAGCCATAGTACCGCCTTTGCCGCCCTCGTCCGCTGCGCCAGCCCGCTGCCACCCTTGTGAGGAGAGCCTCTAGGGGTGTATAATAGCGCAAACCCAGGTTGGGATAGTCCGCACCCGGCTAATGATAATACACATTGTTACTGAAGGCAAGCTGGTGGCAAGCTGCTTTGACCAGTTGGAGCGTAGCTGATGAGCTTCACTAGCAGACTTAAAGCGGTGATCGTTGGGGAGGGCCGCCTCTGCGTCGGTCTCGACCCCGACCTCAGCCGCCTGCCCGCAGAGTTGCAGGCACAGCCCCCTGCCCAGGCGATCCTCCAGTTTAATGCAGCGATGATCGCGGCCACCGCCCCGTACGCCGCTGCCTACAAGCTGAACGTCGCCTTCTACGAGGTGCTTGGCAGTGCGGGGCTGACTGCTATGCAAGAGACAATCCGTGCGATCCCCCCTGGTAGGCTGGTGATCGTTGACGCAAAGCGGGGCGACATCGCCAATACCGCCGCTGCCTACGCCACCGCCCTGTTTGACCAGCTACCCTGTGACGCGACCACGGTCAGCCCTTACATGGGCGGGGACAGTCTCGAACCGTTCTTCAGCTATGGGGCGCAGGGCAAGGGGAGCTTCGTCCTCTGCCGCACCTCTAATGCTGGCGGCAATGACTTGCAGAGCCTGTTGGTAGAGGGGCCAGGCGGCAGCCTGCCACTATACCTGCGGGTGGTACAGTTGGTATTGCGCTGGGATGCGGGCCGCGAGGCGGCGGGTCTGGTCGTAGGCGCGACCTACCCCGCCCAGTTGGCGGCGGTACGCGAAATCGCGCCGCATATCCCCATCCTGATCCCTGGGGTTGGCACCCAGGGCGGCGACCTTGCTGCCACCCTCAAGGCGAACGGGGGCAGACCCGCCCTGATCAACGTGTCGCGGGCGATCCTGTACGCGGCTGAAGGTAGCCTGAGCGAGATGGCGGTGGCAGCAGCAGCAGCGGCTCGTAGCTACCAGCAGCAGATCGGCTGATTGGCCGCAATGTGCTATAATACGCGACAAGCAGCCGCTGGCAACCTGGCAAAGATGATCAGTGAGAGGTGAAGATGAGCGAGGAACTGCGCGCCCACCTACGCGCCCTGGCCGTTGGCGATGTGGTACGCCTGCGTAAGCTGCACCCCTGTGGTAGTAGCGACTTCCGCGTGCTGCGGGTGGGGGCTGATGTGGGCCTGCGCTGCCTCGGCTGCGACCACCGCATCATGCTAGATCGTAATGAGTTTGAGCGGCGCACCAAAGCCTTCGTCAGTCGGAACAGCGATGTTGTTGCTGCCGAATGAGGGATGGCACTATTCTTGAAGATGGAGGCGGCATGGCAAGTCGCAAAACCGCCCCGCCGGGGCAACCTACCCTCGCCGAAACAAAGAAGACAGGCAAACACCTGGCTGAGGGTGATACAACAGAACAGGCACTGAGCAAGCCGGAGGCGCGGGTGGATACTGATGGTTATGCTAGCATTGAGCGGGAGAAGCAAGACCCGGTCTTGAAGAACAACAACTTCCTCAAGCTCTGGTCGGCGCAGATCATCTCGATGACCGCGCAGAACATCATCAACTACATCTTGATAGCCCAGGTTACGGCCCTGACTAACGGCAGCAGCCTGGCGGTCAGCGGCGTGATCCTCGCCTTCAGCATCCCCTCGATCATCTTCTCGGCCATCGCTGGGGTCTTTGTAGACCGCATCAGCAAGCGACAGATGCTCTTTATTACCAACGTGCTGCGGGCGGCAGCGGCGGCCAGCTTCGTGATCACCATCCTGATCGGCAAGAGCAATGTTGGCCTCACCCTGCCCCTACTCTATGCGATCACCTTCATCTTCTCGACGGTCAGCCAGTTCTTCACCCCGGCGGAGGCTTCGACCATCCCGCTGCTGGTGCGCCGTGACCAGTTGCTCACCGCTAACGCTTACTTCAACCTGACCCTGACGATCACCCAGTTGTTCGGCTTCGCCATCATAGGCCCGATCCTGGGGCGTATCCTCAAGAGCTACGAGTGGTTGTACGTCTTCCTGGCGATCATGTACATCGGCTGCGCCGTCCTCACCTACTTCCTGCCCCGCGACACGGTGGCGGCTACCCCCGACAGCGTGAAGGACGCTACGTTGCGCGAACGCACTGGCGCGGTGCTGGCCGAGGTGAAGGAGGGGATGAACTTCATCCGCTCTGACCGTGTGATCTTCACGGCGATCATCCATCTCTCTATTGGCGCGTCGCTGTTGATGATGCTGGCGGTGATCGGCCCCAAGCTGCTGACCGAAATCCTAAGCGGCACCTACTCCAACCCCTCGGTAGCAGCAGAGGAGGCAGGCAAGAACCTGATCTACCTGCTGCTGCCTGGGGGCATCGGTATGGTGGGCGGGGTAATCGCGGTGGACAAGCTGGCAAAGAACCGCAACCGCGAGGCAATAATCAACTACAGCCTGTTGGCCGTGGGCGGCACCCTGATCCTGCTCAGCGGCCTCAACTCCGTGCTACGCACCCTCGACACCCACCTGGCTGTTACCCCACTGCTGATTATCATCGGCGCGATCACCTTTGTGCTGGGCATCGAAAACAGCTTCGTGCAGGTGCCAGCGCAAACTATCTTGCAGGAGCGGTCACCAGATGAGATTCGCGGGCGCGTGTTCAGCGCGTTCCAGACGGTGCTGAATATCATCCTCATCTTCCCCACCTTGCTGGGCGGCGGGGCTGCTGACCTGATCGGCGCGGGTCTGACCTTGAGCATCGTGGCCGTGATCGTGATCCTGGTGGCGGGTTATACTACCCTGCTCTACCGTAGACATCAGGCGGCGGGGCAGGACGCGGGGGCAATGCCTGTTACCACTTCGGCTCGCGAACTGGTGCAGTCGCAGCAACTCACGCCCATCGCTGGGGTTAGCGACATGGATGAGCGCAGGATCGACAACACGATCAAGCGGTTGCGCTCGCTGCGCGACGACCAAACGATCAAGCGCAGCAGCCCACAGGAGAAGATGGAGTAGGGGAACCGCCAACCACAGTGCTTGCCAGGCCTACCATTACGCCCGGTTGTGCAGGAACAGGCGATCAGCCCAGAGCAGCAGGCTGTTGAGGATAAAGCCAACGATTACTACCATTGGCAGCACATAGAGGATCAGCCGCCCGCGCTCGTCCTCCAGCCCGTCGGCCCAGCGACTGAGCTTGCCCAGCAGCCAGCCACCTGCCAGAGCGAGGGCAGGCAAGGCCCACCAATACTGCTTCATTGCCATATCGGCATAGTAGTTGAGCAGGAAAACGAGGAAGCCAACCGCCAGGAAGCTGGTCAGGATCGCCTTGCCGAAGATCGCCAGGTCGCCCCGCTCCTTGAGCAGCAAGATCGCCAGGCCCAGCCCACCGAGGATGTAGATCGGCCAGAGGCTGTAGTTGAGCATTGTCTGCACGCTCAACCAGAGGTAGCCAGGCCAGGAGGTACTATCAGGCTTCAGCGTACCATCACTGGCAGCAGTCTGGGCGAAGCTGGGCAAGGTTTCGGTGATCAGCAGGTTCAGGTATTGGCCGTAGAACAGCAGCATGGCGATAGTGGTCGCCAGCACGAGGACGAGCAACAGGCGCAGGTAGGCTGCCCGCTGCGCCCGGTGGTCGCCAGCCAGCATCGCCCGAATTACGCTATTGCGCGGCTGCGGGTCGCTGCTGGCTGGCGGATTGAAGGCTACAAAACCGAGGGCGGTGGTTGGCTTTGGCAGCCGCGCCAGCCACTCGCGCCCGCCACCTAGCACTACGATCCCCAGCAAGGTTAGCCCCAGGAACACCGCCGTCACCGTGTAGGAGACAAAGGTGAGGGTGAGCAAGGCGGTCAGCCAGAGGACAGCGCGGCGATCCAGCTTCGGCCAGAAGCCAACCAGCAAGGCGACGAAGATAAGGGTGAAGGTGAGGCTGAAGCTGGTCGGCCAGTTACCCCACTGTTGGAGCAGGAAGGTGGCGGGGGTGAAGGCGATCAGCATGGCAGCGTAGCCACCCACTCTTTCGCCCCAGCCGAAGCGCAGGGCGATGAAGGTGACGAACAGCGGGCGGATTGCGTCGGAGAGCGCACTGAGGGCGTAAATCTTGAGGTCGAGCGGGCCGGGCAGCCAGGTGAGTGGCACCGAGGCCATGTAGAAGAAGGGCGAGTAGGGGATGACCGCAGGTGTGCGCCAGTCGCCCTCTGGCATCACCCGCAGAGCCAGGCCGGGCGGGGCGTAGTATCGCCAGAAGTTCTGCGCCACCTCTCCTATGCGGGCCAGGTGGAAGTCGGCATCTACGACGAAGGCTAGCGGGTGATAAAGGCCACCTAGCTTGATCGCCAGCCCAGCGGCGAACACCCCGAACAGCAGACTCTTGAGCCGCGAGGTGATCTGGAAGCCCGCCTTTTGGTAGAACCAGGTGAGTGTCCATTTCACCGGCCAAAGAGCCAGGTGGGTGAGCAAGAGGGTGAGCGCAAGTCGGTCGCTGAAGCAGGTAATGAACAGGCGGGCGAAGACGAGGAAGGCAGCGACCACCAGCACGTAGGCCAGCCCTCCAGCGAAGGCGAAGCGGGTGCTGAGGTCTAGCCGCCGTTGCAGGGCGTAGAGCAGTAGTAGGCCGGTGGTTAGCCAGAGCAACTGCCAGGGAGCAGGGGCAACGAAGCCCTCCCCCCAGGTCAGGCGCGCGAAGTCAGCCTGGAAGGCGACAGCGCGCTTGTCGCCAGGGCGGGGAGCGGCGGTAGTTTGCAGGTAGATGACCAGATCGCCGCCCAGACCGCCGTCACCCCCCGCTGCAATACGCGCCGCTGGTATGGCTACGTTGTAGGCGGTGGTGGCGGCAGTGATGCTGATCTGCTGGCTAGCAACCCCGTTGAGGTGGACGATGGCAGGCAGCGGCAGAGCGGGGCTACCAGGCGCACTCAATTGCAACTGCACCGTTGCTGCCCCGATACCAACCCCAGGCAGGCGGATCGCCGAATAAGCGTCGG
Source organism: Chloroflexia bacterium (assembly GCA_038229595.1). GTDB lineage: Bacteria > Chloroflexota > Chloroflexia > QHBQ01 > QHBQ01 > JBBROH01. The sequence continues at coordinate 6,916 of JBBROH010000102.1, read as the reverse complement.
CCCAGCGGTAGCTGGTCTGCCCCTCGGCCAGACCCTCGCGCTTGAAGTAGTTGACGACGAAGGGTTGGTCGTAGCCGCCGCCGATGTCAATGTAGATCGGGCGTTTGGTCTGGTAAGCTGCCGTCCAAAGAGCGAAGGCGATCAGCAGCAAGCTGGCAACCGCCAGCCAGTCACGGCTTGCGTTCTGTTGTTTCATTAGTGGCACTCAAGGTGGTAGCTAGCTGGTTCTCGCAAGCCTCATAGTTGGCGGCAAGTTGGCGCAGTTCTGCCTTCAGCGTCGCCACCGCCTGCTCTAGTAGCCAGAGGCGGGTTAGCTGCTGGCGCAACTGGCGCGCCTGTTGCTCAAGCTGGCTGGCTTGTTGGGCGGTGCGCCGTCGCTCCTCCAGCAGCAACTTGCCGCTCTCGCGCAGCCAATCGCGCATCCGCTCTACGTCGTTGTTCAGCAGGCTGAGCTGCTGCTGTCTGGTGCTATCCACCATTGCACCGCCCCCTTCTTTCAAGGTCTGCCCGATTATAGCAACTTTGGCCTGCCTAATGCAAACTGGCTACGCTGATCTGCGGCCAGCGCAGCCCTGTTCCAACCAGCAAACCGCTTGCGCCGCCGCCCCACCTGTGCTACAATGCTTGTGCCAATGCTACTACTAGCATTTAACAGTAGAACGGGGGCAACCATGATCACCTGCGTATACTGCCAGCAGGCTAATTCGGTACAGGCTACGCTCTGCCAAAAGTGCGGCAAGTCGCTCCAGGTCAGTCGGGCCGCCTGGCAGCTAGGGCTGGCAACCAAAGCGGTAGAGGGAGGCAACTACCTGGAAGCGGAGGGTAGCCTTGCCAGGGCTGACGCAGCCATGCTACCCGTCAGCCCAGCAGAGCGGGCAATATACCTGCTCACCGCCCGCGCCTTCTGGCTGCAAGGCTGCATCTACGCCAGCAAGGGGTTGTATGAGGAGGCGGAGCGCGAGTTGCTGCTTGCAGTGGGGCAACTGGCTGGGCGCGCTGATGGCGAAGCAGTGCTGGCCGATGTCTACAATCGGCTGGGCAATGTCTGCTTCTACAAGAGCCGCCGCAGCGCAGCGGCCTCGTACTATGAGCAGAGTAGTAGCCTGGCGGTGGCGGTGGCGGCTCCGGTGATCGCAGCTAGAGCATACAACAACCTCGGCAACGTCTAGGCCAACCGGGGCGAGATCGAGCAGGCGAAGCGGTGCTACAACCTTGCGCTTGAGCAAACCCAACTGAGTGGCGATCCCACCAGCATAGCGCAGACCAATCGGGTGTTGGCCTGGGTTTACTCGCAGTACGGCCCCTACAGCCTCGCCCTGCAACACGCCAGAGAAGCAGCCAGCCTGACCAACCTGGTGGATAACCTCTACTCCCGCTGCCAGATACTCAACGATGTGGGCGCAACCTTCCTGCGCTATGGCGACTATCATATCGCCGAACACTACCTGCGTGAAGCCTACGACCTCGTACAGCGCACCACTAACAAGAGCCTGGAGATGAGCATCGCCTCCAGTCTGGCTGACCTGATGCGGGCCGTTGGTGAACGTAGCTCGTGGTTGACCTACTGCGTGCGCGCGCTCAGCGACTCTACGGGCAGCACAACCCTGCGCTGCGAGGCGACGGCACGGGTGGCTATCTACTATATCGAGCAGCAGGATTGGAAGAAGGCCCACTATCACCTGCGCTGGCTACAAGAGACCTATGCCCAGAACAACGACGTGATGGCTGAGGAGCTAGCCCTGATGTACCGGGCGCAAGCCCTCTACCACGCGGGCCAGCAGGATTGGGCGCAGGCGATTAGCTACTTTGAGCAAGCAGTGCTGACTAATAACTACAGCCACTACGAACTAGCCACCACCCTACAAGAATACGCCCAGTTGCTCTGCCGCCTGGCCGTTAGGGACAGCAGCTACAAGGCGCAGGCGGAGGCTACAGCGCAACGGGCGGCTGACCTCTACGCCCAACTGGAACTGCCCCGCCAGCAGGCAGCGATGGCCGAGTTGACTGCCGCGTTAGCCGCTGACTAACCTACCCGCTCCCTGATCGCTGCCAACTCCTGCTGCACAACGGCAATCTCTGCCGTAAACTGGCTGACCTTCGCGTGTTCGGCCCGCACGAAGCGGCTGTAGGGGGCGATAGCTTCACCGATCCGTTCGAGGCTACGTTGCAGTTCGCTCTCAAAGGTGTCGCTCATCGCGCTGGTTACGCGCAGCCGCAACTGCTCCATCTTCTGGCGAAAATCGTGCTTGGCCTGCCGCCTGCGGTTGGGCAGGATGCCGAGGGCAAGCACGCTGCCGAGGGTCAGGGCGGTCAGGCCCGTCACGTCCAGAGCCATGATCGCGGTGGATGCGGCCACTGCTCCACCGATCAGTGCGCCACCCGCTGCCAACCCTGTCTGCGTCACCGCCGAGCGCATAGCGAAGACTAGCTCCTGCCCCTCTGCCGTCTTGTCGAAGCTCCTTACCGCATCGCGGGCCGAGGCCGCCACCGTCTGCAACAGTTCGCGGCGGTGATAGTCAAAGCTGCTGGACTCGCCACCGATCTCCTTCTCTCGATCTACCGTCTGGCGGCGGCGATTAAGGTAGGTGTTGACCGACTGCCAGATTCGCAGCTCCTGCTCTACCAGCCAGTCGATCAACTCCTGCACGATGCGGTCGATCCTGTCGCTCAAGTCAGCGACCACCTCGCGCTCAAAGTCCTGGCGGAAGCGATCCGCCTTCATCAAGTCGAAGACCTTGCCCAAGCGGATATTGCGCTCAAAGAAGTCGTCGGCGCGGTCGCGGGTCTCGTAGACGATGCTATCAATCTGGCTGAGGCGGTGGCTGAAGCTGCGCTCCATGTCCTGGCGATAGACTGCCAGTTGGCGTTCAATGTTCTCAATCGTGCTGAAGTCGCCCTGCAAGAGGCCGAGGCGTTCGCTCGCCAGCCGGGCATAGCCGCCGCCCACCCGTTCGGCCACACCCAGGGGGCTGAGCAGCTTGAGCCGCAGGCGGCTGGCTTCGTCCAGCGTGCCAAAGATATAGCCTTCTAGTTTGGCGAAGCCGCTAGCCTCCCACTGCTGCTGATTATACACTTGGGGGGTTGGGCTGTGATCCTGGGTTGGCTCCTGCCCTTCGCTGGGCCTGGTCCGCGCCTTCTGGGCCAGGCGGGCTGAGACTGGGAAGATTTGGGGGGTGACACCGAGCAGCACACGGGCGTTATCCTCGATGAACTCGATCACCCGCCGCAGGTCGGTGGGGTCATCGAACAGGTCGATTTTGTTGAGGATCACCACGATCTTCTTACCCCAGGCAGTGATCTTCTCCAACAGGGCGCGTTCACTCTCGGTGAAGGGGCGATCAGATGAGGTGACGAATAGCACCAGATCGCTGCGTGGCACGAAGCGTTCGGTCAACGCCTCGTGCTGGCGGATGATCGCGTTGGTGCCGGGGGTGTCCACGATGGCGATGTCGCGCAGGAAGTCTGCCGGGTAGGTGCGCTCGATCACCCCGTCGGGGCGAGCATGTTCGCTGCGGGTGGGGCCGTAGCGCAGCAGGTTAATCATGCTGGTCGTCGGCGTGACCCCCTCCTCCATCAGTTTCTCACCCACCAGGGCGTTGACGAAGCTGGACTTGCCACTGTTGAACTCGCCGATGATCACCAGGGAGAAAAGTTCGTCCAGGTCAGCGGTAGCCTGACGGATCAGGGCAATGTCGTCTGCCGTCACCTCGAAGTGGCTGAGGGTGTCCAGCAGGCGGCCCAGCACGGCCTTCTCCGCATTGACCAGATCGATCTGCTGTGCGCTCAAGATCGGGTTGCCCAAAAGTGCTTCCTCCATCGTCGTTGTCCTACTTTGTGTTGCACATTGTATACCACTGGCACGGTGGCGGCAAGAAGAAGCGGGGGTGGAGGCTTATCAAGCGTCCACCCCCCTTGCTTCAGATGCCTAGCCCCTCACGCAGGGCCGCCACAATCTGTGCATTCATGCCTGGCACCGCCAGCAGGTCAGCATCGGTTGCCTCGCGCACCCCCTTGACGCTGCCAAAGCGGGTGATCAACTCCTTCTTGCGGCGCGGGCCGATCCCCTTGACGCTATCCAGAGTGCTGGCGATCTGTGCCTTGCCCCGCAGGTTGCGGTGGTAGGTGATGGCGAAGCGGTGGGCCTCGTCGCGCAGCCGCTGCACGAGGAACAAAGCCTGGCTGTCACGGGCTAGGATTACTGGCGTGCTGTCACCAGGCCTGAAGACTTCCTCCTCGCGTTTAGCGATACCGACTATCGCAAGATCGGTCATCTCAAGCTGCTTCAGCACCTCGTAAGCGGCGTTTAGCTGGCCCTTACCGCCGTCTACGACGATCAGATCGGGCAGCACAGCCCAACTAGAGATCGTGGCGGCCTCGGCCTCCTGCCCCTGCCCACTAGCTTCCTCTTTCAGTTCGTGGCTGCTGTCGGCCAGGCGGTCGGCCTCCTCGATTTGTTCGCTGCGCTCGATGCCCGCAGTCTCGTTGATGTTGGCGATGCGCGGGTTGTCGCTCTGCTCGTCGCTGAAGCTAGCGACCATCTCCGCCCCCTCGACGCTGGCAGTGATGCTGGCGGTGGCTGGGGCGGTAGTTTGCGCCTGGGTGCTGGTCAGGCCCAGCTTGCGCCGCTCGGTGGCCGCCCGCTTGAGGCGACGGTAGAGGACTTCCTGCATACTGGCGTAGTCGTCGTTGCCTGCCACCGTCTTGATCTTGAAGCGGCGGTACTCGCTTTTCTTTGGCACACCGTTCTCGAACACCACCATGCTGGCGACCGAGTTCGTCCCCTGGGTGTGCGAAATGTCGTAGCACTCCATGCGGAGCGGCCAGGCGGGCAGGCTGAGGGCTTGCTGCAACTCGGTGAGGGCGGTGCTGGCCTTGCGCTCGTCGCTGAGGAGCTTGACCCGCAACTGCTCAAGGGTCTCGGCGGCGTTCTTGGCAACCAGGTCAACCAACTCGCGCTTCTGCCCGCGACGTGGTACGCTGATCATCACCTTGCTGCCCTTGCGCTGACGCAACCACTGCTCGATGATCGCCGCCTCGCTGATGTCGTTCTGCAAGAGTAGCCTGGGCGGGATGTAGCTGGCCTCGTCGTAGAACTGGGTGATGAACTTGCTCATCACCTCCTTGTCGCTCTCGTCCAGCGTCCCTTCCAGGATGAAGTGTTCGCGGCCCAGCAGCTTGCCCTGGCGGATGAAGAAGACCTGCACGCAGGTTTCGCCGTCTTCGCGGGCAAAGGCGATCACGTCCTCGTCATTCGGCGTGGTGCTAAGAACCTTCTGTTGCTCGACCACCCGCTGAAGGGCCAACATCTGGTCGCGCAGGTAGGCAGCACGCTCAAAGGCTAGCGACTCGGCGGCTTGCTCCATGCGTTGGCGCACATCCTTGATGATCTGCTCCTGCTTGCCTTCTAGAAAGAGCGTGACCTGACTGATCGCCTTATCGTACTCGCCCTTGTCGGCGAGGCTGGCGCAGGGGCCGAGGCAGCGGTGGATGAAGTATTGTAGGCAGGGGCGGGCAGCCTTGCCGTCGATCTGGATGTCGCAGGTGCGATAGGGAAAGAGCTTGTCCAGCAGTTCCAGGGTGCGCCAGGCCGCCCCAGCCCCGGCAAACGGCCCGAAGTAGAGCGCACCATCGCTCACTTGCTTGCGAGTCTGGAAGACGCGAGGCCACTCCTCATTGGTTGTCACCTTGATGTAGGGGTAGGTCTTGTCATCCTTGAGGCGGATGTTGTACTTGGGTTTGTGCTTCTTGATCAGGTTGTTCTCAAGGATCAGGGCTTCCAGTTCGGTGTCGGTCAGGATGTACTCGAAGTCGGCGATGTTGCTAACCATCTTGGCGACCTTCGGCTGCTGCCCCTTGAGGCTGCCGAAGTAGCTCCGCACCCGATTACGCAGGGCAACAGCCTTGCCAACATAGATCACATTGCCTTGCACATCCTTCATGATGTAGACACCAGGGGTGAGCGGTAGCGACTTGACCCGCTCCTCCAACTGCGCTCGCACGGGGTTCTCCGGCTTGTATGCTGCCATAGCTTTGCTTCCACCATTTGCTTGATTTGGGCTGTCAATCTTCTGTTTTCGCCTGTTATTATAGAACATTAGTGCCAGCCTGTCAACAATTCCGCACCATTTGGCAGTGCGACAGTCAGTGGTGGCAAAAGGAAAGCGGCCCACTCCGCTGGGGAGGGGCCGCTCTGCTGTGAGGTTGTGGTTAGTTCGTGATTGTGCCAGTCGCAGTGAGCGGGGCTGCGGGGCTGGCTGGCGGGGTAGTGGCGTTCGCACCCAGCGGGATGCTGGTAGTTACGCTACTGCTGCCGCTAACTACGCCAGTGCCGCTGATTGGATTGCTGCCGCTGATTGGATTGCTGCCGCTGATCGGGGTGGTGGCAGTCAAGCTGCCACTGCCGCTGATCGGGATGGTGCTAGTGATTGGGGTGGTGGCAGTCAGGCTGCCGCTACTGGTGATCGGGGTGGTGCCGCTGAGCGGGGTAGGGGCGGTCAGGGTGCCGCTACTGGTGATCGGCGCGGTGCTGCTTACCGTCGCGCTGGCTGCGGGTTTTGCGCCAGGCACCTTGTCCACTACCTTGATCGTGTAGATCGTGTCGCTAATCGCGATGCGGTCGGCCACGTCCTGCCCGCTAGTCACCTGACCAAAGAGGGTGTAGCCACCCGTCGGCACTGTACCACTGATCACCGTGTTGAGGAAGCTGAGGTTTGCTTCAGGGCCAGTGCTGGCCTTAGTGATAAAGAACTGGCTATCGTTGCTGTACTGCAACTGCGAACGGGCCACGCCGAGGGAGCCGACCTTGTAGGGTATCTTGTTCAGTTCGGTGGTGATGTTGCCGCCACCGCCACCAGTGCCGAGCGGGTCGTTACCCTGCACTACCCAGGCTTCGACGCGGTGGAAGATGCGGCCATTG
>JBBROH010000101.1:0-15328 GCA_038229595.1 Chloroflexia bacterium | reverse complement strand
CGCGATAGTGGCCCGTCCCTGGTGCGCGACCTGATCGCCCTGATGCAGGTGGATTACGGCGGCGGCAAGCGCGAGCAGGGTAATCTGATCTTGCGCTTCTCGCAGGCAGAGGCAAACGTGGTGTTGCAAAACGCCCTGGCCTTCACCGAGGGCAATCTTGCTCCCGGCAGCGACCAGGGGCAGGGCGGCCTTGCAGTCACAGGCCGCTACCTCTACACTGCCGCTCTCGCCGCCTACCTCTCCAGCCTCACCACTGACCCCGCAGAGCAAACCCGCCTGCTCGACATCGCGCTCAACAAGTCCTATGAGACGCTCGTCGCCAACACCAACGATGCAACCAACCGCTACGACGCTGGCATCATCGAACTGCTGCGCGGCAACTACCCCACGGCACTCGAACATCTGACCGTCGCCAACCGGGTCGCCACCGCCAACCTGCGCCCCCGCACCAGCTTCATGCTCGCCCTCGTCCTGATCCAGCAGGGGCAGCCGCAGCAGGCGATAGCCACCCTACAGGCGGCTGGCTACGACCTTACCCGCAGGGACCTTGCCGCCAACACGGAGTTGCTGGCTGATGCTGCTGTGCGGGCTGGCGACGCTGACCTCGCTCTTGCTACCTACGGGGGGCTACTGACCCAGGCCACTGCCGACCCCAGCCGCCCGATCTATGACTGGCAACTCTACGACAAGTACCTCGGCCTGGTGCTGGCGACCAGCCGCTATCAGGCTGGGGTGGCGCAGCTAACCCTCCTGCTCGGCAACCTGCGCGACCCGCAGGCGCAAGCCAAGCTGCTCAACGACAGGGCTGGTCTCAAGCTACTCGCGGGCAAGGGGGCAGAAGCGTTGGCCGACTACGACGCTGCCCTGAAAGCTGCACCCCAGGCCAGCGAAAAGGGATCGCCAATTTGGGCAGCCCAGGCTGAAGCCCTGCTCATAGCTGGGCAGAAGGACAAGGCATCCGTAGCCGCAGGCTCTACCCTCGGCTCTGCTGCGCCAGGGCAGACTACGACTGATGGTGCAATTATCCAGGCTATGATCAAGCCGGATACCGCCCTGCCGCTCAGCAATTCACCCTTCAGCACCGCCCTGGTTCAGCAAGTTGCTGGCAAGTCGAACGAGGCAGCCACCGCTTACCAACAAGTCTTGCGTGGGGGCGATCAACAGCAGGCCGCCGCTGCCTATGCCAACCTGGTCGCCCTCTACCTCGCCAACAAGCAGCCACAGGCCGCCACTGCCCTGTTCGGCAGCGGCCTCTACGACGTGGGCAAGCCGGTCAGTGGCCCTCTCCCCTTCTACCCCTTTGTTAGCGCGGCGGATGCCTTCATTGCTGCTGGGCAGCTAGACAGGGCAGAGGCGGCCTACCAGCGGGCGATGGAAGCTATAGAGCAGGGCGCGAACGTCAGCAGCACCCTCAACCTCTCGACCAGCCTCAATCTGGACAGCGAAATCGACTTGCAGCGCAGTTATGTGCAGAGCCACTGGGCCGACAGCCTGGCGCAGGTAGGCCGCAGCGAGCAGGCGATCTACCACTATCGGGCGGCGGTGGCAGCCTGGCCGCTAGCCTACAGCACCTGGTACAATCTCGGCCAGAGCTACAGGCAACTGGGCAGGAACGACCTGGCGGCGGCTGCTTTCCTCAAAGCAGCAGCGATCAGCCCTGGCTACGGGCCAGCAGTGCAGCAGCAGGCGCAGGCGGCCTACGCGCAGGGTAGCTATCTTGGTGGCGAAGCGGCAACCTCGCGGGCGATCACGGCCCGGCTGGGGCAGCCCTGGGCCGCCAGCAGCCAGCCGCCCGACAGCAGTGCAGCTTACCGGCTGGCGGTCGGCAACGGCCTGAGCAACAACAGCAGGGCTGGCCTCAACCCGGCCTACATCGCCTTTGCCCTGATGCTGCTGCTGATGCTGGTCAGTAGCCTCAAGCTGTTCGGTGAGGACAGCGGCGGCGGGTTCGGTGGCCCAGTCTGGCTCTATGCCACAGCCCTCACCGGGGCGATCATCTTCCTGCTCGGCCCTGGGCCAGCGGGCAGCACTGCCCCTTCGCTGCTCGGTTTCTTGCTCTCTGGCGGCCAGGCGGCTGGCTTCTTCACCTTGCAGCAGGCGGCCTTCCCCCTACTAGTCTATCTACTGACTGCGCTGCTGACCCCTGCGCTGCTTTATGGCGTGGGCGGCTGGCTGCAACGCTGGATGGCGCAAGGGCTGGGCATGGTCGCCCACCACCACTTCAACCTGCTCGAACTGATCATCGCGCTGGCGACCAGTGTGGTCGGCGGCTTCTTCTTCGGCAGCCTGCAACAACTAAGCCTTAGCGACCCGCAGGTAGATGAGGATTTGCAGGCCCAGGCCCTGCCAGCCGCCACCCCCAGCCGCCGGGCGCGGGTCGCCAACCAGCGGTCTAGCCTCTCCCAGCCCCAGCAGCGCGACGAGCAGCGGGTGTCCTTGCTGGCAGAGAGTAGCCGCCGCCTGGCTCTGCCCCACCTGTTGGGCCTCGGCTTTGGCTTCGTGGTCGCTGCCCTGTTCCTCGGCCTCTACCTGACCACGCAGCTAAACCCCTTCCGCCTCGCCAGCATCATCGCGGCGGCCTACCTGGTCAGCAACGTGGTAGCTGCCAGCGGCGCATCTGGCGAACGGATCGCAGCCTGGAACAGGTGGCTGTGGCTACTGCTAGCCCTCGCCGCTGCTGCCCTCTACGGCAGCCTGCTGTTGGGCCTACTCTAAGCCGCTGGCGGAGGTTGAGTGGTTGGCAAGGCCCAGTGCTTGCCCTGCACCACCATCCTTGCTATAATGCGCCTATTGAATGAAAGCGGGGAGCGCATGAGCCAGTTCTATTACTCTACATATCCTTCCTATCTTGAGCTATACGCAAGCGGCGAATTGCAGCGGCGGGCCGACGAGTTGTGGCAGCGCGAGATGCGCTCCTGCCTGCTCTGCCCCCACGACTGCGCTGTTGACCGCGTGGCGGGCCACAAGGGGGTCTGCCGCTCGACCGCCGACCTGCTGATCACCAGCCACAACCTGCACTGGGGGGAGGAGCCAGGGCTGACTGGCACTGGTGGGGCTGGTACCATCTTCTTCGCCAACTGCCAGGGCCGCTGTATGTTCTGCCAGAACTTCAGCCTCAGCCAGTTCAGTCGCGGCAAGAAGCGCACGATCAGCGAGATGGCCGCAATGATGATCGATCTACAGCAGCGCGGCGCACACAATATTGATTTCGTCTCCCCCACTCAGTATATGCCGCACATCATCTCTGCCTTGCTGGAAGCGATCCCGCTCGGCTTCCGCCTGCCCCTGCTCTACAACAGCGACGGCTATGAGAACCTGCGCGCCCTGCGCTACCTGGACGGCGTGGTGGATATCTACCTGCCCGACGCAAAGTATGGGGACAGCGAGATTGCCAAGAAGCTCTCTGGCTTCCCCGACTATGTGATCCACAACCGCGCCGCCCTGAAGGAGATGTACCGCCAGGTGGGTGGGGTGATTGAGGACGAGCATGGCATAATTCGGCGCGGCCTGATCGTGCGCCACCTGGTCTTGCCCAACGGCCTCAGCCAGGTGCGCGAGGTGATGCAGTGGATTGGCGGTAATCTCGGCCCCGACGTGTACGTGAGCCTGATGGATCAATACTTCCCCGCCTATCGAGCCGTAACTGACAAGAAGTGGGGGCTGAACCGCGCCTTGCGCTGGGACGAGTACGACGCAGCAATGCAGGCCTGGGAGGAAGCTGGCATCGAGCAGGGCTACATCCAGGATCACTTGAGCAGCAGCGAGGGGCTGGCCTGGTACGGCAACGAGGAAGCCCCCGCTAGCTACGAGGCTGGCGAAGGCGAGTTGGCGGGCATCATCCCGCTGGTCACCGCCGAGCGTTAGTGCAACGCAGACAGGAACACTTATGCTGGATAGGTTGAGACAGCTACTTGGTGGCAGCGGTGGCGGTAAGGAGCCAGAGGATGAGCGGGCCAGTGACCTTGCCGCCGAGTACTACGCCACGGCCCAAGAGGCGGCCAGTCGTGGCGACCCGGCTCAGGCCACCCGCTGGCTGGGCTTTGCTGCCGAACTGGACGACAGCTACCGCGTGCGCGCCCTCGACGACCCTGCCTTTGATAGCGTGCGGGGCGACGAGCGTTATCGCCTGGTGACAGTGCGGCGGCTGCCAGAGCAAGAGGCTGCTGAACAGTGAGCGGGCTGAAGGTGTGGACACCAAACTGCAAGATCGTCTGCTGCCGCTAACCCGGCCTCTGGTAGCTATGTTCATCATTACGCTGGCACCGCTAAACCCTGATACTCTCTTGGCAGCCGCACCAGAGGTCAGCTAGCAGATGAGCAGTTGCCACAGCAGCAGTTGGAGGAGCAAGGCTGAGGTGGCCCCCTTTATGCTATAAGGTAAGTGGACAATTGTCCACTCGCTCCAAGCGCATGAGATGCTATACCACAGAGGAGAACATAGATGGCTGACATACAAGGGGCTAATGACAAGATTGAACTGCTACGCGGCTTGCGCCAGAACCGCTTCTTCCAACAGCAGCCGGTGCCAGACGAAGTGTTGGACAATATCCTCGAAGTTGCTCGCTGGACGGGTAGCGCAGGCAACACCCAGCCCTGGGAGTTCGTGGTCATCCGCGACAGCCAGAAGCTGCGTCAACTGGGGATGCTCGCCCCCAACACGCGCTGGCTGGCAGCGGGCGCACCGGCTGGCATCATCCTGGTGATGCACGAGAACGAGTACAAGGACGCACTGGCGGTTAGCTACGACGAGGGGCGGCTGACAGAGCGCATCATGCTGGCAGCGGCAGCGCAGGGTCTGGGCGCAGCCCTGGCCTGGTTCAGTGGCGACTCGCCGACGCAGGTCAAACAAATATTGGGCATCCCCGCCGAGGGCATGGTACGCACTGTGATCGCTATGGGCTATCCTGGCGAGCCGCCAGCGACGATGGCGGGGCCGGGTGGCGTAGCAGGGCGCGGTATGCCACAAAGTGGCCGCAAGCCGCTGACCGAGACTGTCCACAACGAAAAGTACTAGCCGTAACCTGCGCCCCCCCTGCTCTACTGCGGGGGGGCGGCTTGATTGGAGCTTGCCAGTGGGCCAGTTTGAGAAGCACGTGTTTGTCTGCACCAGCGGCGAATGGTGCGTCGAGCAGGACGGTGACGGCGTGGGCGTGCAGAAGCGGCTCAAGCACCTGGTCAAGGAAGCAGGGCTGACCGAGACGATCCGCATCAACCAGGCGGGTTGCCTCAACCAGTGTGGGCATGGGCCAATGGCCGTCGTCTACCCAGAAGATGTCTGGTACAGCGGTCTGACCGTCGCGGACGCGGAGGCAATCTTCAGCGAACATCTACAGGGCGGCCAGCCAGTAGAGCGGCTGCGCTATCAGGCTGCCCCCGGCAACCACAAGCTCAAGCGCGATGGGCATGGCCGCCCGATCAGCGAGTAGCCAACAGAGCATCTAGCTCAGCCAGCTTGCTGTCGTGCTGCATCTTTGCGTAGAGGTCGCGGGCCACTTGCAGGCTGGCCTGGCCCTGCTGGCTGGCTTCCTCGCTGTGCAGCGCAACCGCCACCTGCTTCAGCAGCTTACCGTAGTCCTCGTAGAACCAGGCAAGGTCGTAGCGGTAAGGGGTGTCCTTCAGGGTCGCGACCACCACCGCAAAGTAGGGGGCTGCCGCTGCCCACTGCCCGCTGACGATACAGTAGATAGCCTCGACGTGCGCGAACTGCGCCTGCTCGATGCTCACCGAACGCTCGGCCAGATGTTCGCGCAGCCAGGTGATATACTTGCGAGCCTTCGGCCAGTCGGGGCGGTCAAGGTAGTAGCGGGCTAGCTGGGCGGCTGCCGCCTCCTTCCAGTAGTTCGTGCCAGAGGCGTGGTTGAAAGCCTGGATCGCGCTGCTGTACCAACCCTTGTCATCTCCCTTGTAGCGGTTCAACTCGGCTATGCCGACCAGCACCCCGTCTAGCCCCAACTTCCCCTCGCGCTGCTGGGCAAGGACAAGAGCCTTCTGGAAGCAGACCGCGGCCTGATCCAGATAGCCTGCGATCAGGTAGACGTGGCCGCAGTCGGAGAGGACGGTCAGCAGGCGGGCCTGATCCTCAATGCGCTCATGTAGGGCCATCGCCTCATCGGCGTACTTGAGACCAAGCGCAACCGGGCCATACTCAGCGTGCAGTAGAGCCATTGCCCGCAGGGTCGCAGCGGCAGCGGCCACCTGCCCACTCTCCTGCGCCTCCTGCAAACTCTGCTCGAACAGCTTGCTGGCCTCCTCGATGCGGCCCAGGTCAATACAGACATTGCCAAGATTGCTCATCACAGTCGCCGCAACGCTGTGGTTGCCGCAGGCCAAAGCCGCTGCACTGCTCTGCTGATAGAGTAGCACCGCCGCCTCCGACTGCCCCGCCAAGTATTCAAGGTTGCCAAGCTGGTTGAGGATGCGGCTGAGGAGCGACTCTTGCCCCACCAGGCCCGCTATTTCGCGTTGGGCGGCCAACAACTCCTCGCGGGCCTCCTTCGTGCGGTCACTGTGATAGTAGATCATCCCTTGCAGCCAGTAGGCCCGGGCCGCCAGCGGGTGCCGCTCCGGGTGGTCGCTGGGCAGCGCGAATATCTCCTGGTCAGCCCGCAACAGGGAGCTACGCGCTTCGTCGTAGCGACCGGCGTTGACTTCGACCTCCGAGCGTTCAAGGTAGCCCAGCAGCCGAGCGGCTAGCTGGTCAGCCACCCCCTCGTCGGGCGGGTTCTTCGCTGCTGTCTGTTGATCTGGTAGCATGAGGGGTTCAAACCTGTGTCCCTAAGGCGGCTGGGCGGTGGTCAAGGACTAGATTGTAGCACAGCACCGGAAGGCTGGCAAGCGTCAGAGTCGAGCCTGCTTCAACTTGTCAACCGTTAGTGCTGACCTGCTCTCCGGCTGCGCCTGGAGCAGGGCGATCTCCACCGCTTGCAAGCGACGCGGTATGCCCAGTTGGCGGTAGAGGTCAGCAGCACGCCGTAGGGTAGCCGCGGCGTGGCTGGCTGCCGTGTGGCTGTTCTCGCTGCTGGCTTGCTGGCGCAGCATGGCGGCATACTCCTCGCATACTTGCGCCTCACTGATCGCGTTGTCCTGCTCTGCCGCAACCTCTATCGCCCGCTGGAAGAAGGAGTCGGCTACGCCCCAGCTTTCTTCAGCAGTGTGCAGCAAGGCAGCTGCATGGTTGTACAATACCTCATCTTCAAGCTGGTGGTCGGCGGCCAGCGCATTGTTCTTCAGCCAGCGCACGTAGATGCGGGCCTGCTCGCCTTCGCTCTGGCTCAGGTAGTAACGTACCAGTTGCACGGCGGCACTAGTCTTGCCCAGCGTAGTACTCGGATTGTTGAAGGTGCGGCTAGCATAGTTGAACCAGCGTTCGGTGTCGCCTTTTTGTCTGCTCAACTCGATTAGATTATTGACGATTTCCCATTGCAACAGCTTGTTGTCCTCGCGGCGAGCCTGGTCGTAAGCCTCGCGCAGGTACTGCTCGGCTTGCTCAAGGTCGCCATAGGTCAGGTAGAGGCTGGCAGCCTGATTGATGATCTGGCAAACAACAGCCTGGTCGTCGATCCGCCCGCGCAAGCTAAGAGCCTTGTTCACGAACTCCAGGGCCTGACTGTAGGGGCCGATCTGCTGGTAGGTAGCAGACAGCAGCCGATAGCAGCCTGCCAGGGCCGCCGCATCGCCACTCAGTTCCGCCTGGTGTAGGGCAGCATGGTAGAGATTGAGCGCATCCATACTCTGCCCATCAGCAGAATGAATGTTGGCCCGGTTGTTCATTGCACGAGCGGCGGCAGTGTGCGCCCCCGCCAGCACTGCCATCTCGGTAGCCTGGTCGTAGTAGCTAGAGGCTACCTCCATATGACCCTTGTAATAGTTGATGTTGCCGAGGTTGATCAAGGCTTGCGCTCGCAACTCCTCACCGCCGGTGTAACCTTCCAGCAAGTTGGCGGCCTGGGCCATCTCCGCTGCCGCCGCATCGGTCTGAGCATGATAGTAGTAAATCAGCCCTTGCAGCCAGAAGGCGCGCGCGCTCAGGAATTGGCGATAGTTGTCGCTGGCAGGTAGCTGCAAGAGGCCACCATCCGCCTTCGCCAGGTGTAGGGCAGCCAATTCAAAGCGGCCCTTCTTGATCTCTACCTCGGCACGATCAAGCTCCCATTGGGTACGGGCCGGGATGAGCGAAGCACTACAAACGGTGCAGGAGCGGAGGCTATCGGCATTGACGGCGCGGCAGGCGAGACATTCCATTGGCTACCTTGCTATGCTGGACGACCAGCCTGCCTGAAGGGCTGGCCGGGATTGGATAGAGGTTGGGCGCAACTGCTATTGCACAGGCTGGCAATCAGTATACCAGATTAGCTACTTCGCTGCAAACTGGTCGAGTTGGCGAAGCTCTAGCTCCACTGCGGCTCGCCGCTGGTCGAGGCCCAGCCGCTGGTAGATGGCGGCGGCCTCGGTCAGTTGCTCGTGGGCTGCCAGCAGCGTCGCCGCTGCCGGGTCGCTAGCAGCCTCCCGCACGAGGCTAGCGGCGTACTCACGGCGCACCAGGGCGAGGGTGGTAAGCTCGCGCATTGCCAGCAGCCGTTCAATCGCCGCCGCGAAGTTGCTGGCTGCTTCGGGCCAGCGGTTCTGGGCGGCGGCCAGCAGAGCCTCGGCCCGGTAGATGCGCTGGTCGTCGTTAGCCTTAGAACCGAGCGCGTTCCTCAGCCAGGTGATGTATTTGCGCGCCTGCACCCACTCGCCATGAGCAATAAAGTAGAAGGCCAGTTGCAGAGCCGCTTCGCTGCGCCAGATCACCATCCCAGCCGGGTAGTTGAAGGCGCGGGAGGCGGCGTTGAACCATGCCTCCTTGCGCCCCAACTGACGGTTCAGCTCGGCCAGACTGCTCAACACCCCATCCATACCTATGCGGCTCTCGCTCTGCTGCGTAATCTGGTAGGCATCGCGCAGGTAGCGTTCAGCCTCCTCCAGCCGCCCAGCCGCCAGGTAGACGTTGCCCGCGTCGCAGATAACGGTTAGCAGGCGACTGTCATCCTTCAATTGTTCACGCAGAGCGAGGGCTTTGCTGGTGTACTCGTAAGCGCGGGAGAAGGGGCCGCAGGCAGCATAGAGCAAGGCCAGGGCCAGGTAGATGGTGGCAAGGGTGGGAGCATTGCCGTCGGTTATCGCTTCATTTATGCCACGCTCGTAGTAGTAGACCGCCCGATCTATCTCACCACCGCTCAGGCTGATGTGGCCGAGGTTGCTGCTCACTTTGGCGGCTACGTCGTGCGCGCCCGCCTGGGTTGCCACTTCGCCACTCTGCTCGTAGTAGGCTTTGGCCTCCTGCTCATGCCCTTGCAGGTACTGCACGTTGCCTAGCAGGTTCAGCACACTCGCCAGCATCGCCTCCTGCCCAGTCAACCCAGCAAGCTGCTGACGGGCAGCCAGCAACTCTGCGTCAGCCTCGGCCAGCAAGCTAGTGTGATAGTAGATGCGCCCTTGCAGGTAGTAGGCACGAGCGCGTATCGCATCCCGCTGGCTATCGCCGGGTGGGGTTGCCAATATCTCGCCGTCCGCCTTCGCCATGTGCAGCCGGGCAGCATCATAGTGGCTATGCCCAATCTCCTCCTCGGCGCGATCGAGGTAACGGTAGGCGCGGGCGGTGGCAAGCGGCATCCCGCATCCCTTGCAGGTACTGTCGTTCTCCTGGTTGCTGGTCTGGCATTGCAGGCAGCAAAGCGTAGCCTTCATCTGCTTACCACTGGTGGTTGGTACTGTTTTGGTAGCCAGGTGGAGAGCATTAGGTAGGGATCGCCCGGCTCCCGCGTTGGCTGCACCTTGCTGGCGACGATCTGTGGTTGATCCGCCCCGTCGATTTTGGTCAACCCTGCTGCGCCCTCAACCCAGACCCATTGCCCCTCGTTCAGGTGGTTAGCCTCGCTGGATGCAACCAGCATACCGAGCGGGCGCGCTTCTGCCGCGCAGTGGATGGTAACGAAGCGGGTGAGGACAAAGGTACCCTGCGGCAAACCCGCCTCGCGGTAGACGAAGCCGAGGACGTGGAGCGGCTTGCCGAGCGTAGCGTCGGCCTCTTGGTCGAGGGCCTGGCTCAACTGTACCAGCGTTGGTGACCAGACCCCCGCCGCGTTGTTGCTGCCCAGTTCTGGCTCTGGGGTGACGGTTGGCGCACCGTCGAGGCCGCTGAGTTGCCTGGGTGGCTGGCCCGCCTGGGCCTCCGCCGCCCGTTGCGGGTCAACCTGACCTACGCCGATCATCGAGATCGTGCCGCCAGTGCGGATCGTGTCAGCCCCGAACGAGCGTGGGGTAACAGCGAAGTAGAAGATAAGCGGGGAAGCCAGCAACAGGATCGCCAGCCCGCGCACGAGCAGTGGCTGCTGGGCAGGCGAGCTGCTGCGACTAAGCAGGTTAGCGGCCAGTTGAAAGAGGCCAACCAACAACGCGATGCCGCCACCGCCCGCCACTAGCCAGATCATGTTCGGCGCAATGTAGAGGTTGGTGTACTTGCCGAAGCAAACGGCGTAGGCCACCCCGCCGAGAGCTAGCCAGCCGAGCGCGCTGGTTAGCGAGTGTTCAGCCCCGCCCTGCTGCTGGTTTGGTTCGCTGGTCTGTTGCATCGGTCGCCTCCATCTAGTAGGAAGGTAATGTAACTGATATTGCTGCTGCTGTCAAGCCTGGGCCACGTAAGCGGCTGCCCCTGCCAGCCCGAACCCGCAACATAACCCCGCCCTGTTGACATAACCGCAGCCGTGTGCTACAATAGTTGCACAAGGGCGGGCTACCGTCCATCCCAGTCGAGGGCCACGACTGATGCTACTGCGTGAACCTGTCAAGCAGGCTGTCTCTGATAACGAGCCAGACGAGCGATTGCCGCTGCGTCTGCCTACCGCTCCCCTCAACCGCGAGGAGGAGCTTGATGTCTTGGTGCGCGCCCGCTATCCCCTACTGTACATCGTATCCTGGGAGGAGGGGCGGGTGGAAGCCAGCCTGCGCCGCATCTGCCTGCGCCGCAGCAAGCACCTCTATGCCTGGACTGTAACCGAGGGTATCGTCAACCTGGATGGCCCAACCCCGCAGAGCGTAGACCCGACCGCCAAAGACCCGCTGCAAGTGCTGGATTACATCAGCAGCGCACGTGAGGCCGCGATTTTCATCCTTAAGGACTTCCACCCCTACATTGACGAGGGCAAGCTGGGGGCCAGTTGCGCCCCTGTCGTCCGCAAGCTGCGCGACGTGGCCGCCCAACTGAAGGAAAGCCACAAGACGCTGGTTATCCTCTCCCCCTTGCTGCGCTACCCCCCAGAGTTGGAGAAGGAGATCACCGTCTGCGACTACGCCCTGCCAAACGTGGACGAACTGGATGAGGCACTGGGCCGGGTCCTCTCCTCGGTGCGGCGCAGCGGCCTCAAGGTGCAGCTTGACGACGGCAACCGCGCTGACGTGCTGCGGGCCGCGCAAGGGCTGACCACTGGTGAGGCGGAGAACGCTTTTGCCCGCTCGCTGGTCCTCACCCGACGGCTGGATAGCGGCATCGTCGCGGCTGAGAAGGAGCAACTGATCCGCCGCAATCGCGTGCTAGAATACTACAGCACCATCGCTGGGCTGGACGATGTGGGCGGGTTGGCTACGCTCAAGGGCTGGCTGCACAAGCGGCAACTGGCCTTCAGCGAGGAGGCGCGGCGGTTTGGCCTGCCAGAGCCACGCGGCATTCTGCTGCTTGGCGTGCAGGGCAGCGGCAAGAGCCTGGTGGCGAAGGCGGTCGCCAGTCTCTGGAAGTTGCCCCTGCTCAAGCTCGACCTGGGCAAGGTCTTCAGCGAGATGGTTGGCTCGTCGGAGGAGAACATGAGGGCGGCATTGCGAACCGCTGAGAGCATCGCCCCGGCGATCCTCTGGCTAGACGAGATTGACAAGGGGCTGAGCGGCATCTCCTCCAGTGGGCGCAGCGACGGCGGCACGACAGCCCGCGTCTTCGCCAGCTTCCTCACCTGGATGCAAGAGAAGCAGTCGCCTGTCTTCGTGATCGCCACCGCCAACAACGTCAGCAGCCTGCCGCCAGAGGCGATGCGGAAGGGCCGCTTCGACGAAATCTTCTTCGTAGACCTGCCCACCGAGGAGGAGCGCGCCGCGATCTTCGCCATCCACCTGCACAAGCGGCGGCGCAGCCCTGCCCACTTCGACCTGCCTGCCCTGGCCGACGCAGCCCACAACTTCAGCGGAGCCGAGATCGAGCAGGCGATCATCTCTGCCCTCTACGATGCCTTCGATGAGGGCCACGACCTGACCAACGCCGACATCCTCAACGCGATCCGCACGACAGTGCCGCTGGCGCAGACCATGCGCGAGGACATTACCGCCCTGCGAAACTGGGCCAAGACGCGGGCGCGCAGCGCAAGCTAGGGTATGATAGTCGGGCTTTTGAAGAAGGGACAGTACCTTCACTAATCAAGTAGCAGTAGCTCTCCGAGCAGGTAACCACTGTGATCACTAGCGTTTACCAAAAACACGAACTCGTCATTGGCAGGCTAGCTAGCGCAGGCGCACTGGCCGGGCTGGTCTACCTCAGCGGGCTGCTAGTCCTCTACCCTGCCGAGTGGCAGCTGGTGGTGCCACTGGCCGTGTTCGTCGCGGGGACGTTGGCGACCCCCTGGGGTTACGCCTTCGCCGTCGCTAGCCTCGCTTACCCGCTGCTGATGGTCTCTCCCTACCTATGCGCCCTGTTCCTGGCGGTGACGGTCATCCCGCTCGGTTGGGTAGTGCGCCACATCTGGGTGGCGATCCTGGTGGCGGCCAGCCCGCTGCTGATCGGCTACGGCCTCGGCTTCCTCGCGCCCCTCCTTTGTGGGTTGATCATCAGCAAGCGAGCGGGCCTGGTTGCGGGGCTGGGGGCGCGGGTCTGGCTAACCCTGCTCGCTAGTTTCAGTTATGGGCCGGGGGCAAACACGCCGCAGGGAGTGGATGCGCTACGAACCCGCTTCGCCAACGCCGGTTCGTTCGGCACGGTGGCGAACATCATTGCCCCCTTCTTCCCTGGCTCCGTCGGCCTGCTCGCCAACATCTTGCAACTCGTCGCCTGGGCTGCCGCTGGCTATCTCGTCGGGTTGCTGGCCGACTGGGGCGCGCAGCGGGCAGAAGCGCGAGCGCAGTTCTCCTTCAGCCAGCCGCAGAAGGGTGATACTCTGTTCGCCGTCGAGCAGATCGGTTGGCGGGCGATCCTGCCCTTGCTGGTGGGGGTGGCGATCCTCGTTCTCGGTCTCAGCTACCTGCCCGCCCTGCTCAACCAGCCACTCACCGGTGTGCAAACCGACCTCGCGGCTTACGGCCTGGCAGCGGCAAGCTCGGCCCTGGTCGCCCTCGGCTGCTGGCTGCTGCTCTGGTACCTGCGTCAGCCAGTAGCAGTACTCGGCTTGCGCGGGGCCGACTTCGGCATCAGCAGGACGGGCAGCATCGCCAAACCGAAGCAGCCCGCCACTGCCGCCCCGCCGCCAGTGCGGGTCGCTCCACCTACCACCCAGCTAGATCGCCCCGCCAGCCAGCCCCAGAAGCAGGCACTCAAGGCACAAAGCAGTGACGAACGTGTTATAATGATCGAGATAGATTAGCCCAGAGTGGAAATCGCCGCTGGAAGTGGCGCGAGGAAGAAGATGAGCTTGCAACAGCGCAGCAACCAGAATCGCCGACAAGTGAACAGCAATCAGGGCGTACTTGGCGCACTGGGTGGCAATACTATGCTCACCCGCTTGCTGATCGGTGGCGTGGTGCTGCTGCTCGTCTTCCTCTTTCCCCTGCAATGGCTGACTCGCCCGCGCATCGAGGTGAAGCCGCAACGCTCGGTCTTTTCGCCCGCCGCCAACCCCGCCGCCAACCCCGCTGCCAATCTGCCGAAGAACGTGGTCGTCAACTACAAGCTGTCCGAGGCAGCGAAGATAGATGCCAACGTGATCAATGCCAACGGGCAGGCGGTGCGGAAGTTGGCTAGCCAACAGCAGCAGAGTGACGGCGACCACTGGCTGACCTGGGACGGGCTGGACGACAGCGGTTCGCTCGTCCCCGACGGCCAGTACAACGTCGAGGTCAAAGCGGGGGCGATGAGCGGCACCGATGGGCAGATCGCAGGCTCTGCCGCCGTCACGGTAGACACCAAAGCACCGGGGGTGAACCTCGCTAACCTGCCCGACGGCCTCAAAACCAAGTCTGCCGACCTCAAAATTGAGGGGACGACTGAGCAGGGGGCATTGGTCTGGCTGGACGATCCCGCCGACCAACTCTCCGCCGAGAATGGCACCTTCAGCCTGCGCCGCCAGCTTGTGCATGGCGACAACCAGTTCAAGCTGAACGTACAAGACCGCGCGGGCAACATTGCGGTAATCGAACGCAACGTCAGCTTGCTGGATCGCCCGCCCGCGATCACGATCACTGCCCCGCTTGAGGGGGTCTGGACCAACAAGCGACAACTGACCATCGAGGGCAAGGTTGACCCAGGCAGCAGCGTGAAGGTGAATGGCACCGAGACCAACCCGCTCCCCGACGGTAGCTTCAGCGTAGATGTGCTGCTGGCCGCCGAGGGGCGCAACGCCCTGAAGGTGGAGGCGACCGATGCGGTGAACAACGTCGCCCGCCTGGAACGGCGCATCAACCTCAAGACCAGCCCGCCCGCCGTGCGCGTGGAGAGTGTGGCTGATGGCACGGTGCTGCATGATACCCAGGTGCAGATTTATGGGCGCACCGAACCAGGGGTCAAACTGAGCGTCAACAACCAGCCGCAAACGGTGGACAACACCGGCACCTTCGCCTTCCCAGTGACGCTGGCGGCTGGGCTGAACACGCTGGAGATTCGCGCCGAAGACCTGGCTGGCAACGTCAGCACTATGCAGCAAACCCTGCGCTACGAGACGGCCTCCAACAACCCCAGCGTGCCTACCAACATCCCCACCGCCCTGCTGATCCTCGGCGCACTGGTGGGGATGTGGGTGCTGTTCGGCGGCTGGCTCGGCTCCGTCAGCCTCAAGCTGTGGGCCGACCGCCCGGCCCTCGGCCCTGGCAGCGAACGCATCCTGATCACCTACTCACTTTCCCGCGCCGCCAGCGTCACCCTCAAGGTGGTGGACGAGCAGGGCTACGTGGTTGCCACCCTCTTGCGCGGGGTGCGGCGCGACAGTGGCGATCATAGCCTCGCCTGGGACGGCCACGGCCTAAATGGGCGCGCCGCCACCGCTGGTCGCTACAGCGTGCAGGCCAGCGCACGCACACTCACCAGTTCTGCCGCCGCCGCCTTGCCGATGGAGGTGCAAGGGCTGCCAGTGCCGGTCGGCCAGCGCGACCTCAACTATGGGCGTGT
>JBBROH010000100.1:0-15479 GCA_038229595.1 Chloroflexia bacterium | reverse complement strand
GCCCTCTGCTGGGGCGTGGCGGACTTCCTTGCCCGCTATGCCACCCGCCTGGTCGGCAGCTACCGCACCCTGCTGTTTATGCAAGGGATAGGGCTGCTGATCCTCAGTTACTATGTAATTGCCAGCGGTGAGTTGCAGCGGTCGCTAGGCAGTGGCTGGCAGCCCTGGGCCTGGCTGGTACTAGCCAACCTGCTAGAGATCGCCAGCGCATTGGCCCTCTACCGCGCCTTCGAGGTGGGGGTGATCAGCGTCGTCTCGCCGGTTGCCGCCAGCTATGCGGCGGTAACTGTCGTCCTCTCCTTCGCTAGCGGCGAGCGGCTTGAGCCATTGCGCTGGGCTGGTATAGCTGCTGCCCTGGTGGGCGTGGTGCTGGCCTCGGCGGGGCCGCCACCCCCAGCAGTGACACCGGTGGAGGCCCAGGTGAAAGGTCATAGCTTCTTCCACTCTGGGATCGCCCTTGCCCTGTTCGCCGCTGTCGCCTTTGGTGTTACCTTCTGGATGTACGGCTTCCTGATCATCCCCTACATCGGCGGGGTAGTCCCCGTCTGGCTGGTGCGGATAATGACCCCGACCATCTTGCTCCTGGTTGCCACGCCGAGCGGCCAGAGCGTCAGGCTGCCAAGCGGCTCCGTCTGGTGGCTGATTATCGGTGTGGGCCTGCTGGATACCGTAGCCTTCGTCGCCAACAGCGTCGGCCTCGGCAGCGATCAGGTGTCGGTGGTTAGCGTCCTCGGTTCACTGTTCAGCGCGGTGACGATACTGCTGGCCGCCGTTTTCCTGCACGACCGCTTGCGCTGGTCACAGTGGCTGGGGGTGGCGATCACCCTTGTCGGCGTGGCATTGGTTAGTGCGCGCTGACTGTTGGTGGACTGAAGAAAGGGCAGGAGCAGCCAACTGACGCGCTCTCGCCCAGCCACCCTCAAACCAGTCTAACTTTGGTGGCGCAACTGGCTTGAGGAACTGGCCCGAACACCAACCAACGGCCTCGGCGGGCTGGCCTGGCAGGTTCGTCACCTTCCACCAGGCAATCCCACCCGCCTGCTTCGGCCCATCTACGATCTTGACCGTCACGCCTGCTTCCAGGGTGACGAGTTTAGCCCCCTTCGTACTCGGCTCGGCCCGCACGTTGAGGCTACCAGTGGTCTGAGCATAGACCCCGATTGCCAGTGCGCTTGGCGGCAGTAGTGGTGGGGTGGCCGTCGGCGGCTGGGGCTGGCTGGTCGGCAGCACTGCCAGGGTTGGTGGCGGGGTGTTGATCAGGAAGATGGTAGCGGTTGCGGTCGGTAGCAGGGCGGCGGTCGGCTTGGGGCTGAAGATCGAGCCAACCACTGGCAGGTTGGTGAGGCCACCGTTGCGGGCTAGTGTCACGCCGCCTGCGCCTGCCACGATCAGCAGGAGAGCCAGGAGCAGCAACCAGGGGCGGGCGTAGAGAAAGATTTGCACGCGGCGGCCAAAAGTCAGCGGCGGTGCAGGGGCGGGGGCGGCAGCCTGGACAGCGACCGGCGGTGCCTTCTTGCGGGTAAACCGCTGGCGTAGACGGCTGCGGCTATCGTCGTTCGGCGAGGGTAGCGGGTTGCCGACCGAGCGTAGCACCGTGGGGGTTGGGGCAGTGACGACCCGATTGGGGTTGCGGATCGGCTTCTCCACTATTGTCGGTGGGATGGTATTGGTTGGCAGAGGGGCAGGCTCTGTTCTCTCGCTCTCCATCGTCGCCGAGGCTGCTGGCAGCCGCTCTGTTGAGTCCGCCTCCTGCGCTTCGCCAGTCTCGCGGTCAAACTCAAGCGATACTGCCCGCGCCTGCTCCTTCTCGCGGCGGGTGAGGGCGGTGCGGCCATCGCGCAAGATCAGCGGCTCCCAGTAGTCTATCGAGCCAAAGCCCCGTGAACAGGCAAGCGTATCCTCCTCAACGAGGTGGTTGGTGTGGCGGTCGTAGAGCAGCGGGTTGCGGCACCAGCCCCGCCGCCGCAGGGGGGACGGCTCATAGTGGCGGCAGGTAGCGCACTTCTTGTCGCGCACTTCTGGATTATTAACTTTGCTGTTCACGTTGCTGACCATGTGCTTTAACCTTCGCCTACTATACCACGCTGACCACGAAATAGTCAACAACAGGAACGGCTGGGCTACCTCTCTGTTGCGTGGCTAGCGGGCCGCTGCCAGGATCGCCCGCGCCTGGGCGCAGTCGCGGCCCATCTGGGCAATCAGTTCGTCGAGCGAGGCAAACTTCTCCTCCCCACGCAGCCGCTCTACAAAGTGGACGCGCAACTGCTGGCCGTAGATGTCTGCATCGAAGTCCAGGATGTAGGTTTCCACATTGCGGCTGCCGTCAGCAAACATCGGGCGTAGGCCAACATTGGTGGCGGCGGGCAGCAACTTACCGTCATCCAGTTCGGCGAAGGTGGCGTAGATGCCATTGCTGGGCAGCACCAGGTAGGGCGGCGGCAACTGGTTGGCGGTAGGGTAGCCGAAGGTACGGCCCCGTTGCGCCCCGTGTACTACTTCACTCTGGATGCTGTGGTAGCGGCCCAGCATGGTTGCGGCGGCGCGCAGGTCGCCCTCGCTGATCGCATTGCGGATGGCAGTGCTGCGTACCTCCCACCCTGCCAGCCGGTAGTGGTCAATCTGGTGCAGCGCAAAGCCTAGCTGCTCCCCCACCAGCGCGATCTGCTCTACGCCTACCATGTCGCTGCCCATCGTAAAGTCCGGTCCTTCCCACAATTCCTTGACCTCAAGCCGCGCCTGGATGCTGGCGGCAAACTCGTAGGTGGTCAGGCGGGCAAGCTGGGCAGTGAAGGGCAGGGTGATCAGCATATCCACTCCCTGTTGGGCAATCAGGGTTGCTTTGTCTGCCGGGGTGCAGAGCAGGACGAGTGGTTGCTCTGGGCGCAGAATGGCGCGGGGGTGTGGCTCGAAGGTCAGCACTGCGCTACGCCAGCCATGCGCTGCCGCCCTCTCCTTCACGCTCCGCATCAACTGCTGGTGGCCGAGGTGTACGCCGTCGAAGGTACCAATGGTGAGGGCTACCGGTTGCCGTTGCAACTGACTGAGGTCGCTGAATCTGTCCAAAGTTGCTCCTCTAAACTTACGTCTCTGGCTGAAGTATATCAACAAACGCGCCGCTCTGCAAAGGTGGATTTGTCAGCTAGCCGCCCCCAGTTGTAAGCTGGCAACCATGAATATCCAGCTTTGTTGGCTCTCTTTCACCCATACCTGAAACATTTCACTCAATTTAGCGGTTTTACTATTGACTGAAACGACTGAAACGTGGTATGCTAGAGCGGTAGCAGTTGCGAACCAACCGCTTGGGCAAAAAAGCCAACCTGCTGTGTGGTGCGTACCCCACTAACCGCTCAACTTCAGCTTTAAGGCGGCCAACGATGGACGTGACTAGGCCAGTGGACATTGCCAGCGCAGAGTTCAAGGCCGACCCCTACCCCTTCTACGCTCGTGCGCGGGCCGAAGCCCCTATGCAGCGTGTGAGAGTAGGCGAAACAGGTGTCCTGGCCGTGCCAGCGGCTAGCCTGCGCTGGAGGGCGGCACCGGTGCTGCAAGGCTCGGAGGCGATGCCATTGGCTTTCGTAAGGGGCGTAGCCCGGCTACCGTAGGCTGAGGGCAGCGCAACCAGCACAGCAAGGTAAGAGGAAGGTGAGCATTTGAGCAAAGCAGACAACCCTGACCAGCAGAGCCGCCCCACCCCAGTGGATCTAAGCAATCCTGATGTAGAGCAGTTTATCAACAGCATGGGGCTGTACTATGAGGCAGCGAGTAGCAGCAACATCAGCGGGCGCATCCTTGCACTGCTGCTGATTAGCCCTGATTCGTTGACGGCAGAGCAGATCGCTGGCGCACTGAAGATCAGCCGCGCCAGCGTCAGCACCAACATCCGTATGTTGCAGACCCCTGGCCTGGTTGAGCGCACCCTGGTGCCGGGCGACCGCCGCGACTACTACCGCCTGCCTAGCGGTAGCATGACTACCTTGCTGGAACTACGCTCTCGCGTGACAGAGGGCTTGCTCAAGATCGCCGAGCTCGGTCTCAAGATCGTACCCCGCGAAAGCCGAGCGCATGAGAACGTTGAGGAGTTCGTCGATCTACTACGTTTCACCCGTGAATATGTGGCAAACCTGATGCCCGCCTGGTACGAGTTCAAGGCCGAGAAAGACGCGCAAACGAAGGAGCAAGGATGATGCAAGTGCAAGACGAAGTGACGAGCAAGCATGAGCCGCAGACCGCTAGGGGACTGGCGATCAAGATCGAAGGGTTGAGTAAGTTCTACGGTAATGCACGCGGGGTGATCGACCTCGACCTCACCGTGGCGGAGGGGGAAGTGTTCGGCTTCCTCGGCCCGAACGGGGCGGGCAAGACGACGACGATCCGCCTGATCACCGACCTGATCCGCCCGACAAAGGGGCGGGCCAGCATCTTCGGCCTCGACTGCCAGCGCGACAGTGTGGCGATCAAGCGGCTGATCGGCTACCTGCCTGGCGAACTCGCGCTCTGGGGCAACCTGACTGGGGCGGAGACGCTGCAATACCTGGGCAACCTGCGCGGCGGGGTAGATGTCAAGTTCGTGGAGAGCC
Organism: Chloroflexia bacterium; assembly: GCA_038229595.1. Taxonomy (GTDB): domain Bacteria; phylum Chloroflexota; class Chloroflexia; order QHBQ01; family QHBQ01; genus JBBROH01. The sequence continues at coordinate 10,902 of JBBROH010000100.1, read as the reverse complement.
TGGCGCAGCGGCTCGACCTCGATTTGCGTAAGAAGTTCCGCAGCTACTCGAAGGGGAACAAGCAGAAGGTAGGCATCATCCAGGCGGTTATGCACCGCCCCCGCCTGCTGATCCTCGACGAGCCAACATCGGGCCTCGACCCACTCAACCAGCAGGAGTTCTACGCGATCATGCGTGAAGCTCAGGCAGGCGGGGCCAGCGTGTTCCTCTCCTCCCACATCTTTGAGGAAGTAGAGCGCACCTGTCAGCGCGTGGCGATCATCCGCGAGGGAAGACTGGTGCGGGTCGCTAGCATCCACGAGATCATCAGCGAGAAGGCGCACCGCCTGGAGTTCAGCTTCAGCCAGCCAGTCCCAGCCAGTGAGTTCAGCAATCTCCCTGGTGTCACCTCGGCGGAGGCGCAGGGCAACAACCTGACCGTGATGGTGCAAGGCAGCGTCGCCCCGGTGGTACAGACCGCCGCCCGCCACCCACTCGTCAACCTCGTCACCCATGAACCGAACCTTGAAGAGGCGTTCCTACAATACTACCAGCGCAGCGAGGAGGCGAAGTAGCCATGCTACAGAATATCTGGCTCAAGACGATCCGCGACAACTGGAAGGCAATAATGGGCTGGGGCGTGGGCCTCGGTCTGATCATCGGCCTCAACCTGATTGCCTACGCGGCGCAGTACCCCACCGCTGCTGACAGGCTGAAGGCGGCGCAGGCACTCGCACCCTTGCTGCAATCGTTCCGCTTCCTGCTGGGCGAGCCGGTGGATGTTTCCACCCCCGGCGGCTTCCTGACCTGGCGCATCGTTGGCATCATGCCAGTGCTGCTGGGCATCTGGGCAGCCCTCAGCGTGACGGGCAGCACAAGGGGTGAGGAGGAGAGCGGCACCGCCGACCTGCTAGTGACCACGCCACACAGCCGCGCCAATGTGCTGCTGCAAAAGTGGTTGGGCTACAGCCTGTCACTACTCGCTATCTTGCTTCTAGCCTGGCTGATCACCTATGTCAGCGGACTGGTGGCTAATGCTGATGTTGGCTCCGTCGCCAGCCTGCTGACCATGCTCAATATCGGGCTGCTAGCTTGGTTCTGGGGCGGCCTCGCCCTACTAGCCGCCCAGTTCGTCCGCTCGCGGGCGGGGGCGGCAGCCATCGCCATCGGCCTGATGCTGTTCACCTACCTGCTCAACAACATCGCGGGGTCGCTAGACAGCACGCGGTGGCTGGTCTACGCCTCACCCTTCTTCTACACCAGCATCAACAAGCCGCTGGTGCCGGGTAGCAGTGTCGACCCACTAGCCTTCAGCGTCGCACCGTTGCTCGCCCTCGTCTGCCTCGGTCTCGCCGTCGCCCTCTACCAACGGCGCGATTCCGGCTCTACCGTGCAGTTGGGGACGGGCAGGCCGCAGACTGCCCCGCTAGCGGCGATCAACTGGCGTGAGCGGCTGCTCGACAACCTGTTCGTCAAGTCACTGCGCGATGTGCGCCTGGGTCTATTCTGTTGGGGGCTGGGTCTGGCTCTCTACTGTGGCTACGTGGCGGGGCTGGCTAATCTGTTGTTGCCAGTGATCAAGAGTATGCTAGGCAGCAGCAACAGCCCCCTCAGCCGCTTCGCTGGGCAAGTACTGACTGGCAACGACTTGGTGGCCGTCAGCCTGTTCAGCTTCCTGCCTCTGCTTCTCGCTGGCTACGCCCTGACGCAGGTGGCGGGCTGGGCGGGAGAGGAGGAGAGTGGGCGGCTGGAAGTGACGCTGACCACGCCACAATCGCGCCCACAGGTGATCCTCGCCCGCTTCGGCGTAATTGCCCTGACCAGCACGCTGATCGCGGTGGTGGCTGGCCTCGGTATCCTCATTGGCGCAGCGGTGGGTGGCACCGACCTAGATGGTGGCAAGATCGTGGCCGGGGTGGTCAGCCTGGTACCGTTTATCCTGGTGGTGGCGGCGGCTGGTTTTGCCCTGGCCGCCTGGCTGCAACGGCCTGGGGCGGCGGTTGCGTTTATCGGCGTGCTAGTGATCGTCTCTTACTTCCTCGAACTGCTCGCGCCCGCTCTCAAATGGCCCACCTTTGTGCAGGGGTTGAGCATCTTCCACCAGTACGGCAGCCCGGCGCGCACTGGTTTCGACGCAAGTGGCTTCAGTATCTTGACGGTGGCGGCGGTAGTGTTGCTAGCCAGCGCGGTGGTCGGCTTCCAGCGGCGCGACATCGCTAAGTTAGGGGCGTGCCGGGAGGGAGAGCCGCACTGGTGGCTCCCCCTCTTGTTGCAGGCAGCCTGCTAGCTACTGAGGCTGTCGCCTCGACGGATGGTGCCGCTGCTGACGACCTCGGCTCGCAGGCCGCCGCGATGCACCAGCGGCGCAACCAACGCCTTACCAGCCAACCCCGCCAGGTGGTTGCACGGTTCGCAGAGTTCGATCCCGCGCAGGGTGACGCTACCCACCTGGAACTCACGGCCTACCAGTTCGTTGAGGGCGACCCCACTGGTGATGATATTACGGCGGCACTCGGCGTAGTTGAGCGGCAGGCCGCCCTGGTTGACGGCAGCCAGTGCCTCCGCTTCGATCAAGGTAATACCCCTCGGCTTGGGGATGTGCGAGAAGGTACCAATCCCCTTGTGGTAGCGATCCCCCGCCAGCCCATGCCCACCAACCGCCTCCACTTCAGCCACATCCTCCATCGGTGCCTCCGCCGCCGCCGCGATCTGGATCGCCTCAACCTTGCCTGCTGCCATATTCCTTACTCCTCCAAATAGTGTAGCAGGCTGTCGTGCAGCCCCGCTATGTTCTACAACACCCCGACCAATGGTGAGGTTACTATAATACCCTCCCATAGCAAGCAACCTAATCAACGTTAAAGACCTTCTCTGGCCGCCATTGGCCCCCCTCCTGGCGCAAGATCGCCACAAACTGACCGCCAGCATAGGCGCGGGCTAGCTGGCCTGCGGGGTAGTCGCCGCTGGCTGGCAAGGGCAGGCCGGTCTTCACCCGCCGCTCTGTCTCCGCGTCGAGGTCGAGGCGGGGTAGGTCTTGTAGCGCGTAGTCGGTGGGCAAAAGTGCTTCGTCGAAGCGGCCATTCTTCGCCAGTTCGCTCAAGTCTTGCAGACTGTACGAATCTTCCAGGCGGAAGGTTGCGCTGCGGGTACGTAGCAGATGTGCCAGGACAGCGGGCGTGCCTAGCTGCGCCCCGATCTCCACCGCCAGGCTGCGGATGTATGTTCCCTTACTGCACTCTACTTCTACAACTATAGATTGTAGAAGGTAGCTGCTAGCCTGCGGCTGAGGGTTGGCTTCGGCTTCGGCATGGGCGGCCACCGGCCATTCCCGTTCGCCCATGTCCAGCAAGTCCAGGCGGTAGATGGTGATTGGGCGGGAGGCGCGCTCGATCTCCTTGCCAGCACGGGCGAGGTCGTAGAGGCGTTGCCCTCCCACCTGCACCGCCGAGTACATGGGCGGTAGCTGCTGCTGTGGGCCGAGCAAGCCAGCTAGCACTGCCCCCACCTCAGCCCGACTGATAGCGCGCAGGCGGGCGCGAGTCGCCTCGTCGGCAATAGCACTGGGGGGGGTTTCCAGGTCGTAGCTGGCGGTGGCTAGGCCGAGGGCTATGGTAGCCCTGTAGGTCTTACCAGCGTCGCTCAGGTACTCTACCACCCGCGTGGCTTTGCCCAGGCAGAGCGGTAGCACCCCCTCGGCGGCGGGGTCGAGCGTACCCGCGTGGCCGACCCGCCGCGTACCAGCCAGCCGCCGAACCACCGCCACCGCATCGTGCGAGGTCATCCCTACGGGCTTGTTCAGGTTGAGAATGCCCGCAACCCCGCTGTCCTGTCCCTTTGCCATGCCAAACGCCCCCTTTTAGTCGAATATGTGCGAAAAGTATTGCCTATAGGCCGCCGATGTGCTATAATTAGCAACGTCGTAGGTATCTCCAGGTTGGCGCGCAGGTTGCGCGAGGGTCTCTGTCCGCTCCCGGCTGCTTCGGCGTTGTGGAAACGGTGACTAGAACTTGATTGAAGCCCGACCAGATCGAACCAGCAACCGTTTTCCATTCAAGTACACAGGAGTTAGGCATACAGATGACTTACCAGGATCGAGCGATCACCTGCCGCGATTGCGGCAACGAGTTTACCTTTAGTGCTGGCGAGCAGCAGTTTTATGCTGACCGCGGGCTGACCAACGAGCCGGGCCGCTGCCAGGATTGCCGTTCTGCGGCCAAGTCCAATCGCGGCGGCGGTGGTGGCGGCGGTCGCAGCGGTGGCGGAGGCTACAGCGGCGGCGGTGGCGGCGGTGGCTACAGCAGCGGCGGTGGCGGCGGCGGTGGTGGCGGCTACAACAGCGCACCCCGCGAGATGTTCACTGTCAACTGCGCCGATTGTGGCCGCGAGACCCAGGTTCCCTTCCGCCCGACTGGGGCGCGCCCGGTCTACTGCCGCAACTGCTTCCAGAATCACCGCTAACCAACAGCGGTCATTATAACAGAAAACAGCCTGTCCCATCGCGGGGCAGGCTGTTCTGTTGATCTCCAATGCGCTAATCTTCGGCGATCTGGCCGCCCTTGCCCTGACCTTCTTCGGCCCAGGCTGCTGCGTCCTTCTTCGCTTCCTCCACTGATAGCTCGTTGAGTAGCAGGCTGATACGCTGGGCTGTCGCCCCGCTCACGTCGCCCTTGAAGGCCAGGTCGGGGACAGCACGCAGGTCTAGCCGCCCACCCAGTTCGTGGCGCAACCAGCCCCGCGCCTTCTCCAACGCCACCATCGTTGCTTGCCGCTCCTCGTCTGTGCCGAGGACGCTGACGAAGATGCGCGCCAGCTTCAGGTCGGGGCTGACATCCACGCTGGTGATCGTAACGAAGCCCATGCGCGGGTCTTTCATCTCGCGCAGGATGATCTCGCTGATCTCGCGCTGGATCGCCTCACCAACCTGGGCGGGGCGGCGACCATTCCCCTTGTTGCCATAAGCCATAACTTTTACCCCCAGAATTGCAGCGGGGAGGTGGCAGTGGGTAGTGATTGCCACTAACCCCTGCCAACCCCCCTGCCGTCAACCGCTGACTACCGCTCTCAGGCCGTGGTGGGCTTCACCATCTCGCGGTGGTGGAACTCCAACTGGTCGCCCTCGTGGAAGTCGTTGAAGTTGTCGAGGCCGAGGCCGCACTCGTAACCAGAGGTCACTTCGCGCACGTCGTCCTTAAAGCGGCGCAGGCTGCTCACCGTGCCGTCGTGAACCACAGTGCCACCGCGCAACACGCGAACCTGCAAGTTGCGGGTTAGCTTGCCATCGTTGACGATGATACCGGCCACTTGCTCGTTCTTGGGCAGCTTGAAGACCGCCCGCACCACGCCGTCGCCGTCGATCACATCCTGGAAGGTGGGGTCGAGCAGACCGACCATGGCCGCCTTGATGTCATCAATCAAGTTGTAGATAATGTTGTAGAAACGAATGTCAACATGGTTCGCCTCAGCCGAGCGGCGGGCTGCCGGGTCGGGGCGCACGTTGAAGCCGATGATGATCGCGCCAGAGGCAGTTGCCAGGTTCACGTCCGACTCGCCGATAGCTCCCGTACCCTGGAAGATCATGCGGATGCTCACCTTTTCGGTGGTCAGCTTGGTTAGCGAACTGACCAGAGCCTCAACCGAACCCTGCACGTCGGCCTTGATGATCAGGCGCAGTTCCTTGACCTTACCCGCCTGAATCTGGGTGAAGATGTCGTCCAAACTGACAGCCTTGAGCGGCTGGATCGACTCGGCGCGGCGGACGAGGGCGCGGCGGCTGGCGATATCGCGGGCGATGCTGTCGTCCGCCATTACCTGCAACACGTCACCAGCCTGCGGCACCTCGCTGAGGCCGAGGATTTCGGCGGGGGTGCCAGGTTCAACCTTACGCATCCGCCGTTCTTTGTCATCGCGCAGAGCCTTGACCCGCCCACTAACGGTGCCGACGACGATGGCATCGTTGAGGTTGAGCGTGCCGTTCTGCACCAGCACCGTAGCCACGGGGCCACGCTGCTTGTCCATGCGCGCCTCCACAATCGTGCCGATAGCAGCGCGGTTGGGGTTGGCCTTCAACTCGGCAATGTCAGCCACAATCAGCAGCACGTCGAGCAAGTCGGGGATACCGGTGCCGTCCTTCGCGGAGACATGGACGAAAGGAGTCTCGCCGCCCCATTCTTCGGGCGTAAGGCCGATCTGCGACAACTGCTGCTTGACCCGCTCTGGGTTCGCGCCCTCACGATCCATCTTGTTGACCGCAACGACGATTGGCACCTTCGCGGCCTGGGCGTGGGCTGCCGCTTCCAGCGTCTGCGGCATCACGCCGTCATCTGCGGCGACAACCAGCACTGCTATGTCCGTCACCTGCGCCCCACGTGCGCGCATGGCGGTGAAGGCTTCGTGGCCGGGGGTGTCGAGGAACGTGACCTTACGGCCCTGCACCTCTACCTGATAGGCACCGATGTGCTGGGTGATACCACCGGCTTCACCAGCCGCGACGTTGGCCGAGCGGATCGCATCCAGCAGCTTGGTCTTACCGTGGTCAACGTGGCCCATGATCACCACCACCGGCGGGCGGGGGCGGGCATCAGGGTCGTTCTTGATCATCTCAGTGATCTGTTCTGGGCTGGGCGCGATGAAGTTCGCATCGATCTCGATCTTCTGCTCGCGGGTCTCGAAGCCGAGTTCGCCCGCGATGATCGCAGCGGTCTCGTAGTCGATCTCCTGGTTGATCGTCGCCATCATGCCGTTCTTCATCAACTCGCTGATTACGGCTGCCGCTCCCAAGTTCAACTCGTCGGCCAAATCCTTGACCGACATCAGGGCTGGCAGTTCAACGATGGTGCGTGGCCGCTCACTGAGAGCGACGGGGCCACCAGGACGACGGTTGCCTTGCATACTGCGGGTTGCAGCCGCAACCGAGCCACGTGCGCCCGCCTGGTCGTTGTCGCGAGGGGCGTATTGGTCACGCCGCTTGTCACGGCTAGGGTCGGTCGTGCGGCGAGTTGGCTGGCCGCGATCTACGCCGGTTGGCGGAGCCGTCGGTGCGCCAGGGCCACTGCGCCCACCACCAGGGCCGCCTCGGAAGCCGCCGCTACTACCCCCAGCGGGGCCGCCCCGGAAGCCACCGCCCCCACCTGGGCCGGGAGGCCGACCGCCACCGCCCCCACTAGCGGGGCCACGATAGCCACCGCCACCACCGCCGCCGAAGCCACCCTCACGCGGGGGGCCGCCCGGTGCGCCACCCTCACGGGGGGGGCCGCTGTAGCCGCCCTCACGCGGTGCGCCACCAGCATAGTTGCTAGGGCCGTTGCTGCGGAAGCCGCCCCCAGCGGGGCCACCCTGACCCTGGCCGGGGCCACCGGGTGCGCCACCCTCACGCGGAGGCCCACTGGGGCCGCGATAGCCCCCCTGCCCGCCGCCACTATAACCGCCCTGACCGGGGCCACCGGGTGCGCCACCCTCACGCGGGGGGCCACTGGGGCCGCGATAGCCCCCCTGCCCTCCCCCACTGTAGCCACCGCTGGGGCCGCCCTGCCCGCCGCTGCTGGGGCCACGATAGCCCCCCTGACCACCACTGGGGCCGCCCTGCCCGCCGCTGCTGGGGCCGCGATAGCCACCCCCCTGCTGCCCACCGCCAGGGCCACCCTGACTTTGGCCGCGATAGCCGCCCTGACCGCCATTGTTGTCACGGTAGCCGCCAGCACCGCCGGGGCCACTGGGACGTGGCGGCGGTGGCGCACCAGTCGGGCGCGACAACTCGCGCACGTTCTTCGGCAGTGCGGTAATGTCTTCGCCACCAGTGGCGTTGTACTCGTTGTAGCCATCGTTGCGCCGTGGTTGCTCTGGGCGCGGCTGACTTTCGGGAGCGTTGGCTGCACCCTCTGGTCTTGGTTCTCTTTCGTCACTCATTATGTTTCATTCTCCTATGCTAAAAGCTGTTTTACGTTTACTCGACCGATCCACAAAATAAGGGATCAGGTTCGGGCTACGGACAGGGTAGCTGTTGAACTTGACCCGCAGGGAAGCAGGGCGCACAAACGCCGCTGACCAATAGTTGGCTGGCTACGCTAATTACGCATAGGCGACCACCACTGTTCGGGTCCAGTCTTCAATTGTCCACGCCTGGGTAGGGCTATGCGGGCGCACCTTCGCTACCCTCCTCATCATCACTAAGCGGCAGGCTGGCAGCGTAGGCCGCTAGCATGGCGCGATCTTCCTGGTTGATTTGCAGCTTGAGGCCACGTTCTAGTGCGCCCCGCTTGAGGGCTATTGTCCAGCAGCTTTGGGTGCGGCAGAGGTATGCCCCCCGCCCGTTCGCCTTGCCGCGTTCGTCAATCACCACGCGGCCTTCGGGGGTACGCACAATGCGTACCAATCCGCGCTTGGCCTCTGTGCGCTTGCAGGCTACGCAAGTGCGTTGTGGCACGTGCCTGGGGCGCAGCGGCTGCTTCGGCTTGCTATCTGGTTGGCTGGCGGTCTGGTTGCTCATCTTCTTGCTGCCTGGTAGTCACGCTACATGGTCGCCATTTCGATTGGTGGGCGCACCCGCTGTACGCCCGCTCTGATGAAGAACGCCACCTACTCCTCCCCGTCGTTGCCTTCGTTCAGGGCAGGCAGCAGCGGGAAGTTGCCGAGGATGCGACTGGCAGTGCGGACGCGTAGGTTGCCCTCACGCTCTGCGAGATAGACCTGTTCGCCAACCAGTTCGTCCTCAAAGGGGCCGTAGCTGTTGCCCTGGTAGCTGATCGTGTTGTCAGGACGAACGGTGCGCCGCTGATCGGCAACCGGGGCGTTCTCCAGCGTGAAGTCAGGGGGCATCATCCCTTCCAGGCTGAAGTTGCTCGCTCCCCCTTCGCCGCTGAGGGCAGCACGGGCAACGCGCGCGAGTTCATCCTCCTGCTCTCGCAGACCCGCCGATGCACTCTTGATGTCGATGCGCCAGCCCGTCAGCTTGGCAGCAAGGCGGGCGTTCTGCCCCTCCTTGCCAATAGCTAGCGACAACTGCCGTTCTGGGACGACGACGGTGGCTGTCTTTACATCCGGGTCTTCGTTCAGGCCCACGCTGACGACCTGGGCGGGGGAGAGTGCGTTGGCGATGTACACGCCCGCGTCCGAACTCCACTCCACTACGTCGATCTTCTCACCGTACAGTTCGTTGACGATGTTCTGGATGCGGATACCGCGCATACCAACGCAACTGCCTACCGGGTCTACCCCATCCTGGCGGGCAGCAACAGCTACCTTGCTGCGGACACCTGGTTCGCGGGCGATAGACTTGATCTCAACTGTGAAGTTCTTGATCTCTGGCACCTCAAGCTCGAACAGCCGCTTGAGCAGGTCACGGTGAGTACGGCTGACAGTCATGGCGGGGCCACGATGCGTCTTGTCGATCTTGACCAGGTAGACCTTGAGTGGCTGGCCGATGCGGTAACGTTCGCTCTTGACCTGCTCACTCTCTGGCAGCAGAGCTTCGGCTTTGCCCATCTCCAGGATCAAGGCGTGCTGTTCCTGGCGCACGATGTTGCCAGTGACAATCTCGCCAACCCGGTCATAGTAGTCAGAGTAGATGGTGTCGCGCTCCGCCTCGCGGATGCGCTGCAAGACTACCTGCTTGGCGGTCTGGGCGGCAATGCGGCCAAAGTCGCGTGGCGTGCTATCCACCTGCACGCTATCGCCCACATTCGTATCGGGGTGTTCCTTGCGCGCCTTATCAAAGGTGATCTCGTCGGGGCCAGCGGTTGGCCCTTCAACCACCATCTTCTGCACATAAACGCGGATGTCGCCAGTGTTCTGGTCAATGTCAATATTCGCTTCAGCCTCACTGTTTGTAGAACGCTTGTAGGCGGCTTGCAAGGCAGTCTTGAGGCTGTCCAGGATGATCTGGCGGTCGATACCACGCTCGGCGGCGATTTGGGCGATGGCAGAATAAAGTTCGCTTTTCATTGTTTGGTCTCCTACCCTCCTCAAGCAGCAAGGGGCAGGTAATCCTTACCCCTCCATACAACAAGAAAAGTGGGGTGCGCCCACTTCCAAAAAGCTGCGAGGTTGTTGTGCCTTGATTATACCATAATCTGCCGATTCTACGCAAGACCATGCGCGTTAGCTAAGTGTTTGCCTTGCTGGGGCGCAGTTTGTCAGCTTTGCGCCCGCCAGCCCCGCCAGGTAGCGCACTAGCAGCGACTGCCCCACGGCCTGGGGGCGCAGGGTTGCCAGCACAGCCAGCGGATTAGCCCAACTCCCACGCTCCGCTGGCTGGCAGGCAACCTGGAAGGCTAGTTGTGCAGCCCTCTATGCCCTTCTACGCCCTTCTACGCCCTTCTACGCCCTTCTACGCCCTTCTACGCCCTTCTACGCCCTTCTATAGAAGTTAGCCGCTAGCTTTGCCAGCCCTGGATCAGGGCGTGCAGCTTACCTATGTACTGGTTGTAGCCAGCGGCGGTGCCGCCCGTGCTGGAGGGCTGATAGGTTGGCACGATCTGGCTGATCGTCTTCAGCCCCTTGTCGGCGTAGGCTCCTTGCTGGAAGTGGGTAGCCCAGTCGCGCAGGCCCAGCGTCCACGCGTCGTAGCTTCTAATTTGGCCGCTGCTGTGGTCGCTCAGGTTGCCCCAGTTCTTGCGGTCAGCGGCGTTCAGCGCGTTGCCATAGTTGCTCTCCAACGCGAAGAAAGCGAGGGCCACCGCCGGGTTGACCCCATTATCGAGGCAGACTTGGTAGCAATCGCTGGCTTCTTCGAGGGCTGGGCTGTTAGCTCCCTGCAATGTTTGGCTGAACTGTTCGAGGCTGATCGTAGCCGGGCCGTAGACCGCGTAATCGGGGTCGGGGGCCGTCACCTTGTCCAGCCCAGCAGCAGTGCGTACCAGGCCGAGGTACTTGTCCCAGGGCCAGCCCGTGCCAGGGTCAGTGTGGGCATTGGAGCCACCCAGCTTGCCG
>JBBROH010000099.1:0-15499 GCA_038229595.1 Chloroflexia bacterium | reverse complement strand
TGATGTACATCCGGCCATAGTAGGTGCTGGCCGGGTTGTTGTCGGCCCAAACCGCGATGCGGTCGTCGTTGCTACCCACATGGGCGCAGGCTGCCCCCGTCCAGGTGGACATATTGGTGGACTGCCAGACGGCGATACCCTGCGCGCCACAGTTGCCGTTCGGGCCGCTGCCGCTAACCAGTTCGCCATCGAACCACTTGCCCAGGCGAACGTTGTAGACAACCAGCGGGTCGCCAAAGTTGCTACCGTAGCCAGTCAGGGGCGAGGGGTTGATGCGGGTGAAGGTTGTACCACCATCCGTCGAGTAGGAGACAGTCGAGAACGTGAGCGGCGTGCTAGCGGAGCCAGCCGAGTCGTTCATACCGACGACCACGTTCTGGCCGTTGGCCCAGACCATCGCCTCAGCCTGCGTGACCTTGGGGAAGGTCTCTGGGCCGGTGATGGTGTTCACATCAGTACCGCCAAAGTTGGGGCTGCTGTTGGGTTGCACAGCGGTGACAGACTTACTGCCATCGATCTTCGGCTTCTCGCCGCCGAAGCACTCAAAGAGGATCAGACCAGCACGGATGTTGGTCTGCATATTGAGCGCATCCGCATTCTGGGTGCTGCACTCAACGCCAGTAGACTTGGACACCTGGGTGATGGGGCCGCCCTTCTGCTTCTCTACCGACTTGGCTGGGGCGGCCAGCGGCTTGCTGCTGACGCTCTGGTTGTTGGTTGCCTGTGCGACTCCGAACAGGCTGAGGGAAAGCACCATCACCAAAGCGAGCAAACGATACAACTTGTGGTTCTTCAAGGACTTCACCTTTCTTCTTCTCGGCCTCTTGCGAAGCCACTGTGTGTTCGACTGCTACCCCAGCCTTGCCCTGGGTAGCACAGGGTACATCTTGCGCCGCTTCTACCAGCGGCTTAGACGATTGTCAAAGCATACCACTGCTTTGCCCTATTGTAAAGCGGCGAAGGCACGCAAACCCCACCAAATCAGCACAGGAATTGGGGCGGCAACAAATGGTATAATGGCTTTGGCAGGTTTTGGGCTTGCCGATTGGCACACTTAGTTCCGCATCCGAAAGGCAGAGCAGCACCATGAATAAGCGAGTACAACCCGGCCCTGGTCAGGAGTCGGTCTGGGATTACCCCCGCCCGCCCCGCGTTGAGCCGAGCAGCAAGCGGGTGCAGGTGGTCTTCAACGGCCTGATTATCGCCGATAGCACGGCGGCAGTACGCGTATTGGAGACCAGCCACCCGCCCGTCTACTACGTCCCGGCCCGCGACATCATAATGGCCCACCTTAGCCGCACCTCACGCTCTAGCTTCTGCGAGTTTAAGGGGCAGGCGGGCTACTACACGATTACTGTTGCCGAGCGGCAGGCCGTCAATGCTGCCTGGTACTACCCGAATCCCGCCCCTGGCTACGAGTTGCTGCGTGATGCCGTCGCCTTCTATCCTGGACGGATGGATGCTTGCTACGTCGGCGCAGAGCGGGTACAGGCCCAGGAGGGCGACTTCTACGGCGGCTGGATTACCAGCGAGCTTGTCGGCCCCTTCAAGGGCGGCCCTGGTACTATCGGCTGGTGAGGGGGGAGGCAGCCACCCTCCCGCAGCCAGCCCGGACGATGCGGGCTGCCCCCCCAACCAGCCCATATTTGACAAACTACCAGCCGTATGTTATACCATGCAGAGTATCCCCCTCTCTAGCATGGGGGCTGGCATGAAGCTAAAGTACGCGCATTGGGGAGTAAATTATTGTGAAAAACCTGCTGGGGCGGCTGATTGGTCGCTCTTACGACGAACTCAAGCAGATCGCCGCCGCCCTCCAACTACCCCCCGCCCGGTTGGGCCAGAACGAACTGGCGATGCTCCTCTACCGCGAGTTGATTGATGAGACCTCGGTCAAGTGGATTTGGGGTGAGTTGACTGCCCAGCAGCGCAATTTCGTCAACTGGCTGATGGATCAGCGGGCCAGCACCGCTTTCGTAGACACCCTACCGGTCGCCTTCTCGCTCAACCCGGCAGAAGTGCAGGCGATGCTGCAACACATCAGCCAACTAGGGATCGTAGATGTCGAAGACGTGCTGGCGAAGAACAATCGGGTGGTCACCAGCCAATACCGCTACGCAACTAAGGGCAACCCCGCCGACGGTGCCGAGCGGCGGCCCGCGGTCTCGATCTCTAGCGAAGTCGCGCGCGTGCTAAAGAAGATCGCGGCAGAGATGACCGAGCCGCCCCGCTTCGATCTGCCAGTCAGCAAGCTACTAGAGCAGTACGAACTGGCCCAGCTTGAGCAGATCGCCACCAACTGGAAGCTGAAGTTCAGCCAGCCCGCTTACTACAAAGATGAAGTAGCCGATGTGCTACTGGGTGCCTTCGCCGAGCCAGAGCGGGTGCGTGCCATGCTGGCGATCTTGCCCGACAACGCCCAGGCAATCTACCGCCTGCTTGAGCAGCACGGCGGGCGCATGACCCTCGATGCCCTACGGCGGGCGGCGGGCCTCTCCGAAGCAGAGATGCGCCAGAGCCTGCGCCTGCTCGGTCAACGCTTCCTCGTCCTGGAGACCTACACCGGGGCGGTACGTAACTTCTTCATCCCCAAAGATATTATGCAGCCCGATGTCCAGCCGCATACCCCCCCGCCGCCAATCACGGCCTTCGTGGGTGAACCGCAGCGCAGCGCAGTGCAGCAGCCGCACACCCTCGCCTGGGACATCCTCACCGTCCTTGCCTTCGTCAAGCAGAACAAGTTCAGCCTGACCGCGCATGATGAGACCCGCCTGCCCAAGCGGGTCGGCAAGCGGCTGAACGAACTGTTGCTCCAACCCGACCCGCTCGACCTGCCGACCAACCGCCTCGAACTGATCCTCCACCTCTGCCTCGCCCTCGACCTCTTGCGCGTCAATCCAGAGCGTGACCGCTTGTTGCTGACTGCGAAGGCCGACGAGTGGGCCGCCTTCGGCTTCGCCGCCCAGAGTCGCCGCCTGGCCCACCTCTGGTTGGACGACAAGGAGTGGTTTGAGCCAGCAGTCTACGCCGCTGGCTTCTGGTGGGCAGGCAACATCACCTTTGGCCGCCACAAGGTTGTGGACAAGCTGCTCGAACTCGCCCCCGGCCACTGGTACGCCACTAGCAGCCTGGTCAACTACTTTGAGACCGCTGACCCCTACATCTTCTTCCGCAACAAGCAGGATGCCGTGCGCTTCATGGGCGGCTACCGCAATCTGACCAGCTTCGCCACCAACTGGCCGCAGCGCGAGGGGCGGGTGATCGCCGCTATCGTCACCAGCGGCCTGCACTGGCTGGGCCTGGCCGACGTGGGCTACGATGCAACGGGGCAGGCGGTCGCCTTCCGCCTGGGGCTAGAGGCCAGCAGCCGCCTGCGCGAGGATGGGCCGTTGCCCCCAGCGGAGGCCACTAAGTCGCTGCTGCTCCAACCCAACTTCGAGGTGCTGGTCTTCAAGCCAGAGAGCGCACCGCTCTGGTACCTCTTGCAGATCGCCGACCTCAGCCGCCACGACATGGTGAGCGTCTACACAATCAGCCGCGACAGCATCCAGCGCGCCCTGGAGTCGGGCTTCAGCGTGGCGGGCATTCAGCAGTTCTTGCAGGCCCAGAGCCAGCGCGAGGTGCCGCAGAACGTCGCCCGCAGCATAGAAGACTGGGCGCGGGCAGTCAAGCGCGTGCGCCTGACCGAGGTTACGCTGCTTGAGGTGGACGACCCCACCGTGCTGGACGAACTGGCGGCAGGCCGCAAAACCAGCAGCTATGTCCTGCGCCGCCTCAACCCCACCACCGCCCTGGTCAAGCTGCCCGATATTAGCGCGCACGCCCGCGACTCGGCGGTGAGCAAGGTGACGAAAGCCCTACGTACGGCGGGCTACGCTGCCAACCTGGCTGAGAAGGCCATGAACAGCAGCTACGAGGAGTAGCTACCCTTTGGCCGACGCAAAGACACCCCGCAGCGCACGGCTACGGGGTGCTTCGCTGGCTGGCTGCTAAATCTGGACGATTTGTTCGCCGGTAAATAGGGTTTGCAGTTCACCCTCCTGCTCTCTATGGCTGATGGCGATCACCTCGTCACCCTCCTCGAAGCGGGTGCTGCCGCTGGCGACCAGCAGTTGGCTCTGGCGCACGATGGCCGAGATCACAGTGCGGGCTGGGAAGCGCACATCCGAGATCACCTTGCCCAACACCGGTGAACCAGCCGTCACCCGCCCCTCAACGATAGCAAGGTCAGCGTGGCGCATGGTCAGCAGATGCACCATGTGTCGCTCTGGGATGTACTGCTCGATCAAGTCCTTCATCAGGTTGGTCGCGTCCACCGTCACGTCCACCCCCAGGTCTTTGATGATCCGCTCGTTCTTCGGGTTGTTGACCCGGCAGATGGTGCGCCGCACATTGTAGTGCGCTTTGGCGATCTGGCAGGCCACCAGGTTGTCTTCGTCGTCGCCAGTAACGGCCACCAGCACGTCAGCACGAGCAGCACCCGCCGCCTCCAGCGTGGCCGCCTCGCAGCCGTCGCCTTGCACCACCACCGAGCCAAACCGCTCCTCGTAGGTGGCGACCTTCTTGGAGTCCTTCTCGATCAGCAGCACCTCACGCCCCTCGTTGACCAGCGTCTTGGTCAGGTAGTAGCCAATCTTGCCGCCACCAACAACGATGATGTACATTAGCGGGTCTCCTTTTGGCTAGTCGGGGCGATAGCGGGGCTGGCGGGCTGGGCCTGTTTGATGATTTCGTTGAAGAATATATCGGCGATGATCGTGGTCGGGCTGATCGTTTGCAGACCAATAGACTGGTAGATTTCGCCGCGCACCGGGTCGTAGATGCGAACCAACACCGTGCCAACGTTGAAGCGGTGCTTGGCGATCTGGGCGGCCATCAGGTTCGAGTTGTCGCGGTTGGTTACGGCGGCGAACACATCTGCCTCCTCAATGCCTGCCTCCTTCAGCACGTCCTCATCAATCGCGGTGCCGGTCACGGTCAGCACGTCGATGGTAGGGTCCAGGCGGCGGAAGGAGTTGGGTTGCTCGTCTATCACGGCCACCTCGTAGCCCTGCTGGTAGAGCAGGTGGGCCAGGCGCGAACCAACCCGCCCGCTGCCCATGATGATTGCCCGCATTTAGTTCTTCTCCTCATGGTGGGTAATATGTGCGAAGGGGTTGCGATCCTGCTCGTTGATCGCCGAGCGACAAATCCAGACCCGGCAAGGGGCGTGGCTAAGGACATAGGGTACAGTCTTGCCCATGGCAAACTCGCCAGGGCGACGGTGCAGTTGGGCAGTAACGATCACCAGGTCGCTATTGCGGGCTACCGCCTCGTCTACGATAGCGGGGCCGATCTTGCGCGCCTGCACCAGTTCGGTCTCCAACTCCAGGTCGTAGCGGGCTGCCACTAGCTCGGCGTGCTGCAAGGCGCGTTCGCCATGCTCCACCTCGGCGGGCAGGTCGGCGGTCAGCGGGTAGGTTTGCGGCACCTCAATCACGTGCATCACAGTGCAATGAGCGTGGCTCTTACGGGCGGTAGCGTAACCCAATGCCAGCGCATCTTCGTCGCTCTCGCCATCCTTGACGGCGATCAAGATGTGCTGGATCGGTAGGCGTTCGCCTCTACTGTCTAGCAAAACTGTACTCCTTCTATGCTGTGGGTGTGCCAATCAACTCGACTGGGCTGCGGCTGCTGTAAAGTGCCACGCTCCAGGCGGCGGGCGAACCGTTCTGGCAGGCGGGCAGCCTTAATGCGGGCAGCAGTCTGCGCCACATCGTAGACTACGCGGCGGTAGGTGAAGCTCAGGCTTTCGTCGTCGAACAACAGGTAGGCGGCGCGGGGGTCTTTGTCGCGGGGTTGGCCGACCGAGCCGGGGTTGAGGATCAGCCGCTCGCCACTGCTGGCGGTGGGCAGCCGCAGCGTCTCGCGGTCGCGGGCGGCATAGCAGCCGACCACAGAGCGATCCCCCTTGCCTGGCGCGAGGCGGAAGTAGCTGGCAATGTGGGTGTGGCCGACCAGGGCGTGGTTGGTCTCCATCATCACAAAGTTGCCCGCCGCGTCGTCCGCTTGCAGCAGGTACTCCCAGACCGGGTCGCGGGGGCTACCGTGTGCGAGGGTAAACTCGCTGTCGCCCACCGCAACCTGGATGCTGCTGCTCAGGCTGGCGAGGAAGGCGAGATTGCGCTCACCAACCTGGCTGCGCGTCCACAGGGCCGACTTGCGAGCATCGGGGTTGAACAGGGCGAGTTCAACCTTGCCCAGCAGAGCCAGTTCGTGGTTGCCCAGGATGGCGATCAGCGGGTATTGCTGCAAGCAATCAAGGACGGCCTCTGGCTCGGCCCCATAATCCACCATATCGCCCAGCGACCAGATCACCGCTGGCTGCCCCCCAGTGGCTTGCTGGAAGTCGGCCAGTACCGCTTCGAGGGCGGTCAGGTTGGCGTGTATGTCCGAGACGATCAGTATCTTTGGCATAAGTGGTAAGGCTCCGCCCCGCTCCAAACGGTGGAGGCGTGGGCTGAAAGAGGCGTATAGAATATACCACATCTGCGCCCCCGATTACAACTTCCTGGTTGGCCGCCAAAACCACCCGTGCCTACAAACCTTACCAAAACCTTACCAACCGTTCTGCCTCTATATTTTAGTGTCCCAGTGATCAGCTTCAACCTCTTGCATTAGCTACGAAACAGATGGTACAATACTACTGTCAAGGGAGTGGAGGGGGGAGACTATGGTGGGCGCAAAGATTTTGCTGGTTGACGATGATATGAACATCCTGGCGATCCTCAAGTATCGTCTGGAGCTACAGGGCTATGAGATTGTTACGGCAACCAACGCCTCGGCTGCCGAACGGCAGGTGGCTGCCGAACACCCCAATCTCGTGCTGCTAGATGTGATGATGCCGGGGCAGGACGGCGTGACTGTTTGCAGGCGGCTCAAGCACGACCACCAGCCGGGCGACCTCCCCCGCGTGATCATGCTCAGTGCGGTCTCTGACCAGCGCACGGTGGATGCTGCCTTCGCAGCCGGGGCCAGTGGCTGGATCAACAAGCCCTTCAACTTTACCACGCTGATCTCCGAAGTTGATCACTATCTGACTGACTTGCCAGCCTGAGATGCCGCAATATGCTATAATGTGGGGGACGTGCAGCTAGCACGTCCCCAATCTTGTGCCGCAGGAGCCGTAGCCTTGAACGAGAGAGTGTTGATCGCCGACCAACTCGACCCCCGCGCCGCCAGTCTGCTGCAAGCGGCGGGCCTGCAAGCTGATAGCCGCCTGAAGCTGCCAGTGGACGAACTCAAGCGCACCCTGCGCGAGGATGGCTACGCCGCCGTTCTCGTCCGCAGCGATACCAAGCTGACCCGTGAGGTGCTGGCCGAGGCAGTGGGCCTGCGCCTGATCGTGCGGGCTGGCGTGGGCCTGGACAATGTGGATGCTGCCGCCGCCGCTGAGAAGAACATCAAGGTGATGAACACCCCTGCCGCTACTACCGAGGCGGTAGCCGAACTGGTGCTGGGCCTGATGCTGGCTCTTGCCCGCCGCCTGTCCGCCGCCGACCGCAGTGTACGGGCTGGCAAGTGGGAGCGCAAGGCTTTCCAGGGGCTGGAGTTGCGGGGGCGCACCCTCGGTGTCCTCGGCTTTGGCCGCATTGGTGGGCAGGTGGCTGCCTTCGCCCACGCCCTGGGCATGAGCGTGGTTGCCTATGACCCCTTTGTGAGCGCAGAGCAGATCAGCGCGCAAGGGGCGACCAGCCTGGGCCGCGACGAGGTGATCGCCACCGCCGACCTGCTCACCCTCCACCTGCCGCTGACCGACGAGACGCGCAACCTTTTGGATGGGGCGCGGCTGAGCAGCATGAAGCCGGGTGCCTTGATCATCAATGCTGCCCGTGGCGGGGTGATCGACGAGGCGGCGTTGGCTGGGCTGATCCAGAGCGGGCAGATTGGTGGGGCCGCCCTGGATGTGTACGCGACCGAGCCACCAGCGGCGGACAACCCGCTGCTTGCGCTGGCGAACGCCGACCCCAACGCCAATATCCTCTTTACCCCGCACATCGGCGCGTCCACTGGCGAGGGCCAGGCCGCAGCCGGGGTCAACGCGGCGGAGTTGGTGATCGAGTTCTTCAAGGGCTGATCGGCCCACACCCAATGATTGGAAGACTGCGATCCCGATGCTGGGCGTGGAGCAGCGTAGCTCCCAAGCGGATCGCGGTTGAGGTTGTAAGGAGGAGCTACGCCATGAAACTTGCTGATTTGCTGGCCGCAGTACCAAACGCTACCTTGCAGGCCGCTAGCCTGGCGCAGGCAGAGATCGCTGCCATCGTCTACGACTCGCGGGAGGCAGCCCCCGGCACCTTGTTCGTTGCCCGCTACGAGAAGAACTACCACACCGACGGCCACCAGTATGTGGCGACGGCTCTAGCCCAGGGGGCGACGGCGGCTGTGGTGCTGCCCGACTTCGCTGCCGCCCATCCCGACCTGCCGCTGATCAGCGTGCCGAACACCAGCGCAGCCCTGGCCGACTTCGCTGCTGCCTTCTACGGCAATCCCGCCCGCAAGCTACGCACCATCGGCGTAACTGGCACCGACGGCAAGACCACCACCACCTTCCTGATCAGCCACGTGCTAGAGGAGGCTGGCTTCAGCACAGGGTTGTTCGGCACCGTCAGCTTCAAGGTTGGCCCGCGCCTCTGGGACAATCCCACGCGCGAGACTACCCCGGAGGCGACCGCAGTGCAGGGCTTGCTGGCGGAGATGGTGGCTGAAGGGGTGCAGTATGCGATCCTCGAATCGTCGTCGCACGGCCTCGCCCAACACCGCCTCGACCACTGCGAGTATGACGTGGCGGTGCTGACCAATGTCACCCACGAACACCTTGACTTTCACGGCTCGGTGGAGCAGTACCGCCAGGACAAGGCACTGCTGTTCGACTTCCTCGGCTCGGCGGCAGACAAGGGCATCGCGAAGGTCGGCGTAGTCAATGGTGACGACCCGCACGCCCAACTCTACCTCGACCGCGTGCCGCAGGGTGGCCGACGGCTAACCTACGCGATCCACAACCAGCAGGCCGACGTGCGGGCCAGCAACATCCAGGCTCATCCAGCGGGCCTGCGCTACGATGTTAGCACCCCAGTCGGCAGCATCCACCTCGACCTCAAGCTGACTGGCAGCTTCAATGTCTACAACTCACTGGCCGCCCTCACCGTCGCCCTCGCGCTGGAGATACCGTTGGCGGTGATCAAGCGGGGGTTGGAGAGCGTAGCGGGGGTGGCGGGGCGCATGGAGCAGATCGTGGCGGGCCAGCCCTTCACCTGCATCGTGGACTACGCGCACACGCCCGACGCGATGGACAAGGTGCTGGGTATTCTCCGTCCGCTGACCAAAGCAGAGGGGCGCGACGGCAAGCTGATCTGCGTCTTTGGTAGCGCGGGCGAGCGCGACCGGGCCAAGCGACCGATGCAGGGGGGCGTGGCCGCAAAGTGGTGCGACAGTTTCGTGATCGCCGACGAAGACCCACGCTTTGAGGAGCCGATGGCGATCATCAACGAGATCGCCGTTGGTGCCGAGGCTGCGGGCAAGGTGGCGGGCCGCGACTTCCTCAAGATCGCTGACCGCCGTGAGGCGATCCGCGCCGCCTTCGGCCTGGTCGCGCAGGCGGGCGATATCGTGGTACTGCTCGGCAAGGGCCACGAGCAGTGTATCATTGTCGGTAACGAAAAGCTACCCTGGGACGACCGCACGGTAGCCCGCGAATTGCTAGAGCAGTCATACGGCAGCAGATAGCTACAGCTTAGAATGCAGGTGGGCCGCAAAACAAGATGAAAGCCAAACAAACAATCCTTATCATGCTTACGCTACTCACCCTGCTGGTTGGTGGCCTCAGCTTGCGGGTGCAGGCGGGGCCGCCCGCCATGCCGAACGCTGCCGACTTTGGCGGGCGCATCCTCTATACCCGCGACGACGCAATCTGGCTCTGGCGCGACGGCAAGGTACAGAGGGCTACTGTACCCAGCCGGGTGGTGCGCGACCCCAATGCGCCAGAGGAGCGCGAGTTGCAGCCCGCCTGGTCGCCCGACAGCAGCCAGTTCGCCTATGTGCGGCGCGGCGACAGCTACTCCGACCTGGCGGTAGCGGAGGTGGGTGGCAGCAATGCGCTGCGCCTGACCAACAACTTCAACCCCAACGCGGAACCTGAAACCCATGAGTACGTGAAGGATAGCAACTGGGCTTTTGCCCCCGCCTGGCGGCCCAACGGCAAGCGGTTGGCCTACCTGCACGACGGCAACAGCGACACCCTGGTGGTCTGGACGATGAGTGCGCAGGGCGATGCCGCAGGGGGTAGCCGCCTGGCCCCCGATGCCGACTTTGGCAACTTCGGCTGGGAACACCCGGCCTACAGCCCCGACGAGGCCACCATCCTTGCCACCAACTTCAGCCAGAAGAAGCCTGCTGTGTGGGCCTACAGTATCGAGGATGGCAAGTGGCTGCCTCTACTGGACAAGGACGAAGCTGACTACGACGCAGTCTACAGCCCCGACGGTGAGTACATCGCCTACACCGCGAAGGTGGGCGGCAAGACCAACATCTGGCTGGCGCACAAGGACGGCACTGGCGCACTGAAAATCAGCAACACCGACCGCGCCCGCACGCCAGCCTGGTCGCCCGACGGTCGCGCCCTCGCTTTCCTCTCGTTGGAGAACAACAGCTTCAGCCTCTACGCCCTCAAGCTGGACTTCAGCAGCGGCCCCCGCGCCAGCGACACCCAGAAGCTGACAAGCGAAGGGCGTATCTCCGGGGTTGGCGGCCTCAGTTGGGGTCGCTAGCGCGAAATCATAAAGGAGTGATGATGGCTACTATTAGTACAAACCGCACGATACCCAGCACCCGCAGCCTGCCCCTGGTCGGCAATCTGCCAGACCTCAGCCGCGATGCCCCTGGCTTCTTCGCCCGCACCGCCCGCGATCAGGGCGATGTGGTCAAGATGCAGGTTCTAGGCACCGACAGCTATCTGCTCTCCAACCCCGCTGATATTGAGCGGGTGTTGGTGACGAACAACCGTAACTTCACCAAGAGTGACTTCTACAAGCGCGGCGGCACCTACCAGTTGCTGGGCAACGGCCTGCTAACTAGCGACGGCGACTTCTGGCTGCGCCAACGTCGCCTCGCCCAGCCCGCATTCCATCGCGAGCGCATCGCCAGCTACGCCCAAACGATGGTCGGCTATACCAACGACATCATGGCTGGCTGGCAGCCCGGCCAGCCGATTGACGCGCATGAGGCGATGTTGGCCCTTACCCTACGCACGGTCGGCAAGACCCTGTTCGATACCGATGTTACTGCTGAGGAGGCGACCATCGAACACGCCCTGCGCGTGATCACCGACTCGCTCTCCGAGGAGTTCACCTCACTTGCTGGTGCGCTACGCCAGATGCTGCCCCAGGGCCAGCGGTTGATGCCCAATCGCCCGATGGAGCAGGCAATCCAGCAGATCGAGGCGGTACTCTACGCTATCATTGCCGAGCGGCGCAGCAGTGGCGAAGATCACGGCGACCTGCTCTCCATGCTGCTGCAAGCGCAGGACAGCGACGGCAGCCAGATGACCGACACCCAGTTGCGCGACGAGACGATCACCATCTTCCTGGCGGGCCACGATACTACCGCCCTGGTTCTCACCTACAGTTGGATGCTGCTGGCCCAGAACGGTCAGGCCGAGGCCAAGCTGCACGCCGAGCTAGACGGCGTGCTGCAAGGGCGCACTCCTACCCTGGCCGACCTGCCCAATCTGCCCTATGCCGAGCAGGTGATCACCGAAGCGATGCGGCTCTACCCGCCCGCCTGGGCCTTTGGCCGCAAGGCTAGCGAGTCGTTTGAGGCTAGCGGCCACCGCCTGCCTGCTGGGGCCAACCTGACCCTCTCCCCCTGGGTTGTCCAGCGCGACCCCCGCTGGTTCGCCGAGCCAGAACGCTTCAGCCCCGAACGCTGGACCGCAGATTTCCGCCGTCGGATGCCGCGCTACGCCTACTTCCCCTTTGGCGGCGGCCCACGCCTGTGCATCGGCCAGCAGTTTGCCTTGATGGAGGCGCAACTGATGTTGGCAACCATAGCCAGCCGCTACCGCCTGGAGATGCTGCCCCAGCACTTTGAACTGTTGCCTTCGACCACCCTGCGCCCCCGCGGTGGCTTGAAGATGCGCTTGCATGCCCGCGCTTTACAGAAAGGTAGCTCCCCTTGAAGCAACAAAAATCGCTCCTCCTCTTTGTCGGGTTCGCCCTGCTCACCATGCTGGCGGGCAGCACTGCCCAGGCCCAAACTGCCAGCCGCACCTTCCCCGAAACTGGCAAGACTGTACATGATCCCTTCCTCGGCTATTGGCAGACACATGGCGGCCTGGCCCAACAGGGCTTGCCGATCACCGACGCTTACGACGAACCCAACGACGCGGATGGTCGCACCTACCGCACCCAGTATTTTGAGCGCGCTCGCTTCGAGTTGCACCCAGAGCAGACCAACCCGCGCTACCAAATCCTGCTCGGCTTGCTGGGCAAAGAAGCCCTGCTCGCCCGCTATCCCGCTGGCAGGGTGACAGCGGCCAGCGAGGTCGTCCCTGGCGGGGGTTCGCGCAACTTCCCCGAAAGCGGCCACGCCGTCAGCGGCCTGCTCCTCAGCTACTGGGACGACAACGGCGCGCTGGTGCAGCAGGGCTTCCCGCTCACCGATGCCTTCTACGAGGTAAACGCGGCGGATGGCAAACGCTATATCACTCAGTATTTTGAGCGCGCCCGCTTCGAGTACCACCCAGAGCAGAGCGACCCACGCTACAAAGTGCTACTCGGCCTGGTCGGCAAGGAGATTTACCAGCGCAAGGGCAGCAGCGGCAGCGGGCAGGTGGGCTGCCAACCAACCAAGCAAATCTTCCAGTACGCCCTGACCAGCAACGGTGAACTCGCCAGCAGGCTCGGTTGCGCAACCGACCTCGGCTACGATGCGGCCAACGGCATACATGGTGGCTACCAGCCCTTCCGCAAGGGAGCCGTGCTGATCAACCAGAGTGACAGCCGCCCCAGCTACGCCTACGGCCTCTACCCCAACGGTCGCTACAAGCGAGTGGACTACATCGGCAATGGTTCGCGCAAGGCGGGCGATCCACCGGCCCCCGGCCCGCGCACCGCCAGCGCATGGGAAGCCCTCGGCAGCGAGAGCCTCGGTGCGGCCACCGACACGGAGGAGTTTGGCGATGGTGCCGTTCAGCACTTCCGTAATGGCACGCTCTACTATGTTGGTGGCGGCCTGCAAAAGGTCTTCGCTGTGCTGCCTGATGGCGACAGCGGCAGTTGGGCCAGCTACGCCAGCCGCCCCTGAGGTCAGACCGCTTTGGTAAGCTGCTGTTTGTGGCGGCCAGCCAGCCCGCTGCTCTATAATTAGCTGCGTAGAGGCTGCGCCGCTTCTTGGCCCAGCGCAAGCTAAGCTGCCCACCCCCAACAATCGGCGGGGCTGGTTGATATACTGGTTGAGGGAGATGCATGATCAGAGCAGAGCCGGTCGCGC
The DNA here is from genome assembly GCA_038229595.1 of Chloroflexia bacterium. Taxonomy (GTDB): domain Bacteria; phylum Chloroflexota; class Chloroflexia; order QHBQ01; family QHBQ01; genus JBBROH01. Next base: position 1,972 of record JBBROH010000099.1, on the reverse strand, counting down.
TAGAGTTCGTCGGGGCCACGCCAGAGAGCGAGGAGAGCCTGGCGATTGCGCGCCTCAAGCGGGGCGACATTGGCGGCCTGGAGGTGCTGGTGCATCGCTACCAGACCCAGGCTCTGCGAACCGCCTTCCTGATCTGCGGCGACCACGCCCTGGCCGAGGATATTGTGCAGACCGTCTACATCCGCGTCTACGAAAAGATCGGCCAGTTTGACGAGCGGCGGCCCTTCGCCCCCTGGTTTCTGCGCTGCGTAGTCAACGATACGCTCAAGGCAGTGCAGCGGCGCGGGCGGCAAGTGCCACTGGAGAAGGAAGATAGCAGCGAACGGATCGAACTGGTCAGTGGCGGCCTCAACCTGGACGAGATTATGGAGGCTGCCGAGCGCAACTCCGTGCTGGCTGCCACCCTCAGCCAACTCACGCCTGGTCAGCGCGCCGCTATCGTGCTACGCTACTATCTCGACCTCAGCGACGAGGAGATGTCAGCAGAACTGAACTGCTCACCAGGGACGATCCGCTGGCGGTTGAGCGTGGCCCGCAAGCGGCTGCGCGAGTTGCTGCCAACCTGGATGCAGCCAGCCAAGTAGAGAGCCGAAGTCAAGTCAAGGGGTTTACGGTGTTTAAGGAGGCAGCAGTGCAGAAGACTTTGCCCGGAGAGCGCATCCGCCGCGCAGTACGCGACTACGCAGCCAGCGAAATGCCCGCCAGCCGCGACCTGTGGCCGACAATCCAGCGACGATTGCAGGAGCAGGCAGGGCCACGAGTGCGGTTGGTGCAGGCGCGCCCGCAGTGGGTCAGCTTCGCTCTGGCCGCCACCATCGTCGCGCTACTGGCGATCACCGCCTTCGCCTTCAGCCCCGTTGGTCAATACTTCCAGCCGCTAAATCCTCTCAGCCCCACCAGCACGCAGGCTGCTGCTGTCACCGCCGCCCAGACGGCCACCGGCACGCCGCAACCCAGCCTGACCGCTGCCAGCTTCGAGACCGCAGCCCCCGCCAACCTTGCCAGCGCAAGGCAGTTGGTCGCCACCCGCTACACTGCCGCTGGTAGTAATGCCGCCCGCCCGCAACTGACAGCCCCGGTGATTGCCACCTGGACAGCTATCCCCGTGCCGCCACCACACTAAGCAACGCGGCTGCAAATCTCCGAAGTCGGGTTTGGTTGCTCAGGGCGCGAGCAGCGCAACTCCGCCCCTGCTTTGCTGCTTGAAGGGCAACCAACGCCGCAGCCACGCACCTGTCCCTCCCCGCCACTCTCACCGTCGCGAGACAGCCCTTGAGCTTGTAACCAATAGCAGCAGGAGCGCAAGCAGCAGCAGGCTAAAAGCCACTGCTGCTGCTTCATTGGGGCAAAGCCAGTAGCGGGTGGAACGAGTTAGCCGCTCGGCACCAGTCGGCAAGCAACAAACGATAGCTGCCAGTAACAGAAACACCCCCACCATTGCTGGCGGGGGTGTTCTCTTTGCCCAGGAGTTACTTGGAGATGGAGGGCGGGGCGAACCAGGTCGGGGTGAGGTCCGGCTCTGGCGTGTCGGTTGGGGTAGCCGTCGGGGTGTTGGTCGGGGTGTTGGTCGGCGTGTTCGTAGCCGTGGCCGTCGGGGTCGCGGTCTTGGTCGGCGTAAACGTCGCGGTCGGGGTGCGGGTTGGCGTGATGGTCGGGGTGTTAGTCGGGGTGTTAGTCGGCGGCACCGGGGTGAAGGTGTTGGTCGGGGTGCGCGTCGGCGTAACGGTTGGAGTGTTAGTCGGCGTGTTAGTAGCAGTTGGCGTGTTAGTAGTGGTTGGTGTAAGGGTCGGCACCGGGGTGAAGGTGTTGGTCGGGGTGTTGGTCGGGGTGTTAGTAGCGGTCGGCGTAAGGGTTGGCACCGGGGTGTTAGTCGGGGTGTTAGTAGCGGTCGGCGGCACCGGGGTGTTACTCGGCGTGATCGTAACCGTCGGGGTACTGGTTGGAGTATTGGTTGGGGTGTTCGTGACCGTTG
>JBBROH010000098.1:0-15762 GCA_038229595.1 Chloroflexia bacterium | reverse complement strand
CTGCGAAGCCCGCTGCTACCAACAAGCCAACAATAAAGCCAATCGCGATGCTACCCCAACCGAGGAGAGATACGATGAGCATGATAGCCACAAATCCCACGGTGCCGCCGCCAAACACGGCAATCAGAGGGAAGAGCAGGATGCCCCAGAGCAAATAGTTGGCTCTGCGGTACGCCAGCGACTGATTGGGTGGTGAGGTTGGCGTATCGTAGATCGAGGTGTGCTGGAAGGTGCGGATGTCCGGCTCCAGCGCAACCTTCGCCAGCGGCGCGGCATAGCTATCGTATAGCGGCGCACTCGCAGGCGGCGGTGCGCCCGCCAGCACGTGCGGTGGCAAGGGAGCGGGTTGGTTGTAGGCAGGTTCGCTGCTCATGGCTCTACCCTCCTCTGGCTTTACTTAAATCGCCACTTATCTGTTAGCATTATAGCACGAAAGCGTTAGACAAGTCAATGCTTATGCGAGCTTTGCTGCTCAAGGCTGCGCGTGCTACGCGCTATCAGCCACCAGCACCGGAGCGCGTTGCGTAGACAGTGTAGAGGTAAAACCAGAAGGCAAAGAGCAGCAGGCTAACAAGCAGGATCGCCAGAGCAAGCCACAGGGCGCGCCCTGGCCCACGCCGATGGTGGTAGAGCAAGAGGCAGCGTATGCTAGCGATTGCGCCAGCTAGCAGCAAGGGGGTGCTGAACAACGAGGCGGTGGTGATCATCATCATATAGATCATGATACCCCAGTTCTCCATCGTCACTGTGGGTGTGGTGTAAGCCAACACCGAGGGGGTGAGCAGCAGTTCAGGCAACGCGCCCAGGGTAGTGAAGGTCAGAGCCAGCCAGAGCCAGTGGCTGATCCGTGCTTTGGCAACTTCGCTGCCAGGGTATGGTTTGGCTGTCGCTTCGACTTTTGCCAGCGTCCAGTTCTCATGCGTCTCGTTCATCGCCAGTCCCTCCGTGCAGTGCAATTCAGTATGGTAGAGCCAGCCTGCCCAGACCAACCAACTGGTTGATCTGCATCCAGATCGCGTAGGCACTGAGGAGCAAGGCCAGGACGCTGAGGATCAGCACGGCAGTTGGGTTGATCGCCCGCCGATAGCTGACCAGGGCGCGAACCGTGCTAAAGATACCGAAGCCGAGCAGCAGAGCAGCAACCCCCCGCGCCAGCCAGTCGAAGATTACATACTGACCGGATGTTACCAGGCCGGGCAGCAACGCAATCGGGATAAAGAAGCCCAAACCCACCACTGCCTGCGCCAATAGGGGTGCAAGCAGCCCCGCTGTCGCCCAATCGCCAGGTTGCTGGCTGCGGGTTGCGGCAGCCACGACCTGCAAATGCTCATCACTCATCACAGTTCTCCTTACGCAGCTTGTTAAACGGAGCCTACGACGTATATCATAGCACGATCCTTCATTTGCGCCACCCGACATTCGGACGAGGGTTGCATCATCCTTTAGTCTGTGGCATACTGCGCTGGCACAACGACAGGAGGAGGAACTATGCAGAGCCAAGACTACAAGCTGATCCTGACCGCGCAGGAGGGGGCGGTCGCCACCATCACCCTCAACCGGCCCGACAAGCTCAACGCCCTGAACATGGCCCTGATGGACGAGATCGTGGCCGCCCTGGAAGGGATGGAGGCGGACGACAGCGTGCGGGCTGTGATCCTGACGGGGGCTGGCACGCGGGCCTTCGCGGCTGGGGCCGACATTGGCGAGATGGCCGAGGCCAGCGTGATCGAGATGGTGCAGCGCAACCAGTTTGCCAAATGGGAGCGCATCCGCCGCTTCAGCAAGCCGCTGATCGCCGCAGTCAACGGCTTCGCCCTCGGTGGTGGCAACGAACTGGTGATGCACTGCGATATAGTGGTCGCAGGCGAGACGGCCCAGTTCGGCCAGCCAGAGGTCAATATCGGGGTGATGCCCGGCGCGGGCGGCACCCAGCGATTGACGCGCGCGGTTGGCAAGATGCTAGCGATGGAGGTCGTTCTCGCTGGCCGCCTGCTAACCGCCCAGGAAGCCCTCAGCTTCGGCCTGGTCAACCGCGTGGTGCCGGTCGAAGCGGTAATGCTGGAAGCGCAGCGGCTGGCGAAAGAGATAGCTAGCAAGTCGCCCCTAGCCGTCCGCATGGCGAAAGAGGCGGTGCTACGCTCGTTCGACACCACGATAGAGGGGGGTTTGGAGTTTGAGCGCAGGAACTTCTACCTGCTATTTGCCAGCGAAGACAAGCGTGAGGGCATGAGCGCGTTCCTGGAGAAGCGCAAGCCCCAGTTCAAGGGCAAGTGATCAGCACAGAGGAGCAAAGATGGCTTACGAAACGGTTATTTACGCGGTAGCAGAGGGGGTGGCGACCCTGACCCTAAACCGCCCTGACGTACTCAACGCCTTCAACCAGCAGTTGACCGACGAGATACAGGATGTGCTGAAGAAGGTAGAGCGCGACGAGGCCGCCCGCTGTCTGGTGATCACCGGGGGCGGGCGGGCCTTCTCCGCTGGCGAAGACCTCAAGAGCCACGCAGGAGAGGAGCAGCGCAGCCTTGCGGACAGCCTGCGTAACCGCTACAACCCGATCATCCGCAAGCTGGCGGCCCTCAACAAGCCAGTGCTGGGGGCGATCAATGGCGTGGCGGCGGGGGCGGGCTTCAGCCTGGCCCTCGCCTGCGACCTGCGGATCGCCAGCGACAAGGCCAGCTTCCTGCAAGCCTTCGTCAACATTGGGTTGGTGCCAGACAGCGGCAGTAGCTTCTTCCTGCCCCGGCTGGTTGGCTACGCGAAGGCGGCAGAACTCTGTATGCTGGGCGAGAAGATTGGGGCGGAGGAAGCCCTACGCCTGGGCATCGTCAACAAGCTAGTTGCCCACGATGACCTGATGAGCGCGACCACAGAGTGGGCCAGCCGCCTCGCCAACGGCCCGACGCTAGCCCTCGGCCTGATCAAGCGCGCCCTACACCTCGGCACTACTGGCAGCCTGGACGAGGTGTTGGACTACGAGGTGTACGGCCAGGAGATCGCAGGCCACAGCGCAGATTACGATGAAGGCACAGCAGCCTTCATGGCGAAGCGCAAGCCGCAGTTCACGGGCAAGTAGCCAAAACGACAGGGCGCAACTATGAAGCAGCACGCAGTGATCATTGTAGGGGCGGGGCCAGCGGGCAGCAGCCTCGCTCTCGCCCTGGTGCGTCGGGGGATTGTGCCAGCCAGCATCGTGCTGCTAGACAGCAGGCGGCTAGCTTACCCTCTCCCAGCCGCCGCCTCAAGCGGGCAATTGCTACCGGGCAAGGTATGTGGCGACGCGATAGCAGCACGCACGCTGGCGACCCTCGGCCGGCTGGGGCTGGCAGAGTTTGCGGGGGCGTACCGGGCGGCTGGGGTGCGGATCGCTGCCCCGAACGGGATCGCAGTGCAAGGCAGGTTCAAGCAACCCGACTTGGTGCTAGAACGGGCCAGTTTCGACGGCCAGATCGCCGCCGCCGCCCGTGCCGCTGGCGTGCTACTGCTGGACGGTTGGCGGGTCAAGGGGGTAGAGCGGGTGGCAAGTGGCTGGCAGGTGGTTGCCAACGACCAACAAGCTAGCAGCCACAACCTGGGGGCTACGCTGCTGATCGGGGCCGACGGCGCGACTTCGCTGGTCGCCCGCGCAGCAATGGGGGTGAGCGAGCGGCCCGGCCTCAGCGTCGCAGTACGCGGCTACCTCAACCCCGCCGACGTGCTGGGCGGCGACAACGGCCTCGAACTAGACTTCCTCAGCACCGCCAGCGGCTACGGCTGGTACTTCCCGCTCGCGGGCGCGCAGGCTGCCAACGTTGGCATCGGCACGACGGCCACTGCGCTCAAGGCGGCGGGGGCGAACCTGCGGGCGATGCTGGCTGACTACATGGCCGGCCTTGCCGCTCGTGGACGGGTGCGCCAGGGTGCAACCTTGCAGCAGGTGGCTAGCTGGCAGCTACCGATGAGCGGCAAGGTCGGGACGGTGGTGGGCGACCACGCCCTGCTCATTGGTGATGCGGCAGGGCTGGTCTCGCCGCTGACGGGCGCAGGTATCGAAAATGCGGTGGACAGCGCGATCCTTGCCGCCGATGCAGTGGCCCTCGCCCTGCGCCAGCCAGCACGAACGGCAGCGGCCTGGGCTGGCTACGAGCGTCGCTTGCAGCAGATGGTTGGCGGCCACTTGCGCCGCGACCTGCTGCTACGACGGGTTGGCGACAACCAGACCGCGTTCCGTCTGTTCGGGCAACTTTGCCGCCGCTTCCCTGGCCTGATGCAGGGGCTGATCTACGCCTTCAAGTAGCAGGCAAGGCTGGCACGCTAACTGCCTATCCTTGCACATCCCAACCCAGAGGAGCGCGTAATGGATGAACATAACAGCAACCTGACTGCTGACGAAGATCAGGGCGACAACCCGCTGCACCAGGCATCTGACCGACAGGACAACAACGCCCTCCAGCGTGACCGCGACCTGGGTGGCAGCAGCAGCCCCGGCCCCAACGACATAGACTACGCCAACAGCAGCAGGGGCAGCGACCCAGAGCGCGAGGGGCTGCAAGCTGGTAGCGGTGCGGACGAGCAGTATGCCGCCGACCCTCTGACCGACAGCCTCATCCCGGCTACTCTGGATAGCAAGAAGGGGCCGCAGAACCTGGATCGCTGAAGCGCAGAAATGCAGCAAACGAAAAGCCCCACTCTGGCAAGAGCGGGGCTTCTCTGCTGTCCGTTGCCTGGTGGGGCGCGGGGTGAGCCTAGATTAGCACATCATCGGGGCCACTCAGTGCGCCACCAGTGAGAGCCAGGTCGCGGTCATCACCAGGCACGTTGCGCTCTGGCACGGTAGCCTCAATCTTGAGCATATCGCCCTCGACCTCGACTGTGATGTGGCTGCCGGTCAGTACCTTGCCGTCCAGTATCTTCTCGGCCAGCGGGTCTTCGATCAGGTTGGTGATGATGCGGCGGAGCGGACGTGCGCCAAAGTTGGGGTCGTAGCCGCGCTTGGCAAGCAAGTCCATTGCCTCATCGGTCACGTCCATCGTCATCTCCTGCTCAGTTAGCTGCACGCGCACGCGATCCAACAGCAGGTTGGTGATCTTGCGGATGTTGTCGGTGTTGAGCGAGTGGAAGACCATCACGCCGTCGATGCGGTTGAGGAACTCAGGGCGGAACGCCTTCTTTAGTTCGCCCATCACCTTTTCCTTCATCTTGTCGTATTCGTTCTTCTGAACCTTCGCCTCGTCGATCTTGCTGGCGAAACCAAGCTGCATACTGCGGTTGATCAGTTCTGCGCCGACGTTGGAGGTCATGATGATCAGCGTATTGCGGAAGTCTACGCGGCGGCCCTTTGCGTCAGCAATGTAGCCGTCCTCAAGCATCTGGAGCAGCATATTGAAGACTTCGGGGTGCGCCTTCTCGATCTCGTCAAGCAGGATCACAGAGTAGCTCTTGCGGCGCACGGCCTCGGTAAGCTGCCCACCCTCCTCGTAGCCGACGTACCCCGGAGGTGAACCGACCAGGCGGCTGACATTGTGCCGCTCCATGAACTCGCTCATGTCAATCTTGATCAGCGCGTCTTCGCTGCCAAACATGAACTCGGCCAGAGCCTTCGCCAACTCCGTCTTGCCCACCCCGGTCGGGCCGAGAAAGATGAAGCTGCCAATTGGTCGCTTGGGGTCCTTCAAGCCGGTGCGAGCGCGGCGCACTGCCTTGCTGATGCTGGTGATCGCTTCTTCCTGACCAACCACGCGCTTGTGCAGGTAGCTCTCCATCTGCAACAGCCGCTCCGACTCCTCGCCAGCGATGCGGGCCATCGGGATACCAGTCCACATACTGATGATCTCGGCAATGTCTTCTTCGGTGACGTAGAGCTTGTTGGCCTCACCAGTGCCATCACCGGTCAAGCCCTCCTCCATGTTCGCCAGCCGCTCACGTAGATGCTCCTCACGGTCGCGCAAGTCCATCGCCAGTTCGTACTGCTCAGCCTGGATTGCGGCATCCTTCTCCACCCGGATCGCTTCAAGGCTTTTCATCGCCTCGCGCATGGAGGAGGAGTGGCCGGTGCGGGTCAGGCGCACGCGGCTAGAAGCCTCGTCGATCAGGTCAATCGCCTTGTCGGGCATGAAGCGATCCGGCACGTAGCGGGCAGCCAGGTTAGCAGCCGCCTTCAGTGCCTCATCGGTGATGGTCAGGCGGTGGTGCTGCTCGTACTTCTCGCGGATACCAAAGAGGATCAGGATCGTGTCCTCTACGCTCGGCTCGGACACCTGCACCGGCTGGAAGCGGCGTTCCAGGGCAGCATCACGCTCGATGTACTTGCGGTACTCGTCCAGCGTGGTTGCGCCAATGCACTGAAGCTCGGCACGGGCAAGGGCGGGCTTGAGGATGTTGGCTGCATCCACTGCGCCCTCAGCGGCCCCAGCCCCAACGATGGTGTGCATCTCGTCGATAAAGAGGATGCTGGCGGTGTCCTTGATCTCAGCCATCACCTTCTTCAGCCGCTCCTCGAACTCGCCGCGATACTTGGTGCCAGCAACCAGTGCGCCAATGTCCAGCGCAAGCACGCGCTTGCCCAGCAGTGTCTCTGGCACGTCACCGTTGATGATGCGCTGGGCCAGACCCTCAACGATAGCCGTCTTGCCTACCCCAGGTTCGCCGATCAGGGCGGGGTTGTTCTTAGTACGGCGGCTAAGGATTTGGATCACCCGCTCGATTTCTTTCTCGCGGCCAATGATCGGGTCGATCTTACCTTGCCTGGCGGCTTCGGTCAAGTCCATGCCCAGGCTGTCAATGTAGGGGGTCTTGCTGTTGGTGCTACTACCGGATGCGCGACCGGCACCTGCGCCGCTGGTGGCGTAGCCGCCGCCCTGGTTGGCGTTCAGCACCTTGATCACTTCGCTGCGAACCTTCTCCAGGCTCACGCCGAGGCTCTCAAGTACACCCGCTGCGATGCCTTCGCCCTCGCGCACCAGACCGAGCAGCAAATGCTCAGTGCCGATGTAGTGATGGTTGAGGCGGCGGGCCTCATCAATCGCAAGCTCGATCACCTTCTTGGCACGCGGGGTCAGGCCAATATCGCCCAACACCATCTTCTCACCGCGCCCGATGATAAACTCTACTGCGCTGCGTACCTTGTGCAACTCGACACCGAGATTGCCCAGCACGCGAGCGGCCACCCCTTCACCCTCGCGCACCAGCCCTAGCAGGATATGCTCGGTGCCAATGTAGTTGTGGTTGAAGCGGTGTGCTTCCTCCTGCGCCAGATTCAACACTTTGCGAGCGCGCTCCGTAAACTTATCGAACTTCTCAGCCATTATCGTTCTCCCTGGCTAGACTAGCTAGCCGAAATCTGAATTGCGGCCAAAGATGCGTCGGTGAGGTCGGTGACATCTGTTTGTATAACGTCCGCTGACGCTCGCGGGTTGCTGTTGGGGAGCCAACTTGTATGCATATTATACGCAATCTGGCGGCGTTTGTCTCCTTTTTGCACCTGGGCAGTGTTAGCGTTGCTTAAGAAGTTTCGCCAATTCTGCGGCAAAGGCCGCCTGCTCAACACCGAGGTTGGTGAGGATCGTGTTTAGGGAACTGTTGCCATCCTCCAACAGGATGAGCAACAGATCGGCGGCCCCAGCAGGATATGCTCGGTGCCAATGTAGTTGTGGTTGAAGCGGTGCGCTTCTTCCTGTGCGAAGGCCAGTACCTTGCGGGCGTGTTCGGTGAACTTGTCGAACCTGTCGGCCATTGCTGCACCTCTGGTTGTACTCAGCGGGGACGCGGCTGGCCGTTCTCGTCCTCGTAGCGGTTGCCGAGCAGGCTATCGTAGAGTTCGCGGGCAGAGGCATCCTCGTAGGCTTCCACCTGATCCTGCACCGCGCTGGCCCAGGAGTCGGGGTTATCGGCAGAGCCGGTGACGGTGTTGATCTCGAAGCCCAGTGGCCGAGCATTGAACTTGATCGCCTTCTTAGAATTGCGGGTACGGCCCGTGACTATTTCGTTGCCGTTGTTGCCGCCAGTAATGTTGTTTGGCATTGTGTTCCCCTGTCTACTCTTGCTCTATTAGGCAAAAAGCCTCCAACGTGTTACGGTTGGAGGCTTCTCTGCGACGGTGCTTAAACCACGCTCCGGTATTGCAGGGCAGGGATGCACCCCGTCCTGCCTCCCTCTTGCGAAGGAGGGATGTTGTTAGCGACTGCCGCTGGTGTCGCCATCGTGCTGGGTTACTTCGCTGTCCTCCACTGAGGAGGTGGTGGCGGGGCGGCCAGCTTCACCAGCCTGGATGCTGGCCTCGCTGCCTGCGCCGCTTTCCTCGGTAGCGTTGGCTGGGGCCGCTGCCTGCTGGCTGTTGTTGCGGTTGTTGAGCGCATCGCTAGTCGGCGGGGTCTGGCCGCTGGTTGGGTCGTCAGCGGCATCTCTACCGCTGCTCATCTGCTCGTAAGCAGCGTTGCTCTGGCCGGTCGACGAGCTACCCATCAGGCTCTCCTGCAACTCACTGCGGCTGGCATTCTGGTTGTTCGTGCTGGCCGTCGAGTCGTGGGTAGCACTGGCCGAACTCTCGGCGTTGTCGGCAGAGTTGGTCACGCTGTTCACTTCGTAGCCGTGGTTGGTGCTGGTCGGGGCCGATTGCGCCTCGCCACCATCCTGGGTAGTGCTGGTGTAGCCACCCGCAGTCTCCTGCGTGGTATAGCGGGGGCTATCGCTGGTGTCCTGGTTGCTATCCATGTCGCCATCCTCCCCATCACGTTGGGCAGCCATCGCGGCGGCCATCGCCTGCTCCATTGCGGTCATGCCACCAGTGCTGCCGTAGGTAGTCTGCATGGGGCCACTATCACGGCGGTCGTCGCGGCGGGGGCGGTCACGGCCAGTGCGGTCGCTGCCACCAGTGGCCCGTTCGCTAGCCGCCCGCTCCATGCGCTCAAAGCGGCTGTTCTGTACGCCACCCGCAGCAGTGCCAGCGGTTGCGCCGCCATTGCGGTCGCCACCACGGTCGCCACCGCGATCCCCGCGATCCTGACGGGGCGGACGCGGCTCGCCACCGAGGTCGCCCGGCTGATCTTCGATCCCCTCCATGCTCGCACCCTCGTGCGCCCGCTTGAGGCTGAGGCCGATGCGCTTACGCTGGGGGTCGATGCGGATAATCCGCAGTTCCAGCTTGTCACCCTCCTTAACCACATCACGCGGGTGCAGAACGCGGTTATCGGAGAGTTCGGAGATGTGGATCAGACCCTCTACGCCGTCAGCGATGCGGGCGAAAGCCCCGAAGCTGGCAAGCTGGGTGATCGTGCCACTGACCATCTGGCCGATCTGGTAGCGGTTGTTAATGTCGCTCCACGGCTCGGCCTGGGTGCGCTTGAGGCTGAGGGCGATCTTGCGCTCATTCTCGTCCACGCCGAGGACGTACACATCAACTTCCTGGCCGACCTTGAGTACGTCGTGCGGGTTGGTGACGCGGCTCCAGGAGAGTTCGGAGAGGTGGATCAGGCCGTCAGCCCCACCAATGTCTACGAACGCGCCAAAGTCTGCGATGCTAACCACGCGGCCATGCTTCACGTCGCCTGGCTTCAATTCAGAGAGGAGCTTCTCCTTCTGGATGTCGCGCTGGGCCTGCATAGCAAGGCGTTCGGAGAGGATCAGGCGGTTGCGGTTGCGGTTGATTTCAATGATCTTGAGGTTAATCGGGCGGTCGCTCATGCCACCCAGTTCGTTCTGCTTGGCCGGGTCGTTACCGACCCCCACAACCTGAGAGGAGGGAACGAAGCCGCGCACACCCTCAAGGTTGACCAGCAGGCCGCCCTTGTTGTAGCCGGTGACGTGGGTTTCGATCAACTCGTTGTTCTCAAACTGCTTTTGCAGCTTGCGCCAACTCTTTTCCTGGCGGGCGCGGTCGAGGGAGAGGACAGCATGGCCCTCGTTGTTCTCTGGCTGCACCACACTAACCAGGATAGTGTCACCAACGTGCAGTTCGCTCAACTCCTGAGGGGAGAGGCTCTGCAACTCGTTGACTGGCACGATCCCTTCGGACTTGGCCTGGATGTCAACCAGCAGTTCGTCCTTCGATACGTGCATGATGGTGCCTTCGACCACATCGCCGAAGCGAAGGGCGCGGAAGCTGCGACCATCAGACTCACGCATCAGGTCTTCCATGCTCATGATCTCGTCGCCGCTCGTGGAGCTAGCGGCGGTGGCTGGGCTGGCTGTTGCGCTAGCGGTGTCCGCAACCGCTGCGGTGTCCGTAGCCGCTGGGGTAGCATCCTCAGCAGTGCTGTGATCGTCGCTAGCAGCGGCCATGCTGCTATCCTCGCTGCTGGCAGTGATGCTAGCGGCGTGATCAGCGGCCATGCTGCTGTCATCGCTACTAGCAGTCATGCTGCTGTCAGCCATCATGCTACGCTCGGCAGCAGGTGCCGTGCCGCCGTGATCAGGGCTGGGGCTGACAGAGTCGCTAGTGGGCTGGTCGCTGCTGGCAGCGGTTTGGTCAACCGCGCTCCTGGCAGCATCGGCATTGGCAGCGGCCTGCTCGGTGGCCGTCTCAGCCTCCACTGCGGGTTCAGCAACTGCGGCCATGGTGCTAGCCGCGCCCTGGCTGTCGTCTTGCTCTGCCATGTTACCGTTGGGGGTGCTGCTAGAGGTTGCAGCTAGCTGTTCGCTATGCTGCGGGGTCTCATTCTCCGTCGCGGGGTTGGCCGCGCTGCTTGCCTGCGTCTCGTCCATTATAAGCTGTGCCATCCTTAGGTTAATTCTAGCTTGCTCGCCAGAGGGACAGCTTACTGAAGAACTTACACGCCGCTTGCCGATAGGGTGAGTAGCTGCCTCAACCGAGGCAGGCGGGTGCCAATCCAGCGCAGTGTCACATTGCGAGGCTTTGGCGTTATTATACGGCATCCCTACCGAAAATGCAAGAGAATCAGGGCCATCTGGCTACGACTGCGGGTGGTAGGGCTGGCTCACCCCCGCTTACATCATCCCCAGCCCGATCAACGCCTCGACCACCTGCATGGCATTGAGGGCTGCTCCCTTACGCAGGTTGTCGGCAGAGAGCCAGAAGGCAATCCCAACTGGCGTGTTGAGGCTGGCATCCTCGCGGATGCGCCCGACATAGACGGGGTCTTGCCCGGCTACCTGCCAGGGCTGGGGGTACATACTTACGGTCGGGTCGTCGCGCACGACTACACCAGGGGCGCGGCTGAGTATTTCGCGGGCTACTTCGGGGCCAATCAGGTTGCTGAACTCGGCGTGGACAGACATGGAGTGGCCGATCAGCACGGGGACGCGCACAGTAGTGAGCGACACTTGCAGCTTTGGTTCGCGGATCAGGCGGCGCACCTCGGCCATCACGTTGTTCTCCTGCACAGAGTAGCCGTTGTCGCGGAAGACCTCGGTTTCGGGCAGCACATTGTAGGCAATCTGGTGGGGCATCGCATGGGGGATGACCGCCTGGCCCTGGAGGATGCGGCGCGTCTGGCTGCTCAACTCCTCGACCGCCTCGCGCCCACCATCAGAGACCGACTGGTAGGTGTCAACGATCACCCGCTTGAGCTTCGCACTCAGGTGCAGGGGGTAGAGGGCGGTGAGCAGCAGGATAGTCAGGTCGGTGGGGTTGGCGATGATCCGCCCGCCGCTCAGGGCCGCTTTCGCCTCCTCAAAGTTGACCTCTGGGATGACCATTGGCACGCCCGGCTTGTTGCGGTAGCCGCCAGAGAGGTCTAGCACCAGCGCACCAGCCTCGACTGCGCGGTGGGCATAGCGGGTGCTGAGGTCGCGGGTGCCAGCGAAGAACACGATGTCCATCCCCTCGAAGCTGCGGGGGCTGACGTTGTGGATCATCACCTCCTCGCGCTCACCCTCCTCGTTGATGATGATGCGGCGCAGGTCGGAGGCAACGCTGCTGAATAGCTGTACCTCGCTGAAGGGGAAGTTGCGCTGATTGAGCAGCTTCAGCGTCTCCTGGCCGAGCAGCGTCGTCGGATCAACCACGCCGACGCGGTAGAGGCGGCGGCTACCGTCCTCCTCACGGTGCAGGCGGCCACGCCCACTGACCTTCTTCAGATCGCCGAGGATGTCTGCATTTCGTTGAGGGGGGCGTTCGTTGTCCATAAGCACAAGTTTACCTGAAAGGGGAGTGCTTTGGCAAGATAGCAGGGATTAGAAGTCTATGCTACAATTAGGCCAGCAATGCCAGCAGATCAAAACCGCAAAAAGAGGAGCGTGCCGCATGGATGGCCTGGAGATCAAAGTCGGTGAAGAACACAAGATGAACCGTCCCCTGGTGGTCGTAGCCGCTGCCGCCGGGCTGGTGGGCAGTGCCGCGCTGCTCCGCAGGCAGTATGCCCGCTATGCAGCCGAGCGGGTGATGAGGCCAGAGCGCAGCACCTTTCGGGCGCGGCTAGCCGACCACGGCCTGACTGGGGCCGAGGAGGTGCAGATCAGGGCGAACGATGGCGTGACCCTGCGTGGTCGCTTCTTCGCTGCCTACGCGCACCGGGGCAATCCTGGTGGCGCGACGCAGCAGGCAAAGGCGACGATCATCCTGCTGCACGGCTATGCAGCCAACCATAATGTGGTGCTGAACTACGTCGCTCTCCTGGTGGCGGGTGGCTACAATGTGCTGGCTTACGACCTGCGTGGGCATGGGCAGAGCGACGGCGCATATACTACAATGGGGCAGGATGAGACGCACGACGTAGGGGCGGCTATAGAGTTGCTGCACACTCGTGGCCTGCACGAGATCGCGATCATGGGCATCAGCCTGGGGGCAACTATCGCCCTACTAGCCGCCGCCGAGTACCCCGACCTCAAGGCGGTGGTAGCCGACTCTCCTTACACCGAGTTGGCCGGGTTGATCAGCAATATCATGTTGCTCACCGGCTACCTACCAGTGGTCGCGGGCTTTACTGGCAAGCTGGCAGCGCAGGAGATCGACCGCCAGTTGGATGCAGCAGCGGGCGAAAACAACCCGCTGACCGCAGTCAACTGGATCGCCCCCCGCCCGCTGCTGATCATCCATGGTGGCGAAGACGTGGTGGCCGACCCCAGCGGAGCGTTCGCCCTCTACGACGCAGCAGGCGAACCCCGCGAGTTGTGGGTGACACCACGCAGCACGCACACCGCCAGCTTCTCCGACTACCCCCGCGAGTACCACGAACGGGTGTTGGGCTTGCTCGACCGTACTTTTGGCAAGTAAGGCAAGCTACTTACACCATCGCGCTCAACACCTTCGGCTCTGGCATCTCGTTGGAGCCGCGCAGCTTGTGGCCGCCGGGTAGTTCGTAGAACTGGTCGCCAGGAGCGATGGCGAAGTCGTAGTTCTGCGCCTGGTAGCTGACCACCAGGCGGTAGTGGCTGTCGCTACGGATGTGGATCGCCCGCCTGCCGTCTGCCCCCGCCGCCGAGCAGCGTAGCGTCGTGGTCGTGTCCTCATCGAAGGCTAGCTGGTAAACCCCATGCGGCTCTGGCAGGCGCAAATCCCAGGTTACCATGTTGGCGGGGGCGTTGACCTCTACCCCGATCACGTTCTCGATCAGCATCGCCACTGGCCCCAGCCCCGACCAGCCGACAAAGCGCGGGCGGCTGAGGTTGCCGCGCCGTATCTCGTCGGGGGAGTAGTTCTCCCAAATCGTCTGGGTGTCCCTGAACACTTGCTGCACATTGAGGACGTGGTTTAGCGATATGTCATGGGCGAGATCGCGGTAGCCGTGTTCGCAGAGGCCACGCACCACCATGTAGTTGGTCGGCGCCCACACTCCCCCCAGCCAGTATGCTCCGCCGCTACTGTAGCCGCTCGCGTTGGCGGCGAGGGTTGGCACTCGATGGCTGCGCTTGAAGCTGCGTGGGTCATCCAGGTGGCCGACGAAGCGATCCAGGCGGTTGGGTGGCACCAGGTCGGCTAGCAAGGCCCAGTATGAGGAGATAGCCTTGTTCGGCCCCAGCACCCCGCTGGGCGGGCGGTCGTAGTAGAAACCCTCTGCCTCATCCCAAAACTTGTCATTCACCAGGCCGTGCAGTTGCTCGTACTCGGCGTGCAGGCTGCTGGCCTCCGCTGGCTGGCCGCAGAGTTCGGCGATCCAGGCGAGGGTGCGGGCATCCAATGCCTGCTGCGCGGTTGCGTCCAGCCACGACCAGTGTTGGTGGTAATGTTCGCTGTCGGGGATGCGGGCCGAGTTGTCCATGCCGCTCGACCAGCCGGTGGCGAAGTAGGTGCCGTCGGGCCAGGCCCGATAGCGGCGGTACCAGAGGTGGTAGGCGTAGAGGGGCGGGAATATCTTCTGCAACCGCTCCTTATCGCCATAGTGTTGGTAGTGCAGCCACTCGGCCCAGGCCATGATGTTGGGGCCGGTAGAATCGGGGTCGTTCTCGGCGTACACGTCGGTGCCGTCGGCTTCGATGATCTGGCGGCAGATGTAACCGTCGTTGTGCTGCTTGGCGTAGAAGTTGTCCAGGGTGCGAATGGCGGGAAAGAGGCGGTGGACGTAACGGCAAAAGAGGGTGATGAAGGCGGAGTCCCACATAAAGAGGTGGCTGTTGAAGGCGGTCTCCACGAAGTCGGCGATGAAGCGGCTCTCGCGGTTGGGGCGAATGAAGTTGGCGAAGGCGACCTCCCAGGCATAGTAGTACATCCTGATGATCGTGTCGTGGCCGCGCCAGAGCGGTTGGGGCAGCAGGTGGCGGTCTTCATAGTAGTAGGGGACAGGACTACGCACGTAGGTGTCGTGCAAGAACTCGTTGCGGCGCACCCAGGGGGCAATCTCAGGGAATACATTGCGGTCGCGGTGGTACATCGTTGTTCCTCCCGATCTTTGGTCTTCCTATCTTACGCCGCCCGTGCGGATCGTGCAAGCGGGCAGCATGGGCGACAGATGAGCAAACTGGCAGCCCTAAGCTATTGACAAATTGGTTTTTATGGAATACAATAAACATATAAGCAATGCTCAATATAAAACCTGATTGGAGAAACGATGAACGACGAACAAGCCAGCCCACCCGCCTCGCTGCCTCAGACTCTGGCTAAGGACAGTAACAACTCTGTTAAGCAGCCACCAGGTAGTTACACCATTGACGTACTTGCAATGGCAGGTTTCGTAGCCAGCCTGATAGTGCCAGTATCTCCGCCAGCATTCGTGTTGGCTTGGGTAATTGGGTCGAGACCCTTTAGTCCCATCAGCTGGGTTTGGTTTGCCCTGATAAGCAGCAGCGTTGCTCTTGGACTGAGTGTCTATGCAAGACGGAACCGCCACCTGGCCGCACGGTAAGAGAGGGTGAGTCTGCTATCTACGACAGCGATGATCATCGCTGTCCCATTTATCTTGCTTACGCTTGCTGTACTTGCCTTTCTCTGGTACCAATCAGCATGCTTCAGCGTGTGTGGCTAGAGAGGAGACCCACCTTACCGCCCACCGCCCGCTGCGAACCAACAAACTAGCCGCGCATATGGTATACTATGCGAAGTTACAAGCCGGTTGTATTCCGGCGCGCTCAAGGAGGAAAGTTCATAGCGTCAGAAACCCCGCGCATAAATGCGGGGGCTTGTCCCTAAGTCTCTTGCGAGACCTGAGACGATAGGCCGTCTGACAGCGGCCCGCCAGCCAAAGTTGTACCGAGACTGGCAAGTTGTACTACATACTTATCGCGGACGTTTCTAGCCCCGTTGAGGTCGGCATTAAGTTGATAACCGCACTGCCCACACATGAATACACCCTGCGACTTGCGGTTGCTCTTGGCTGTGTAACCACAGCGGTTGCACGTCTGGCTGGTGTGCCGCGGATCAACCGCCACCACCCGCTGACCGCGCTCCTCCCCCTT
>JBBROH010000097.1:0-15778 GCA_038229595.1 Chloroflexia bacterium | reverse complement strand
CTGGGCGATGGCGATGATGCGGTGATCGTCGTCCAGGCTACAACCAGGGCGCATCCGGATCGCAATAATCGCCCGCGTCTTCAAGCCCAGTGCGTCTTCATCTACCAGCACAGTGTAGCCGCGGATTACCTGCTCCCGCTCTAGACGGCTGAGGCGTTCGGCAACCGCCTGCCGGGTCAGGCCGATCATCTCAGCAAGGTTGGTGACAGCCAAACGTGCATCATGGGAGAGAGCCACTACAATCTGCAAATCAATATCGTCCAAAACCCGCATTTTGTTATCTCCTGCACAATTCTAGTTAACATTTCGCAAGCAATGCCATTGTAGCACCAGCAGCCACCTGTTGTCAATAGGTCTAAAGTCGTAGGTTCTAGCAAAGTTGCTGCCCGTTGCAGCATGGGCTGTTGATCGCCGTGCGACGCGGTTGCTGAAGGCCAGGCGGCAAGTGTGTGCCGTGAACAAGCAGCTAGCTGTGGGCGAACGGAGGCCGCGATGGTTGCCCACACCAGCTTGACAAGCGCAGAGGGCTGCGCTAAGATTGGCCTACTCTCCGCACAGATGAGGCAAGACAGGGGTTGAGCAATGGCGAACGAAGGCGGATACGCATTTCTAGCCCAGCGGGCTTACCTCTACCTGCGCGAACGCGGCACGCCAGTGGATGAGGACAGCCTGATCCGCTACCTCTTTAGCGCACTGCCCGGCCAAAACCCGGCTCGGATGAACGTCGAGGTATGGCGGGGATTGCTGCCCGGCGTGCTGGATAGCGACCGCTTCAGCGCACTGGGCAACAGGCTGTGGGCGTTGACCGAGTGGCAGGAGCGCGGCGAGTTGGTGGCCGACGAACTGGCCTCCCTTAGCTACGTAGTGTTGGATACGGAGACTACTGGCCTGCGCCCCGACCGCGACCGCATAATCGAGCTTGCCGCCTTGCGCTACGATCCCAGCCGCCCCTTCCCCGCCGAGGTTTATAGTAGCCTGTTCAACCCGCACAAGCGGCTGCCCGCCTTCATCATCAACTTCACGGGCATTAGCCAGAGCGAGGTAGAGGACGCGCCCGACTTCGCGCCGCAGGCCGACCAACTACTGGCCTACCTGGGTAACGCGATCCTCGTCGGCCACAACATCAGCTTCGATCTTGGCTTTATCAACAGCGAGTTGCGGCAGTCTGCCCGCCCCGCCCTGGCTAGCCGCCGCCTTGATACCCTCAGCCTGGCCGTGCGCCTGCTGCCAGAGTTGGGCAAACCTAACCTCGACAACCTGGCCGCCCGCCTGGGCCTGCCGGTCGGTATCCGCCACCGGGCCGAAGCCGATGCGCGCCTGACCCACAATGCGATGCAGAAGCTGCTGGGGTTGGCGCGCGAGCGGGGGGTCAAGACGCTAGACGGCCTGCTAGAGTTGGCGAAGCCGCTTGGCTACGAGTACTGGGGCAAGCGCAAGGACAAAGGGGCTGGCTCGCGCTTCAACCCCGATGCCTGGGCCTGGCCCTCTAACCCGCTGGTGCGCGAGAGCCGCCACCCGGTGGGTGAGGAAGGCTGGGAGCAGCAGTTGCCGACGCTAGCCGGGGCTTACGTCTTCCGCGACGAGGAGGGCGCGCCGCTCTACGTTGGCAAGGCGATCAATCTGCAACGGCGGGTCAGCGGCTATTTTGGCCGCGACGAAACGATCCTGCGCGGCCTGGCCGGTCTCAACCTGCGAGTGCGGGTGGTGGAGGTGCATGAGGTGGGTAGTGGGCTGGCTGCCAGCTTGCGCGAAGCTGAGTTGATCCGCACTCTCGATCCGCCCTACAATACCCAGAAGCAGGAGCGACCGCCTCGCCCCTACCTGAACGTGCAAGCAGTCAAGCCAGCGGGGGTGCGGCGCATCCAGGCGAGCAGTAAGCCGGGGGCGGAGAGCTTTGGCCCCTTCGCCAGCCGGAGTGAGGTTGACGACCTGCTGCGCCTGCTACGCGCCGTCTACCCCAGCCTGCACCCGAAGCAGCCGCCCGCCCCCGACCATGAGGCGCAACTGGCAGCGGCGGTCGCCTACCTGCGCGGGGAGGCTGACCCCACCCTGACGCGCCTGCGCCAACGCCTGCAAGCCGCTACCGCCGCCCGCGACTACGACGAGGAGCGCACCAGCCGCGCTCTGCTCAAGGAGGCGGTTGGCCGAGCCGAAGGCCTGGGCCAGCCCGCTGCCACCGCTCTGCTTGCCAGCGACGAGCAGGGGACGGCGTTGCTGTCGCCCCCCCCCGCCGCCAAACTTCAGGCTCTAAAGTCGGCCATAGTGGTGCTGCCCGCGTTGGATGCAGCGGTGGCCGAGGTGCTGATCGTGCGTGAGGGGCGGCTGGCCTGGCGTGGGCCGCTGCCTGCGGGTGGGCGCGAGGATGTATTGACGGCGCGGCTGGCCGAACTCTGGCACGAGGCAGCGGAACAGCCAGTGCAAGTGGTGGAGGCGGTGCAGAGCAGCTACCTGGCGGGGGTGGAGCGCAACAGGATGAAGGCGGCCCCGCCTGACGCGGCTAGCAGCCTCGTATTGCGCTGGCTCTATGCCAACCCCGCTGCGGCGATCACCCCCACCAGCGAGGAGCGCGAGGCCGTGCAGGACTGGTTGCGTGAGGCGGCCCGGCGCGTGCGGGGGGTTGGC
The DNA here is from genome assembly GCA_038229595.1 of Chloroflexia bacterium. Taxonomy (GTDB): domain Bacteria; phylum Chloroflexota; class Chloroflexia; order QHBQ01; family QHBQ01; genus JBBROH01. The sequence goes on along the minus strand of JBBROH010000097.1, from coordinate 13,156 downwards.
CGATGAGCAGCTACCAGCCTCTGCGCTACTACGTGCTGGCCTTCGATGGAGACACCTATGAGCAGGTGATTGCCCCCGCCGTCAGCCGTGCCTTCTACGAGAACGACTTTGCCGCCTTCCCCCGCCTGGAGGGGGCGTACCCCAGCTTGCGGAGCCTCGTTGGTTTTGCCCGCCGCTGGTTCGCCAAAGGTTGCGTGCGCCCGCTCAAGCACTATAGCAGCGGCATCTGCGAGTACAACACCAAATCGCTGGGCCAACCACGCCTGCCGATCCCGGCTAGCATGGGGCTGGACGAGTGGACGGCAGCTATCGAACAGCTAGGCAGCGTCGGCCACTGCACCCTGATCGATGTACCTTGCGGTGAGGGCAATCTGATCCACAACGACGTGATCGAACTCTGCCGCCTCTACGACGAGCAGCATCAGCCGGTGGAGTTGGGCAGCCCAACCGCCCGCGATCTCGTCTACTCTACCCCGCCCGACGAGCAGCACGAGACCTTTGTAGATGTGGTGGCCTCGGCTATGCGCCGCTACGCGCTCAACCTGGCCCTGGCGCAGGGGGGGTTGCGGGTGGGAGCGGGGATGCTGCTGATCGCCAACATGGGGCCGCTGGTGGCGACCCTCGAACGGCTGACCAAGCTGGGTAGCGTGCTATCTAGCGACATCGAACTTAGCTACACGGGCGACAAAACTGGCTACCTCGGCTACCTGACCGCCGCCGACGTGCTGGCCCTGCGCGAGGGGCTGGCCGCGATCAGCTTCGGCGACGAGGCGCAGGCCTACCTGGAAGCCCTGCGCGACCTCCTGGACGATGCGGCGGCGCGGGGCTGCGGGATGGTGCTGGAAGCCTTGTAGCAGGAGTAGAGAGCGGTCGCGGGTGGAGGCACAGGTGTTTGGTAGGCACACCCTCCCTCGCACCCGCGACCGCTCCCCGTTTGCGCCGCTGAAGGCTCTACTTCTTGTCTGCTGCGCCGATTGTGGTGGGACTGGTGGTCGGGGTGAGCGTCGCGGCGGGGCTGGTGGTCGGGGTGAGCGTCGCAGCGGGGGTGGGGGCTGTGATGCTGCGGCGGATGATCTTCGCCATTTGCGCCCGGTCGCTGAAGCTGTCGGGCTTGAAGCTGCCGTCGCTGTAGCCGCTGACGATGCCGACGCTATTGGCAACCTCGATCCACCGCCAGGCCCAGTAGGAACGTGCCACGTCGCTGAAGGTTGGGTTGCTGGGAGTGGGATTGCTGAAGCCCCGCGCCCTGACGATGCTGGCCGCCACCTGCGCCCGCGTCATGTTGAGGCCGGGGTGGAAGCTGCCGTCGCTGTAGCCACTCATTGCGCCATAGCTGGCCGCCGTCTCGATGTAGCGGCTGGCCCAGTGGCTGAGTGGCACGTCGCTGTAGGTGGCGGTGAGCGGCTGGGCCAGCGACCAACCGAGGCTGAGGGTGAGCATCTTGGCGAACTGCGCCCGGTTCATATTGTAGCCGGGGTGGAACAGGCCATCATCGTAGCCGCTCATGATCCCCGCGCAGTAAAGATTGCTGATGTAGCCGTAGGCCCAGTGGCTGTTGGGCAGGTCGGCGAAGTTGATACCGCAGAGGCCAGGGGTGAAGGTTGCGACCGGGCTAGCCGTCGCTGGCGGGCTAGGAGTCGGCGGCGGCGGGGTGGCAGTGGCTGGCAGGGCGGTGTTGGTTGGCGTGCTGCTGGGCAGGGCGGGCGTGCCAGTTGCCCAGGGGGTAGCGGTGATCGGCGGGCCACCACCATCAATCGGGATGAACTTGGCCGCATCGAACCAGACCGTGCGCCCATCTTCGCCAGTCTGGTCGGTCAGCTTGACGTAGCCTGTCGTGCCGGTCTCGAAGGTAAAGCGGCCTAGCTGCGCCCACTGTCCGTGCAGGCTATCCATCTCGTTCATGTTCGCCAGGCCATCGGTCAGGTGGCCCTGGTCTACCACTACCGCCGTTGCCCCCGCCACGCTGCCGACAGTATAGACGGCGTGGTTGGTGTCGGGCATCCCCGTATTGGCGTAAGGGATGTGGACATAGACATCGTAGCTGCCCGCTTGCAGATAGGGCCGCCAGACGGCATAGTTGGTGCTGCTTACTGCGCTGGCCGCCGAGTAGCTGTAGAGCGCGTTGCTGCCATAGGTAGAGCCGGTGGCGGTGTACCAGTGGTTGGTGGCGTTGACCGTGGTCGGCACCGGGTGGAAGGTGGAGTCGAGGTTGTCAATGTTAGTGTCCATGTTGCTGTCGCCACGCACCAGGGCCAGGTAGCTGGCGAAGTCCCAGCCTGGACCCGGATCCCAGTGGCCGGGGGCAGGTTGGTTTGGCACGTTCTTGTGGCTGATGATAGCGCGGCGATCCTTCATGATGCCATAGTAGTCGGCCAGGTAGCGGGTGAGGGTGGCTGAGTTCTGGTACATCACCTGGGTGTACCAGGCGGTGGGGTCGTTGGCGTAGCCCTCGTGTTCGATGCCAATCGCGTGCTGGTTGTAGGGCCAGTTGCCCGCGTGGTAGCCAATGTCCTTGTTTTGCACCATCTGGGTGAGGTCGCCGTCGCTGCTGCGGAACATATACTGTGCGCTGACGTGCGAGTTGGGGTTCTGGAACCAGGAGATCGACGCGGCGTAGCTGCCCTCGGTATCGTGGATGATGATGCGGTCGATCTGCTGGTCGGCAGGCCGATTGGCGACCTGGTAGTTGCCGCTGTAGGCGGGGTTCCAGTGCGCGGGCGGGTAGTCGCTGGAGGCGGGCAGCACGAACTTGCCCTGCATCTCTGCCTGCACCGCCGGGGCTAGCTTGCTGAAGTCCACTGCGCTGGCTGCCAGGGTCAGCCGCTCACCGCTGCTGGTGGTGCGCCCGGCACCCCGGCCCAGCAGGGTGTAAATCTCCCCAGCATACATATCATCCACCCCTGGATGGATGGTTTTGCTGTATGCTGCGATGGCAACCTGCCAGCTCTCAAGTGGGCTGTCAGCCGTCACCTCTTTGGCAGCGAGCGAGCGCAGCAGGGCGGCTGCTCCGCGAATGTTCTGCTCGGCGCGCCCCTTGAGCAGCAGCGGGTCGAGCTTGAGCAGGGCAGCGGCCTGGGCCAGACTGTCATTGCCAGGGTTCTCTACCAGATGCATTACTCCCCAGCCGCCGTCGCTGTGGTCGCTGCCGTCGTTGTGGCGGTCAGGCACCTGCTGCTCCCACCTGCTCTCGTCGTAGCCAATCGCCAGCAGGATGGCCGGCGGCACGTCGAACTCCTTAGCCGCCGCCGCAAAGCTGTCGGTCAGTGGGCCAGCGGGCAATATTGGGGGCTGTAGTTCGCCAGGCTGGGGGCTACGGGCCGCAGAGCCACGCTGCTGGCTGCCGAACAGGGCCACCGCCACCAACATCAGGGCCAACAAGCTGTGGGCTGCAAATCTTTTCTTCACCATCCACCTCCAAACTCTAGTAACAGGTTGCAATTACGTCTTACCAACACAACGTATGATAACCGCAAAGGTTTCGGATTCGCAAGGGGATCTCTTGTGTTTCCGCATGGTACTTTTGGTGGCTGGTACGCGGTGGAGCTACCCATTCGTGATCGGATCATCCTATACCACTGTTCGCCAGCCTAACTACCCGACACTTCGCCTTGCTTGCTGCCTTGTGCCAGCCTGCGCCCGTACCAGCCCGCCAGGATCGCCCAGGGTACATCGGCGACGAGCGAACCAAGCCGGGAGAGGACGGCAACGATCAGCGGCACCCAGGCGGGCAGGTAGAAGCCGAGCAGGTAGACTGCCACCCCTTCGCGCACCCCAAAGCCGTTGGGGGCAACGAAGGTGAGGAAGCCGACCGCCCAGGCTGCGATGAAGCTGGCTCCCAGCGGCAAGGCGAGGCTGAGGCTGACCGGGTAGACGAAGGCGACCAGGCAGTAGGAGAGGACGGCGTAGAGCAGCCAGCCAACCAGGAATGGCAAGTTGAGCAGTAGGAGGCCGCCGAAGCCAAGTTGCGCCGCTACTGGCTGCCGCTTCAGCCGCCGCAAGCCCCTGTTCAGCAGGCGAAAAAACAGGTCGTTGCGCCACATCAGGGCGACCGCCAGGGCGACGAAGGCAGCATAGGCGGCAAGGAGCAGCAGGGGGTTCGCGCCCAGCAGTAGCGGCGTGGCGGCCAGGGCGAAGGGGGCAATCAGCAGCCCAGTGAAGGTGATCAGGGCTGTCTCCAGCACGAGGGAGAGCGAACCCAGCCCCCGGCTGATGCCCACCCTCTCGCCCAGCACCACCCGCCCGACGGCGTACCAGACGCTGCCCGGCAGGTAGCGGCCCAGGCTAGCGGCGAAGTAGACGTGGATTGTCTGGCGGAAGTTGAGCGGTGGCCCTCCCAGGCGTAGCACCAGCCACCGCCAGCCGAAGGCCGAGAGGGGGGGGCGGGCAAAGAGGATCAGCGCGAACACGAGCAGGTAGCCCCAGTCTGGTTGCCAGGCGTGCTGACTGAGCTTCGGCCACTCGCTAGCCAGGGTGTTGACGAAGAAGTAGAGGAAGGCGGTGATAAACAGCCAGCCGACCACCTTTTGCAGCAGAGCCAGGTTGGATCGCCTCATGGGTAAAGCACCCGATAGAGCCGCGCCCCCGCTGTGTCGTACAGCTTCTGGAAGTGGTCGGGGTGCAACTTGAAGTAGTCGAGCTTCCAAAAGTTGCTGCCCGCCGCCGCATAGATGTGGCTGATGCCGCCCAGCTTGAGTGCGGCGTAGGTGGCAGCATCGGGGTCGTGATTGCTAGCGGTCTTCTCGTAGTTGAGCGGCTTGTTCATCAGCGGCCAGGCGGCTTTGGTCAAGGTCATCACCTTAGCCTGCAAAGCGGGGTCTGCCGCCCGTTCGCTGCCCGCCACCAGGGTCGGCGCGCTCACCTGCCGCCGGGCCAGGGGGGGTATCCAGCTACCCGCGTCCACTCCCACGACAGAGCGGCCCGCAAACTCGCCCGCTGGCACCGCTGCGATCAACACCTTGTCGTCTGCCGTGCTGTGCTGGCCGAGCCAGCGGATCGCGTCGAGGTCGGCCTGCTGTACCACGTAAGTGTTGCTCAAGTCGGGGGCGTGCGGGGCAGCCCAGGCCGCCCCCAGGCAGGCGAAGACGAATAGCACGCTAGTGAGGAACAGCACATTGCGGGTTGCATTGCCCGCCCTGTTCCCCCGCCCCGCTACCCGCTCACCGATCTGTACGGCCACGTTGAGCAGGTAGCCACCCAGGTAGCCGAGCAGCAAGCTGGCGGGGATGTAGAGCATGATGCCCACGGCGAAGTTGTTGACCGCCCCCGCCCCCGGCAGGCCAAAGCGACGTGGGTTGGCGACGACGTAGAGGGCGGCCACCCACAGCCCCGCCGCCAGGGCAGTGAGGTGCAGATTGCGCTCTGGCAGGCGGCGGCCCAGCCCGACTAGGGTTGCCGCCAGCAGCAGGGCGAGCAGGCAGGCAGCCCGCAACGGCCAGTCCAGCGGGCCGAGGAAGTCGCCTGCGTTGTAGCTCTGCAAGTAGTCCTCGCTGACGCTGCCCAGCCGATTGAGCAGCCCGCCGAAGTAGTTACGAACCAGATTTAGCAGCCAGGGAGCCGACACTAGCAGGCTGGCTGCACCGATCAGCAGGCTCACGCTGATTTTGGAGCCGATCCCTTGCAGAGGTGGACGGCTGGCAGTTCGCTGGCTATTTCGTAGCACGCCTGCCGCTGGCGGTGGCGCAGGGCCGCCCGCTGCTGGTGCAGTCCAGACCCCCACTGGCAACTGCTCCGCTAGCCGCCGTTCGCCCCGCCAGAAAGCAAGCTGCACCAGCCAGAACACGACAGCGAAGGCCGCGTAGAAGATCAGCACGCGGTAGTGGCTGAAGAATACGCCGCTGACTAGCAGGGCGTTGACCAGCACTAGCGGCCAGTCGCGGCGCAAGCTGCGGTAGTCGCGCAGGGCAACGGCCAGGGCGAGCATGGCGAAGGGTAGCACCGCCTGCCCCTCAAGCTGGGTGTAGCGGCCCCAGTTGACGTAGGCGGCTGGCACGCCCAGCAGCAGCCCCGTGGCAGCAGCGGCCAGCAGCCCCGCAATCTTCCCCCAGTGCGCCTCGGCCAGCAACCCTGCCGTCAGGTAGAAAGCCCCCAGCACGGTCAGGGCGTTGACCACCTGCCCCCAGAGCAGCACAGCCTGGGCGGCAGAGTAGCCCGTCAACCAGGCGACGATGGCGGCGAAGGTGTGGAAGCCGAAGTGGTAGGTGTAGCTGACCAGGGGGATGTAGGGCTGGTAGTCGGCTGGCACGCCAGCCCGGTCGAGGATTAGTTGGGTGATGATCGTGTGGTGAACCGAGTCGCCGTAGAGCGGGGTGAGCAGGTCGCGGATGGTGTAGAGGCGCAGGGCGAGGGTAAGCAGCAAAACGAAGCCGAGCAGCACTGTAGTGCCACCCGGCCTGTCGAAGTGCAGCCTGCGCCGCCGCATAACGACTACCGCTGCACTTAGCAGCAGCCAGCCTGCTACCCACCACGCCCCCGCCTTCAGCCCCAGTATGGTGCTGTAGAGCAGCAGCGTCGGCCAGAGCGCGAGGCTGAGGCCGACGCTGGTGAGCAATGGCATACTATCCAGCCGCCCTAGCCGCCCGACCAGCAGGCTGTAGGCCGCCAGCCCTGGCAGCAGCAGCAGGGGGATGCAGATCAGGGCGAGCAGCGGTGGGAGCAACTAAACCTTACTTCTTGTCCGTCACCTGGACAGTGTAAATCTTGTCGCCTATCTCAATGCTATTTACCACATCCTGACCGCTGGTTACCTGGCCGAACAGGGTGTAGCCGCCAGTCGGCTTGTTGTCCGCGCCAATCTGGGCGTTGAGGAACTTGAGGTCGGCTTCTGGGCCGCTGCTGGCTTTGGTGATGAAGAACTGGCTGTCGTTGCTGTAATCCAGGGCAGCACGGGCCACGCCCAGCGAACCAACCGTGTAGGGTATCTTGTTGATCTCGGTGGTGATGTCGCCACCGCCGCTGCCCGTGCCAAGTGGGTCGTTACCCTGCACTACCCAGGCTTCGACGCGGTGGAAGGTGCGCCCATTGTACTCGCCGCGATTGGCGCGCTCCTCGTAGTTCTTGACCGTCGCTGGCGCAGCGTTGGGGTAGAGGTCAAGGGTGATCAAGCCCTTCGAGGTGTAAATCTTCATCTCTTTGGTGGCGATGCCCTTGTCTACATCGATCAGCACTGGGCCGGGCTGCGGCTTGCTGCTAGCGGTGAGGATCGCAGCGGCGGTCGGTGCCGCACCGTTGGGGTAAGCGACACTAGCCGGGGTGGGCGGCAACTCTATGTCGGCGATCTTCAAAGCCTCGTTTTGCTTGCTCAGGGTGATGGTGAAGCCGCTCTCGCGGGTGAGCGTCTGCTGCGTCTGTGCGCCAATCGCGGTCACTTGCTTGAGCAGGTTGTTGCTGCCGATCAAGTAGTCTGCAGTGACCGTGATGCCGCCCTGCACGATGGTCAGGCTTTGCAGGTGCTTGTAGTCGCTACCGTCCAGTTGGCTGCTACCCAGGTTCTTGACCTTGGTATCAGGGCCGACTTCGATTGCGCTGAAAGCACTGCCGAGGACGCTGAAGCCAGGGCCGCTCTTTGCCTTCTCCCACTTGCCGCCCGCTGCCTGCTCGTAGGCTTGCTGCTCAACCTGGTAGTAGGAAGGGCCGGGCTTGCCACCGCTGCTAGAGGTGTAGCTAGCCTTCTTGTTGGTCACGTCCACGTCCCCTTCGAGGGTGGTAGTAACCGCCGGGCTAGCGGGGTCGCCGCGGTTGAAGTTGACCAGCAGCAGGTGATAGCTGGTCAGGGCAGCGGTGTTCTTTACCGCGTCCGACAGCAGCTTCTGGTCGGCAGTCGGCGTGTTGGTCGGGCCGGTGGTGGGCAGGGCAACGGTCGGTAGTTCAGCTACCGGGGTGAGTACACCCGTCTGGGTTAGCACCGTGTTGGCGGCAGCGACCGTGGCTACGCTGGTGCTGGCAACGCTAGGTGCAACGCTGGCATTGCCAGCCGCAGTAGCATTGACCACAGCGGTGGCATTGGGCGCGGGGGTATTGATCGCAGTGATTGGGCTGGGGGTCACGCTGGTGGCGGAGTCGCCACAAGCAGCCAGCGTGACGCTGATCAGCAGGAGGCAGAGGAGGGTAAGCAGTTTACGGCTATTCAAAAGAAGGGTTCCTTTCTGGCATCGCCCTCGTTTGGGTGGGGCGGCAGGCGTGGGTAAGCGCGTTCGCTCCATTATAACGGTTTAGCCCTACTCTTGACAAATCTGGCTGCAAGCCTTATAATGTACAGGCACGATGGGCGTGTAGCTCAGCTGGTTAGAGCGCAGTCCTGATAAGACTGAGGTCCCTGGTTCGAGTCCAGGCTCGCTCACCCATAGGTGTGGTCCCACGGCGCATTCGTCTAGAGGCCCAGGACGCCTCCCTTTCAAGGAGGAGATCAGGGGTTCGAATCCCCTATGCGCTACCAAGCAACCGAAGCCCCAGCAGCAATGCTGGGGCTTCTTGCTGCCCGTCGCAGTGTGGTAGAATAGCCGGGGCGCAACTGTGCGCCTGCTGTAAGCTAGAGAGGAGCGTAAGATGGCTACTTCCCCTATCCGCCACCTGAGCCGGGCTGGACTGGTGTTGGCTCTGCTATTGTCTCTGGCCGCCTGCGATGCGCCGGGCGGTGCCGATGTTACGCCGCCGACCATAGCGGGCTACAACCAGCAGAACGGCAAGGATGCGCTCAACGCAGTGCTGGGCGGCGGCGGCGCACTGGCAGTGCTGATTGGTAGGGACTTGCGCTTTGCAGCCCTGGCGAACGTGGCTGGGCGGCTGGGCGGTTGCGCCAGCGATACTGGCACCATCCGCTGGAGTCTCTACTCCGCGCAGAGCGACCCCACCTCGGCGGGGGTAATCCTGCTCGCTTCCAAGAATATGTTGAGCCGCCCCGACGTGCTGCTCAGTTGTGCGCTGCGCGGCGGGGCTACCGAGTCAGCATTTAGCCCCTGTAGCACCAACTACTCCTACAAAGCAGCGGGCGATACGGTCTATGTCTTCTACGCTGCCACCCGCCAGAGCGTATGCGACGACTTCCAACGGTCGCTGCCTGCCCCTACGCAGTAGGCTAAGTGCGATCCAAAAACCGCTTGATGTTGGTCTCCACCACCGTCATCTGCGAACGGAACGTCCGATCCAGGATGGTGCCTGCGTAGTCGGGCAGTTGGCGCACCAGTTCGGCGGCCACGATCTTGTCCATCTCAATCGCCACGTCGCTCGGCAGCCCCGCCTCTAGCATCGCTCGGCGCATCGGTTCGCGGCGGGCTTTGAACTGCTCAATCTTGTTGGTGAGGATGAACTCGGTGAAGGCATCGTAGAAGCGGCGCAGGTACATCGCGCTGTGGCGGCGCACCTCCTCTGGCACCGGCTTGCTCGGTGGGTGGGCGAGAACCTGGGTCAACACTGCGCGGCGCACAGCCAGGAGCCGCTCGGCCAGCAAGGTGGTTTCGTCTCTTGGCTGGTTGTTGTCGCCGCCCATCGCGCACTTCCTTCTCTAGCAGCCCGGTTTGCTATTGCCATTCATTCTAACACACCCACCGCCGCGCTTTCAAGTAAGTGGCTGCTTGTCTATAGCCTGCCACTCTGCTATAATCGGCCTTGATGCAAAAGGACTTTTAGGAAGGGATGAATCGCCCAATGCGACATTTTGACAAGCAACCCTGGTGGCGGCGCAGGTTCCTGTTCGCCCCGCTCGGCGGCTGGCTGCTGGGCCTGCTGCTCGGCTTCCTGGCCGCCCTGGCCTGGCTGTTGCAGGAAGAAGATGACGACGAGTTGCAGGACGAGCAGGCTATCGAGATTCCTCTACGCCAACCCCTCGCGGCCAGCCAGCCTGCCACTAGCCTAGACCTGCACGCTGGCAGCCCTGCTAACGCACACGAGGCTGCACAAGGCGCAGCGGCTACCGACACGCTCAAGGCCGAAGCTAGCATTAGCGACGACAACCCAGAGACTGGCTCTGAGATCACGCTTACCGTGCGCCTGACCGAGGCTGGTAAGCCGATTGCAGGCGCACAGATGGTTGCCACCTGGAATTACAAGACGGTAAAACCTACCTGCGCTGCTGACACTGACGCAGAAGGGGTCGCCACTTGTGTACGGCGCATTGGCAAGGCAACTGAGGGGCAGTCGGTGCGGGTTGACGTGCAACTGACCACTAGCGACGGACGTACCGCCGCGACGAGCGTCAGCTTCAACCCGCGCTAGACTTCTCCATCGTACCTGCTAAGCAAGGGGCGATCCACTGCTTCTCTGCCACGAGGATGAAGGCGACCCCCTGCGTGTTGCGCCACTGCTCGTGACGCACGCTGAAGCCGAGGGCGGTCAGTTGCGCCGCCAACTTGCGGCTGAACGATGCACTGGGCGATTGGTCGCCGTAGACTACGCCACCCACCTGGTTGAGCAAGCGGGCGGGCGCGTTGCTGGGCAGCAGCAGGCCGCCTGGTACTAGCACCAGCCTGCCACCAGCCGCTAGCACGCGCTCAACTTCGCGCAGGGTGGCGGGTGCGCTGATGTAGTCGCTGGGGAAGGTAGCGAGGATGCTGTCCATGCTACCGCTCCGCAGGGGGATGGTCAGGCCACTTCCACGCAGCAAGGCCACGCGGCTGCGCTGCACTACCGTCAGCCGTCGCAGCCGCCGTACACTCTGGCCCAGCATGGCGGGCGAGAGTTCGAGGCCGACCACGTAGTAGCCGTCAATTGCCAGCCGGGCCAGCAGCCGCCCGGTGCCGGGGCCGAGTTCTAGCACCCGCCGCCCGCGCAGGTGGGGTAGGGCGGCAAGCTGCCACCGCCGCCACTGGTCGCGGAAGAAGGTGCGGCTTACCCAATCGTAGGCCCAGGCGAATTGGTGGTAGAGAGCCTCAAACGCCGCGTGACGGAGGCGGGCGCGGATGGTGCGCTTGGTCATCACTGCTCCTCTCAGGTGGTATAATTACCGGGCAAGGGGGTAGAGATATGGCAGCTACAGTAGCGGCAACAACGAACCTGGGCCTGACGATGAGCGACGAGCAAGGGGGCTACCTACGCTACCTCTATCGCGCTTTGGCTGGCGACGACTGGGCCGCCTTCTACGTGCCACAGTCGCAGAACGCCAACTTCGCCCTGCGCTACCAGATCGCCTTCGCCAGCTATGCTGTTGCTGCGCTGGCAACCCTCACCCCTGCCTACCGCCAGCCCTACGCCCTGGCTCTGCAAGGTGCGATCCACAAGATGCAGGACTTCCGCACCTGGCGGTTCTGGCAGCACACCGCTGGCGTACCAGACGCGCTGCCACCCAACTTCGGGGTGTCGCCAGACCCGCTTGCCTGGGGCAACGTGCAGTACAGCGGCCACCTCGCCACCATGCTCGGCCTCTATGCCAAAACGACGGGCGATCAGCAGTTCAGCGACCACAACTTCAGCCTGACCGACGAGCGCGGGCGTGAGTTTAGCCACAACTACCACGAGATAGCCGCTACCATCCACCGCCAGCAGGTGGAGAACGACTTTCATGGCGTGCCTTGCGAACCGGGCTGCGTCTACATCGCCTGCAACAACCATGCAATGGCGAGTAATGTGCTACACGACCAACTCTACGGCACTGGCTACGCCGCCGTCAACGCAGAGTGGCTGGCCTGGTCGCAGGAGCATATGCGGCTGGGCTGGTTCCCGACGATGAAGCACGGCGTACTCTGCGTTTGCTACATGAAGGAGATGAAGATTTCGACCCCGGTTGCTTTCAACTTCACCGATGCCTGGGGGGTGGGGTTGCTCAGGCCGTTTTCGCCCAGCGTGGGGCTGGAACTCTACCCGCGCATCCGCAAAGCAACGCGGCGCACCCCACAGGGCCGCTACCTGCCCAGTGGCCCAGCTACCGAGGGGCTGGAGATTAGCGACCGGGCGGTGAACAGCGGCTTCGCCTACGTTGCCGCCCGCGAGTTCGGCGACCCCACGACTGCGGCCAGCCTGCACGACTACGCCCGCGCCCACTGGCAGTTGGAGCAGCGCGGCGGGGAGACCGCTTGCTGGGCTGCACCACGCACCCTCTACGCCAGCAGCCTGTTTGCCCTCGGCAGCGTCGCAGGGCCGCAGGGGGCTGGCTGGTCGCAGGCTATCCTGGCCGCCCACGACCCCGCCCGCTTCAGCCAACCCCACCTGGCTGCACTGCAACTGGCTGGCGCAGCCGTCGGCCCAGAGGCGGTCGTCGTCACCGAGGCATACTACGACGCAGCCGCCCACGTCTTGCACCTCACCCTGCGCCCGCAACGCGACGCTAGCGGGCTAGAGCTTGAGTTCGCCAACATCAGTGCGCCGCCCGTCGCCACCATTGAGCGCGTCTACGCTGGCGAGACGATCCGCCTGCACCAGCCCTGCTGACACTGGGTTTCGACAGTGGGATTTGCCCTGGGCAGTCGGCTGGCACGCGCACCGTAACTGTAACTCTAACTCAGCCTCTCCCCTGATCAGCGGGTTACGGTGACTGTTACAACCTCCCTACGTCACCGTAACTGCAACCTGTGAGCGCGCCTGCCTGGCTGCTCGTCCCTGGCGGCCAAAGGGAGCTTGCACCCTGCCTGGCCCAGCCGAACCCAGCTTAGCGGTTGACAGTGGTTAGCTAGCGAACTATACTGTTCACAGCTACGTAGTATCTGTAGAAGCTCTGAAGAAGATGGTAGTTCTGGAAGTGGAGGTTAGCAGGATGGCGACCCATGAAGTGGATGTACTGGTGGTTGGCTCTGGGCCAGCGGGGGCGACAACCGCCCGCTTTGCTGCCGAGGCCGGGCTGCGGGTGTTGATCGTAGACAAAAAGAGCGAGCTTGGCACCCCCGTGGAGTGTTCGGGCGCACTAAGCGAACACGCACTGGATGATGGCCTGGTGCCAGTAGACGAGGAGTACATCCTGGCTCCGGTCTACGGCTTCGTCACCTACGCGGCGGCTGGCGAGCAGACGCGGCTAGACTACCGCAGCTATGGCCGCCACCAGCCGCTGGGCTACGTCGTAGACCGCAAACGCTTTGACCGCTATCTTAGCCGCCTGGCGATGAACACAGGCGTAGATTTGTGGCTGCGCGCCCGCGCCCGCAGCTTCGTAATCGAGGGCGACTACGTCTTCGCCGAGATAGAACGCTTCAACCAGCGCGAGACGGTGCGGGCGAAGGTGGTGGTTGGAGCCGACGGT
>JBBROH010000096.1:0-15853 GCA_038229595.1 Chloroflexia bacterium | reverse complement strand
CACCAGGAACGCAATAGGGCAACGCGCCGCCTGCTGACAGGGCAAACAAGCCAGCGGCCCGCGCACGAACGGCTGCACGCAGTAGAGGGAGTGCAGCCGCCGCAGCAGCGTTCCCCGCAGAGTCGACCCCTTGAACTCGCCCAGCCGCAGCGTGCCGCTCACCACCCGCAGGCCAAAGCGATAGCGGTGGATAGAGAGGGGCGCGAGGGCGGCTAGCAGCTCAGCAGTTAGCGAGTTAACGACAGCAGCCCGCTCGTCCATCAGATAACCTCCTGCCGATTGCCATCGTTGCGGGCCTTGCCTGCTGGCGCACTAGCCAGGTCAAGGCCGAATGTGGCTTTGCCATGATGCGCTCTAACTTTGGCACAAAGATGTTCAGCACGTTCTTCTGCTCTAGCCGGTAGTGCTGGCAGACAGCCAGGCGGATGCCGTCGCTTAGCTGCCCTCCCCCCTCAATGCAGGGGTCAGCGACGTTGCCAGGCAGGATAACCTGACTGTAGCGGCGGCGGTTGAGGTCGGCCAGCAATACGCTCTCGTCCCAACGAGCATAATGGTTGGCGTGCGTCTGGGTGTAAGGGTCTGTAGAAGGGATGTACTTGCCCGCCGCCAGCAGTACACTAACATCAGTCGAGTAGGCTTCACCAGGGGCGTTGGTCACGTACTGACCGATATTACGCATCCCTTCGCGTTGGGCAGCACTGAGCGGGCGCAACTGGCTGGCGAACTTGGCGTAGGGGTCGTAGTCGGCGCGCACCAGCACCCACGTCAGCGCGCCGACGAGCAGCAGGCCGCCAACCCCTACCAGCGTCCCCCACCGCCCACCACGCTCCCACTGCGCCGCAAAGTAGGCCACTAGCAGGCCGAAGCCGATGCAGCAGGCCGCCAGGAGGTCGAGCAAGTGGTTGTGGTTGCCACCGAGAGTACCAATCCCGCTGGCTTGCAGCGCACTGACCACGAAGTAAGCCAGCACCACCAGCAGTTTGGGGTTGCGGAGGGGGGAGATTGCAAGGCTGGGCTGGCTGCTCTCCTCAATCGCCAGCGTATCCCTGCGCTTTTTAGTGGTATACGGATAGGCCTTGTCGCCAACCAGCAGGTAGACAGCGAAGCCCGCGACCGCCAGCAGTGGCAGCGGCCAGTTGACTGCCGCCACCGTGCCGAGGACTTCGAGGGCGTGGGCGGCATTCCAGGGCAGGTTGTGGACGGTAAAGATGTGCCAGTAGTAGCCGCCCGCCGTCAGCCAGTTGAGCAGCAGAAAGCTGCCCACCACCAGCCCAGCGTAGAGACCGACTGCCATCGCCCCGCGCCGCCACCGCCAGAGCAGCAGCCCCAGCAGCCCCGCCGCAGCCGCAGCCAGGGAGGTTTGCTTCGTGAAGCTGGCCGCAAAGAAAAAGAGGACGGGCAGCAGCCAGGTTGCATGGCTGACCGAGGCACCAGCCGCAATCAGCCTGCCCCCGCCAACCGCCGCCCCCGCTGGCCGCTCAATCACCCGCAGAACTAGCCAGAGACCAAGCAGGCCGAGGGCCAGGGCTGGCACGTCGGGCTTGACGATGCCGCCCCAGAAGGCCACCAGTGCGTTAGCCAGCCACAGGTTGGCGACGGCGAAGGCAGCCAGGCGGTTGCGGGTCAGATTGTGGGCGATTAGCCAGAGGGCTACCGCCGCCAGCAAGCTGAAGAAGATGGTAATCAGCCGCCCACCCTTCAGGCTGTAGTCAGCCCCCGTCAGCTTGAGCAGCGGCCAGTTGAGCAGGTAGTAGAGAGGGGGATAGGGGGCGGCAATAAACTGCTGGGGGCCAGGGCGGTCGAAGATAGCCACTCCTTCGTCCAGCAACTTGACCTCAGCCGCAATCATCCCCTCCGACTCGTCAAGCTGGTAAGGATAGTTGAGGTTGTCGAGAGCGAAGCCAATCGAGCCAACCGCGCCGATAATCGCCACGTGAAAGATAATCAGCACCGCAATCTTTACTTTCATCCGGTTAACGACACGCAATACCTTTGAGCCGCCAGTTTGGGAGACGCTACCAGTAGTTTGCACAAGCTACCTCACAGTTGCTAAACAAGCTGCCAATTGACTTAGATGCTAAAGTATACCCGCAAGGGGCGACTTATTCAAGCTCCGCCCGCCGCAGCTTGAAGCCAAGCAAGCGTGGGTCACTGCCCGACGGCACAAAGGTATTGCTGCTCAAGCGCACGAGCAGGGTGCTACCGGCCTGCAAGGCAGGTAGTCGGAAGCGGTAGCTGTGCCACCCGACCGCCAGGGGTTGACCACCCAGTTGCAGCCCGTTGACCACTACCTGCACGGTCGTAGTCGGCACACCGAGGGGATGCCAGCCGTCCAGCACCAGGGTGAGGGTAGTCGGCAGGCTGCCGCTCAGCGGGAAGCGGAGGTAGCTGTCGCGGCCAACTGTCCAGCGGAAGCGGGCGGCTTGCGGGCCGCCGGCTGGTTCGCTCAGGCCGAAGCCCTTGCTATAGCCGTAGTCGCTCTCGTCTAGCGCGATAGTGCGGGTGGGAGCGGGCCGCAGGTGCGCCCAGGCCCAGTTGTCAAGCTCCATATAGGCAGGGCGCAGGCTGCTATCCCAGGCCCGGCCCGGCTCAGGGTGCTGCGCCCGCGCTACAGCCTCGCGCATGAGATTGCCACCCCAGTAGTCGGCGCGGATCGCAGCGGCGGTTGTGGCAGCAGTAGTGTAGTCACCCTGGGCTAGTTGGGCGGCAGCTAGCGCACTCTGCGTCTCTGGCAAGCGGGGGTCAGCCTGCTGGTAAGCGCGCAATGCCGCCGCTGGCTCGCTGGCTAGCAGGCCGTCCCCAACAGCAAGCTGCTGCTGCCAGCCCCACTGGGTTACCCCCTGCACGGTCTCCGTCAGTGGATAGCTGGGCAGATTGAGGGCAAGGAAGCCGCCGATTAGCAGGCCAGCGGTAAGCCTGGACTTCCAGTTTTGCAGGCCAGCACCCGACGGGCCAGCCTGCGGGCCAGGGCCACGCCCCAGCAGCCCGCGCAGGATTGGGCCGAGGTTGAGCAGAGCGTAGGCGGCATAGGGTAGCAGGAAGAAGATTACTGCCAGCCTGAAACGGGTTACGGCAAAGAACAGGAAGGCCAGGGCCAGGTTGGTGATGACCCAGGCCAGCACGTAAGGGCGCAGGTTGCTGCTGCCTGCCGCGCAGAGGCCGAGGATTGCCAGCGGCACCAGCAGCAGGTAGAGGCTGTCATCTAGCAGCAGGCTGGCGAGCAGGTGGCTGGCCGGGACGTAGCCACGGGTGTAGCCCTTCATCAGCCGCTCCTCCGCGCTGAAGTTGCCAGCCCACAGGTCGCCAGCCTCCTTCAGCCCCTTACCGACGAAGGCGAGAGGCGCGGCGGCGACCAGAGCCAGACCCTTGCCGTAGGCGTAATCCTGCCGCGCCCCTTGCCCCGCCACCGTCGCCAGTTCGTTCGCCAGCCGTTCGCCATCGCGCACCCCATTGGCCCCCAGCCAGAGGTTGTAGCCACTGGTAGTATCCACCGCAATCAGCTTGCCATAGCTGGCGTAGTTGCGCGCCGTCCAGGGTGCGAGGGTTAGGAGCAGCATGGTGAGGAACAGTGCCGCCTTGCGCCAACCCACTTGCCGCCAGAGGAGTACGACAGCGAGCGGCACGAACAGCAGAGCTGTACTACGTGTCAACGCCGCCAGCCCGATTAGCACGCCCGCCCCAGCCAGCCAGCCGTAGGGCGCGGTTGGGCGGTTGGTGAGCAGCAGCAGGGCCAGGGCAAAGAGGAGGATGAACAGGGTTTCGCCTAGCAGGAACCAGGGTAGGATGACCAGGGGCAGGTAAACCGCTGCCAGCAGGCCGCTGACCACCGCCACTCGCGGGCCGAGGCTGCGCTCTGCAATATAGTAGAGGGTGGCAATCCCCGCCAGGCTGAGGCCAAGCTGTAGCAGGCGCGGCGGCCAGAGGTCGTCGTGACCAAAGAGCCGAAAGAGATTGCCGAGCAACAAGGGGTAGCCAGGCGCGCGCGTCCAAAGGAAGCTATCCCAGAAGCTGAGGCCGCGTCCGCCGGACAGCACTACTGCTCCGCCGAAGTACTCGCGCTCGTCCACCACAAAGCCCCGCCAGGCTGCGGGCAGCACAAAGACGAAGTAGAGTAGCCGCACCGCAGCGGCGAAGGCAAGCACAGCAAGAAGATTCTTCTTCAATCTGCAATCTACAATCTACGGTCTACAAGCTGCGAGGGTAAGCGGCGCAGCTTGTAGTTCGTCAACGCGTCGGCGTAGAGGGCCATGAAGCGGGTGGCAACGCTGCGCCAGTTGAGGTCAGCTTCGACCCGACGGCGGCTAGCCTGCCCCATCTCGCGCATCAGCCCAGGGTCGGCCAGCAGGCGGTTGATTGCCGCTGCCAGGGCTGACGGGTCTTTCTCTGGCACCAGTGCGCCGTTCTCGCCATCGCGCACTGCTAGTGGCACGCCCGCCACGTTGCTGGCGACGGCTGGTTTGCCGCTCGCCATCGCCTCTAGCAGCACGTTCGGCAGGCCGTCAATGTTGCCTGCCTGGTCGCGCACGCTCGGTAGCACGAACAGGTCGCAGCCACTAAAGTAGAGCGGTAGCTGATCGCGCTCGACCGCCCCGCCCAGTTGCACGCTCTGGCTGACACCAAGCTGGGCAATCAGTGCGCCCAGCTTCTCGCGCAGGTCGCCCCCGCCGACAATCAACAAGCGGGCGCGGGGATGTTCGCTCAGCACGGCGGGCATGGCACGGATCAGGTACTCGAACCCCTTCTTGTAGACCAGGCGACCAACCGCCAGGATGATTTGCTCGTCGGCGGCCAGCCCCAACTGTTGGCGCAAGGCCGCCCCAGGGTCAGCGGCGGCGGCGGGGGTGAAGCGGTCGGGGTCAACGCCGTAGGGGATTACCTCGCTGCGCTTGCGGGGCGCGCCAATGCGGATTGCGCGCTGCATCAGGTCGTCGCTCGAAGCAGAGACGGCATCGGCGCGGGCAAAGCAGCGGCGGGCGACCGGCTTGAGGATGGGATTATGCTCGGCCACGAACACATCCGACCCATGCAGGCTGATTACCAGGGGCAGCTTGCGGATGTTGGCAACCAGAGTGCCGACCGGCCCATTTGGTACTACCCAGTGTGCGTGCAGAATGTCGAACTGGTGACGGGCGGTCAGGCGCAGGAGGGCGGCAAAGCTGCTGGCGAAGACGAAGGGCGTAAGCGGGTAAATCGCCCGCTTGACCCGCACATCCGCCTCCATAGACTCGGCGTAGCCCCAGATGTTGAGACTACGGATTGGCATATACCTGAAGAAGTGGAGATGTACCCCGTTCTCGAAGCGTTTGCGCCGCACTTTGGGGTGGTAGGGGGCCAGCACATGAACCTCATTCCCCCTGCCCAGGGCCGCCACGCTGCTGGCGATCCCCTCGATGAACGGCGCGGTAACGTCGCCAGGGTATTTGGGGTAAGAGGATGTTACCATACAGATTTTCATGGGCGTATTGTACACCAGCCGTCGGTCAGGGGCAAGTACGAGCGGGGCCGGGTAGGGCCGTGGCATGGCGGGCAGCAACGATTCTGGCTGATACTGTATAATGCTAGCGACCGCCGCTGTAAACAAACTGGCAGGGGTGGCAGGGAGCAGAAACTTAGATGGCAGAACTCAAGCAGGCAGCCCTTGTGCTGACCGACATTAGTGGCTACACCCGCTTCATCACCATGCGCGCTATGAGCCTGCTGCACGCCGAGCAGATTATTACCGACCTCCTGGAGGCGGTAGTCGCCTCCGCCGAGTACCCACTGACGATTAGCAAGTTTGAGGGCGATGCAGTCTTCCTCTATGCCTTCGGCGAGGATCAGCCAGCGGTCGCCAAAGATGTGTTGGGCCAGGTAGTCGCCTTCACTGCTGCTTTCGCCAGCAAACAGCGCGAACTGATTGCCGCCAACGAATGTACCTGCGATGCTCATGTCCACATTGCTGCGCTGCGCCTCAAATCGTTCCTGCACTTTGGCGAAGTCGTCTTCAAGAAGATACACCAGTTTGAGGAACTGGCAGGCGAGGAAGTAATCCTGCTCCACCGCCTGCTCAAGAATAGCGTGCCAAGCAAAGAGTACATCTTGCTTACCGAACGCTTCTACCAGTTCAGCGGTGGCCTGGCCGATCAGCAGGCGGAGCAACGCAGGGAGCAGTACGACCTCGGCAGCGTGCCGATCTACGTCTACTATGCAGCAGGGAGCAAGCTAGCCGAGCCGCCAGTCGCTGATAGTTGGCGCGCAGAGAAGCAGGGCTTCCTTAGCCGCCTGTTTGCGCGGGGCAAGTGAACAAACAGCAGGTTGGGGGCAGCCGTTACCTTGTGGCTGCCCCCGCCAGCACCTTTATCACCACCGCCAACGCCGCTACTAGCTTCTTAATGGCCCAGGCTGCTGGCTAGATGCAGCGCATGAGCTGGTTAGTGGCAATTCAAGGTTATTCATGCTCCTGTTCTACCATCCCCCCAGTTTTATGGAAAGGCCCTACAGCAGCGGAGTTCAGGGTCAGGGGAGCAGCCATCGGCTAGTCCAGTTTATTGGCTGAATCTGCTGCCCTGTGCTATAATTAGGGCGTGGTGAACACTGCGACAGGGAGATATAACGGTGAAGATGGAGTTGGAGCTAACCCCCACGGTGGAGGAGCTAATCCGCCCTGACATTGAGGGGATGGACGAATATACGCCGATTGAGCCGGTCGAGGTGTTGGCCGCCCGCTTTGGTATCGGCCCAGAGGCGGTGATCAAGCTGGACGCAAACGAGAACCCCTACGGCCCTAGCCCCCGCGTGGCCCAAGCTCTCGCCCGGTATGACGGCTACCACATCTACCCTGACCCCATGCAGCGCGAACTGCGGAGCCTGCTAGCCCATTATAGTGGCTACCACCGCGACCGCATCATCGCGGGCAATGGTTCGGACGAACTGATCGACCTGATCATGCGCGTCTTCCTGCAACCAGGCGACGAGGTGATCAGCAGCCCGCCCACTTTTGGGATGTACCGCTTCAACGCCGAGGTTTGCATGGCCCGCGCCATCACTGTACCGCGCAAGGCTGGGTTCGAGCTTGACGTGGAGGCAATAGAGCGGGCGATCACCCCGCGCAGCAAGCTAATCTTTCTCGCCTCACCCAACAATCCTACTGGCAACATGGTCAGCAACGCCGATGTGGTGCGCCTGCTGCGTACTGGCCTGGTCGTTGTCGTAGACGAAGCCTACTATGAGTTTGCCGACGGCACCGCCGCCCCTCTGGTGCGTGAGTTCAACAACCTGATCGTGCTGCGTACCTTCAGCAAGTGGGCAGGTCTGGCGGGGCTGCGGGTTGGCTATGGCATCTTCCCCCGCGAGATTGGGCAGCACGTGATCAAGATCAAGCCGCCCTACAACATCAATGTGGCTGCTACGGTGGCTGTGCGCGCCACGCTTGCTGACCTCGGCACGGTGCAGCAGACAGTGCGGCTGCTACGCCACGAGCGCGGGCGGCTCTACCGCCAGCTTCGCAAGCTCAACTTCATCCAGCCCTATCCCTCGCAGGCTAACTTCATCCTCTGCAAGGTACTACTGGGCGATGCAAGTCAGATCAAGCGCAACCTGGAGCGGCGTGGCATCTTTGTTCGCCACTTCGGCTACCTGCCAGACTACCTGCGGATCAGCGTTGGCAAGCCTGAACACACCGACCGCCTGATGGCTGCTCTCTTGCAGAGCCTTCCCTATTAGCGATGCGCAGAGACTTCTATTTCGGAGTCTCGTATAAACAAGCTGTTTGGGTGATTGATATGGTTGCTAGGTGGAAGACCTTGTGCTATAATTGGCTGTGTGGAGGGTTTGATGATGGTTCGTGCAGTAAAGCTGCGGCCACTACTAACCTGCCAGTAAGGGGGGGAGATGGTACACGAAACAGACGCTCGTCGCATTTTGCTGATTGACGATGACGAAGCTCTGCGCGAACTCGTCTCCGAAGTACTAAGCGAGGAGGGTTATGCAGTGGAGACCGCTGGTTCGATACCCACTGCTCATGCCTTGCTCGACCGGGCTAGCTACGACCTGATCCTCTCCGACACAATCAGTGCTGATATGGGCAATAGCTGGCTCTGGCTTGAGCAGTTGCGGCAAAGTACCACCATTCCTATCCTGATCTTTAGCGCATATGATGCCAGCCGCTTCAACCACTGGCAGGAGCGTGGCTACGCTGGGGTGCTGACCAAGCCCTTCGACCTCGACCATCTGCTTGCGGTGGTAGCTGATCTGCTCAAGCCATAACCGTATCTACTCTACTTGATCCGCTCTAGGGGGTGCTGAGATGCAGTCAGTAAATAAGGTGAGCATCCTGGTGATCGACGACGATCCCAGCGTACTGGAATTGGTCAGCGACGTGCTGGCTGAGGAGGGCTATGCTGTGACGGCAGCCCAGAACGCCGAAGAAGCAGCGGCAGAGCTTGCGCGCAGCAACTTCGACCTGATCCTCTCGGACACCCTCAATTCGCGCCCGCAGCTCAACGAAGGCTGGCTGGCCCAGATACGCCAGCGCACCACCAGCCCCATCCTCATCTTCAGCGCGCATCACCCCCACAGCTTCAAGAACTGGGCTGAACAAGGTTTCGCTGGGGTGATCAGCAAGCCCTTCGACCTTGACGAAATAATTAGCACTGTTGGGCAGATGACCCAGGCAGCCTAGCCAGAGCCGCTAGAGGGTAACGAAAAGGGTGCAGCCATGCGTAGCTGCACCCTTTCTTGTTGTCCTCCAATCGGCGGCTAAATCTCCTCGCTGAAGGTACGACTCTGGCGGGCAAAGAACAGGTAGCCGATCACAAAGACGATGATCGAAGTGACCAGGGTG
Source organism: Chloroflexia bacterium (assembly GCA_038229595.1). Taxonomy (GTDB): domain Bacteria; phylum Chloroflexota; class Chloroflexia; order QHBQ01; family QHBQ01; genus JBBROH01. The sequence goes on along the minus strand of JBBROH010000096.1, from coordinate 7,032 downwards.
CGGAGCATGAAGCTAGCGTCCGGCGGCACACCATTGTAAAGGATCAGGCGATAGTTGGAGATGATCGAAGCCATTGGGTTGGCCCAGTAGACGTACTGGGCAGCCTCGTTAAAGATGTTACGCAAATCGTAGAAGACGGGGGTGAGGAAGAACCAGGCTTGCAGCACCACCTCTACGATCACTGCCGTATCGCGGAAGCGCACGTTGAGGGCAGCGAGGAACAAGCCCAGCCCTGCGAGGAAGATGGCCTGGGTGATGACCAGTACTATCAGCCAGAGCAGGTTGGCATTGAAGGGGTTGAGCAGAGTGACACTATCTTTTACTATTCGCCACACTGGTTGCACGTTGTTGTAGTACACGTCTGCAGAGTTGGTAAGCACAACGCTTTGGCGGTTGGCTAGCAGCGAGTTGAGGCCGTAGTCTGCCGGGTTCACGATCAGGTAGTAGATGACGAAGCCAAACACTACGGGCAAGGCCAGCAGGAAGTTGACCCCATTAGAGATCACTATTGAGATTGGCAAGAGTTCGCGGGGGAAGTAGACCTTGTTGATCAGGTTGCCGTTGCCGATGATGCTGCCGGTGGCTGCCCCGACTGTACTGGCACACCAGGTCCAGGGTAGCAGGGCGGCAAAGAGGAACAAGGGGAAGTGGGGGGTGGTGCTGCCTAGCAGGGTGCTGAAGACGAACCAGAAGATCAGCATCAGCAGGAGGGGGTTGAGCAGCGACCAGATGAAGCCGAGGGCCGAGCCGCGATAGCGTAGCTTGAGGTCGCGTACGACCAGGTTACGTAGCAGGTCGCGGTACTTGAAGGCTTCACGCAGGTTGCGCGGCAGCCAGCGCGGGCCACCCTTGCCTGCTTCGGCGGCGCGGCTCTCAATCTCTCCCAGCATTGCTACTTCCCCCTTCGGCGCGAGTCTGCGTCGGTGATTGGTCGGCCAACGATGAGCAGGGGCGCATTGTCAGTGCGCCCCCACTTTGCTGCTCTACTGCTTGACCAGTGCGGTTGGACTGAGGGTGGGAACGGCGGTGGCTGTGCCGCTGGCGGGCAGGGTGAGGGTGGCGGTGCTGATCGTAGTTGCGGTAGCAGTGCTGCTGACTGCGGTCAGGGTGGCGGTGCTGCTGACTGCGGTCAGGGTGGCGGTGCTGCTAACTGCGCTAGTAGCGGTTACGGAGGGGCCAGCGAGAACGGTGAGGGTGGCACTGCTGCTGAAGAAGGCGGCCTTGCCCTTGACGATCAGCACGACCTGGGCGAGGGTGGGGCTGATCGGGGTGTTGGCAGGCAGGCGGAAGGTGATCGCCTGGTCGCTCCAGCTAATCACATCCACTGGGGTGTTGTTGACGGTCAGGGTGCTGCTGATCTGGCTCTCGCCAAACAGCTTGCCGATGGCGGTCACGGCCTGGTTGCCGCCAGCCGGAGCCTGTGGTGGGCTGAAGCTGCTGACTTGCGGGAAGGTGAGATAGATGACCTTCGCCATTTCGCCGCGCTTGGTGTGACCACTGGGGTTGAAGGTGGTTGGGTTGATGCCGTTCATTATGCCCTTCGCAGCGAGGGTCTCGATCTCGGCCCAGGCGAAGGCATTGCGTGGCACATCGGCGAAGGTGGCGGTAGGTGCGGGCGGGGTGATAAAGGCGTACTGGTTGGCGCGCACAATGATCACTGCCGTCTCGTTGCGGCGAATAGCAGAGTTAGGCAGGTAGCAGGGGGCAGTGGTGCCGACGCACTGGGCGGTGGTTGAGTAGCCATTGATTGCGCCACGCTGCACCGCAGTCTCGATGTACTGGTAGAAGGTGTTGCTGGCTGGCACGTCGTTGAAGCTAGGCGTGGTCGGGGTGATCAGCGGCCAGCCCTGCGCCCTGACCACAAACTTGGCGAACTCGCCGCGCTTGACCAGGCTATCAGGATAGTAGTAGCCGTTCTGCCCACTGACTATCCCGCGCAGAGCCAAACCCTGGATGTAGGCGTAGGCCCAGTGGCTGTTAGCGCACACGTCGCGGAAGATAGAACCGTCGGCGCAGGGGGTAGCAGTCGGGGCGGGGGTGTTGGTTGGCACTGTGGTTGGGGTGCTGGTGATGGTGGGCGTGCCGGTTGGTGCTGCGGGGGTGTTGGTCGGCACGTTGCCCGCAGAGAGGAAGCGACCGTAGACCTTCCAGCTAGGGGTGTAGTGGGTGGTAGCGTAGGCCAGGGTGAACTGGTTGTTGTAGCTGGCGATGTCGCTATTGGTGGTGCGTTCGTCCTCCACCCGCTGGATGTTGCTAAAGTTATTGGAGCGGGGGCTAAACTCATAGCTGAAGAAAAGAGCCTCTGTACCACCGCCGTTGTTCTCGCTCCAGGCTATGTAAGCACTGCCCTGGGTGTTGAAGGCGATAGAGGGGTAGAAGGAGGAGTCGGGCGTGTCGGAGGCGTTGGTGGGGGTTGGATCCCACTGTTGGTTGGTCCCATTCCAGCGGAGCAGGAAGATGTCGGCCTGGCCGCCAAAGTTGGTCTGCCAAACCAGGCCCACGCCGCCGTTGTTGTCCTGAGCGAGACGCGGCCAGTAGGAGGCACTAGCCTCGTGCAGGAGCGGGCCAGTCCAGTTGCCATTAGCGAAGTCGTTGCTGTAGATGCCGTAGGTGTTGCCACGCTGCCCATCCCAGGCGACGTGTGGGCGACCAGCAGTGTCAACTGCGATACTGGTGATCTTGACGAAGCTGCGCCCATCGCTAAGGTCAACTGCGGTGCTAAAGGTATTGCCACCGTCGGTAGACTTGATGTAGCGCACCACAGCACGGCTGCCGCTGGCGATGACAGCGACGTAGGAGATGTGGATCGTACCATCTGGGGCAACCGCAAGGTCAACGCCATTGGTGTTGCTGCTGTTCAGCCGCTTGATAGGCTCGAAGCTGCCGGTAGCTGCGTTGTACTTGCGGAAGGCCAGGCTGCGTGGATCATAAGCGTAATCTTCCCAGGCCAGGTAGTCGTTGCCTTGAGCATCCACGTCCGCGCCGAGGCCGCTCGAACCCTTAGTGCTGCCACCGGGGGTAGTGCGGAAGCCGCGCCCGCCCCAGGTGCGACCATAGTCGTCGCTGGAGGCAGTGTAGCCGTTCTCCACACTGGTGTTGCCCAGGCCGTAGAACACGATGGTGTCGTTCGCATTCATGCCCAGGCGGGGGTAGAGTGCCGACTGCGCCTGCGAAATATCGATAGAGCTTGACCAGGAGTAATCCTGGGGTAGTTGGGCTTGCGGCGCGGCCTTGCTGCTGGTTTGCGCGCTGGCGTAGTCGCCCTGGAAACCACCGAGCAGCACGATCAGGCTGAGGGCCAGCAGGAGGGTGCGGGGGAGGTTGTTCCTCTGGAATTGCATCTAGATTTCTTCTCCTTCTAGCGTTAGGCTACTGCTGGGCGATGCGGAAGCTGGCAAAGCGTGCGCCATTAGAGGCTTCGGCGTAGAGACCGGTCTGGCCTGCCGCATAGCTGCTGTCGCTGACCGTGCCGAGGGTGCGCCCGTCGAGGCTGGCCGTAAGCTGGCTGCCCTGTACGCTGAAGCTGACGGTGAGCCAGTTGAAGCGTTGATAGCCGCTGCCCTCTGGGCCGTTCGCCAGCACAGTGTAGCTCTTGCTAGCCACGTCGTAGCGTTCGATAGTCCAGCCGAGAGACTTGCCGTTGGTTGGGTTGACGCGTAGCAGGTAGTAGCCATCCTTGTTGTAGCGAGCGACGAGGCCAAGCGGCACTCCCGTGCTGTAAGCGATAGCCTGGGCGGTGTAGCTGGTTGCGCTGCCGTCGCCAGTGAGGGCGAAGGTGTCGTAGATACCGCTCTGTCCATCCACATCACCCTGCTGTTGCAAGGCACCATCAGCGACAGCCCAGCGAGCCAGGCCGAGTGCGTCGGGGGCAGAGTTCTGGTCAACAGTGGTAAAGCTGGCGAAGGTAGCAGCCACGGTAAAGAGGTAGTCGCTCACCTTCGCATCGCTGGGCTTGGCGGGCAGGGCCGGGGCTGGGCCGACGGCTGGCACGGGGGCGAGTGGGGAAGTGCGATTGGCGCGGTTGGCCTTGATCTGGGCGGGTGCGTCGCTCTTGCTTGGTGCGCTGCTCTGGGCAACGGCGGGCTGGGCGGGTTGGCTGGCGGTGTCAGTCGCGCTGTTGTCGCAGGCCACAACCAGGCAGGCGATCAGCAGGGCGGCAAACAAGGCAGTGCCGCGCCGGGCCAGCGGAGAACCAGTCATGCTTTGAAACATTCTCTCTCCTTGAAACTAGCGGCTATCTTCTTTAGCCGCACCAAAATGCGCAGTAGGTGGTTTACCTACAGCAAGGGATGGTCTGGATCAGGGCAGGATGGGGCGAGGACGGCGGGCGCACGGCACCCGGTTCGGGGGAGACTACAGACCTGACCGGCGAGTTCGCGCCGCATTGCATCCAACAACACAACCTGTCCCTGATCTAGCGTGCTGCCAGCAAGCCAGTCGCCTGCCGGTCAGTTCGTGGGCCAGCACTGGGCTGGCGAACAAGTGCGCCGCTCTCGTCGTTGAGAGGGTACAGTACCTTAACGAACGAGTGGGGCTGAAGTTTCGCTGATTTGCAGAAATCCGCTGGTCGAAACTGGATTGCTGGTGGGCCGCCAACGGAACGATGTGGCTGGACAACTCCCCGGCAATTCTTGGCAGTATACGATACGGCACAAAGCATTGTCAAGACTTGTACCACCCAGCCCCACCACCGCCAACCGCTGGCGACCAACAGTAGTACGCTTCAGCCAGCACTTCGGTTCGCCCTATCTGCTGATCCTGCTAGCGACTTTGCCCCAACTGGGCAAGTTGGCAGAGCCAGAGCTTGCAGGTTCGTAGTATAATGTGGATGGGCAAGCAGGCCTAGAACGATGAAGCTGAGGAGCAAGAGTTTGGCAGAGAACGATGAACTAACCCACTTCGATGCGGCTGGGCAGGCGCAGATGGTGGATGTGGGGGCAAAGGCAACCAGCGAGCGGGTGGCAGTGGCGGGCGGCACTGTGCGGATGCAGCCTGCCACCCTGGAGCTAATCCGCAGCGGCACGAGCAAGAAGGGCGACGTGCTGGGCGTAGCCCGCATCGCAGGTATTATGGCCGCCAAGCGCACCAGTGACCTGATCCCACTCTGCCACCAGCTTGCCCTCAGCAGCGTGAAGATCGAGTTCGAGTTGGCGGAACCTGGCGTGTTGCCAGCCGTTATAACTATAGAGGCGACCGTTAAAACGACCGCCCAGACTGGCGTGGAGATGGAAGCTTTGACCGCAGTGAGCGTAACCGCCCTGACCATCTACGACATGGTGAAGGCGGTCGAGCGCGGGTTGCGGATTGAGTGTATTCGCCTGCTGCACAAGAGTGGCGGCAAGTCTGGCACCTGGCAGAGCGATGGGGGCTGATTGTGGTTCGGCAGGCGGGGCTGACGCTGACCGCTAGCAAGGAGCTTGAGATGAGGGCGAAAAGAAGTTTGTGGCGCAGCCTGTTGCTGCTGGTAGTGATGTTGACTGGCCTGGGGCTGCTGGGCGGTCGGGCGGCTGCTGCTGGCGGCAACGTCGCCTACGTGGGTGATGATGGCAACGTGCGGATCGTGGCGGCGGGCAACAGCGCGGCGGTGGCCGCCCTCTTGGACGAAAGCGCGGCGTACACCGAACTGGCCTGGTCGCCTAGCGGTCGCTATCTGGCGGCTGCGCTGGCGACTACCAACCAGCCGCTTTCGATCTACGACAGCACAACTGGCAAGCTCGCCCGCGTCGCTGGGGTGAGCGGGGCGCACCACTTCAGTTGGTCTAAGCGCAGTGACCTGCTAGCCTTCGACAACGGGGGCAACCTGCGTGGCTCTGGCGACAGCTATATCTACACCGTCAACCCCGACGGTGGGGGGCTACGGCAGGTAGCGGCGGGCTTCCTTCCCTCCTTCTCGCCCAGCCAACGGTTGGACGCGCTGTTCTACCTCGCGCCGCAGTACATCAGCGCACAGGAGGATAGCTGCGTTTACCGCAATGCAGGCGGCGTGCCTGCCATCCTTTACCTGAGCGACCTGCACACCGCCAAGCTGTTCGACAAGCCGATCCCAGTAGGGGTAAAGCGGGGGGTCTGGTCGCCCGATGGGGAGACGCTGGCCTTCGGCAACAGCTTCTATCGCCTGAGTGACGGGCGCAAGACTGGCAACATCAGCCCCGGCGATATCATGGCCTGGTCGCCCGATGGTAGCTACCTGGTCTGGGCCGACACTGCTGACGGCCCTGATGACCGTAGCAACATCTACTACGCTCAACTGCACCTCTATAACGTGTTCACTAAGGCGGATCGCCTGATCCTGCGGGCCGAGCGGCGCACCAGTGCCAGCCAGTGTGTAGGCATCGTGGCGAAGTGGGCAGAGGATGGTGAGCGGCTGGTCTTCAGCGACTACACGCCCGAAGGTAGTACGATCTGGTACGTGCAGAAGGTAGAGGCCGAGCGCGGCAAGGACAGCTACGCCCACGCCCTGCTCCCTGGTGGCTACGATCTGCTGGACGTGGAGCCACACGGCACCGCAGTGCTGATCGGTGGCGGCCCCCAGCAGCAGGTGATCGCCCTCGACCTGGCGAGCCGCCAGAGCAGCGTAGTCGGTAAAGGCAGCATAGCAGCCTGGCAGCCGCTCGGCCTGGTGGTTGACCCGGCCCAGCCGCCGCCTTCGATCAAGCCGACGCGGGAGCGGCCCGGCCCGCCGCCACCTACCCCGGCCCCGCCCGTCAACCAGCCGAACTTCGGCATTGGGCTGGGCAACAATCGCCCGCCTGCCAGCCTCGGCAATCCCCCCTTCGGCCTCAACCCCGCCTACTACCTGAAGTGGGCGGTCAGCGACCAGCCGATCTACGAGGGGGTTGTGCAACGCTCCTGGTTGTGGGGGCCGAACGTCCTCTGGGCCACCAGGGAGCCGTACACGCAGGGGCTGGGTGGTAAGCGTGAGGTTGTTTACTTTGATAAGGGGCGGATGGAGATCAACGACCCCAACGCCACTTACGGCAAGTATTATGTCAGTAGCGGCCTACTGGTCAACGAGATGATCAACGGCTACGT
>JBBROH010000095.1:0-15965 GCA_038229595.1 Chloroflexia bacterium | reverse complement strand
GACGGCCTGCCGATGCTCGTCTACCAGGGGGCGCGCTCATTCGAGTTGTGGACGGGGCAGAGTGCGCCGGTGGCGGTCATGTTTGCGGCCCTGCGCGAGGCACACTGATGGCCCCAACGCTTGCTTTCGCTGTCGGTGTGCTGCTCGGCTTTGCGGCCAACTGGGTGATCGCTCGCCTGGCCCTTGTTAGCGAAGCGGTAGCGGAAGACCTCAACCCTGCCCTTCCCCAGGATGGGAGCGCGGAGGCAGGGACTGGCAGCGCGGTGGGGCGAGACGCAGCAACGGCTAGAGCGCGCCAGTTGATCGCGCAGGCGGCGGTTTTGTTGGCTAGCGGGCTGCTAGTGCTGTTTGCTTACCTGGATTATGGCTGGGGCTGGGCGGGAGTGCTGTACGCCCTGTACGCCCTCGTGTTGCTGGTTACGCTGGTGTTGGACTGGCGGTTCCACGACATCTACCTGGTGGTGTTGGCAGCGGGGGCTGTGCTTGCCCTGCTGGGTGCGCTGCTGATCCCCGGCGTGGGCTTCGGCGGGCCGCTGGGTGGCGCGCTGATCGGGGGCGGGCTGATCTACCTGTTGCACCTGCTGGGGCAGGCGGCCTACGGTGGCGACGCACTGGCCTTCGGTGATGTGCAACTGGCGATAATGCTCGGCCTGATGCTCGGCTACCCCAATGTGATCAGCACTCTCCTGCTTGGCGTACTGCTGGCGGGCCTCTCTACTTTGCTACTGCTGCTGTTGCGCCGCAAGCGGATGAACGACTTCGTGCCGATTGGCGCGTCGTTCTGTCTAGCCGCGATCATTGCCCTCCTCTTTCGAGAGCAGGTCTGGGACTTCCTGCGCTTTGATAGCTTCAACCGCTTCCTCAGCCAGCTTGGTAGCGGCCTGGGCGACTGGCTCAACCGCTTGCTGGGCGCACGCTAGATTGACAGCCAGCACGCTTGCAGGTACAATAGCCATAATACTGGCGCACACCTGCTGCAACTTTCGGCTCGCCACTGCGTAGAGAAAGACAGAGCCAGTCCCACCAGCCCGGAGGAGCCTTGCATGAAGCTGAGTAAGTTGCTGGAAAACACAGCCCCGGATTCGAGCAGCACCACCCTGACCAGTGCAGCCAGCGAGGTTGAGCAGATGCTCATCTCCCCCGGTGCCGTGCGCCTGTTCTACCACATCATTGGCTCCTACTTCCGCGTGTTGGAGGAGCATGGCCTTGCACGGGGTGAATACAGCCGCGAAATCTATACCATCCAACTGAAGGGGCGCAACGACCCCCAGCCCGTCACCCGCAACTTCTACATCCCCTACCAGCCAGAGAACACGCGCATCTACACGGCGGTGGATACGGTGAGCGAGATGCTTGAGGGGGCGATGGCCCAGATACCAGAGGAGTACGTCCCCTACTCTTGGGCGCACCTCCACCCTGGCTTCTCTCCCCTACCCAGCAGCACCGATGCCCGCAACAACTACGCCGTCCTGGATCGCCTGGGCAGCAACAACAAGCTGACTGGCTACGACCGCCTGACCATCCGCCAGCCGAAAGTGGCAATGCAGGGCGATCAACTTGTTCTCTTTGACGACAAGAGCAAGAAGCGGGTGAGCCTCAAGATGGCCGCCAGCCTCGACGGTAAGCAGCCCAACTTGAGCGTGGGTGAGTGGGTAGACGAAACGCCGGTGACGATCTATTGGAGCAAGAGCCTGATCTTTAATGGGCGCGATCTTGATGGCTTCTTCCAGTCATTCAGCGGTCAGAAGGGCGGCCACGACACCCGCTTTGCCTACAGCGAGATTTCGGTGGCGACGATCACCCACGACGGTACGATCAACCGCAGCACCTACGAGATACCGATCCGCGTAGTTGAGGTAGCGAACGATATTGTACTGAGCGACGAACTGAAGGCCCAGATTGACCAAACTTTGCGCGAGAAGGTGGTGGTTCCCACCCAGCGCGGCTACCGGGCGATCCCAGAGTACATGATCGACCAACTGAGCAAGGAGGAGCGCATCCGCCTTGAGCGCGAGGAGGGCGGCGTAGCCAGCCCCGCTGCCAGCGTAGCCGCCCCCACCCCAGAGCCAGAGTACGCGCCGCTCAACTTTGGTGAGATGATGCAGTACGCGATTGCCAACCTGTTCGGTCTGGAGGAGCCACCCCGCCGCTTGATGCCGCGCAAGATGACCATGCCACCGCCGCCGCTAAAGATGAAGGTCAAGGCTTTCGTCGCAGGCCGCGAAGTAGTGATGGAGAGAGAGGTTGAGCGGAAATGACCCGCTATGATCGGCAGGAACGGATCAACAACTGGAACCAGCAGACTTTGCTGGAGAGCGAAGTGGTGGTGCTAGGCACGAACGCACTGGCCCACTTCGTGGTGGCCGCCGCCGCTGCCCTCGGCTTCGGCCACATCCGTATCATCGATAACACCTTCCTCGACCGGGCCGGGCGCGGCGAGTTCCTGTTCGACCCTGATGCAGGCCGCCAGTTCAAGGCGGAGGCTCTGGCCGGGGCGGTGGAGCGCATCAACCCCGATGTGGAGGCAGAGGCTGAAATCTGGCGCATCTCGGCCAACCGCCACACCTGCATCCTCGGCCAGCCCAACCTGATCGTGGACACTAGCAACGACCCGGTAAGCGAGCTGATCGTCTACCGCTACGGGCAGGAGTACGGCATTCCGGTGCTGAACGCCTCCTCCCGCGCCTACCACAGCGAGGCCAAGCGCGGCCACGACGGGCAGATCGTGCGGGGCGACCTCTCGATTGACTACTTCGCCCAGCCCAGCGACCCCTTCACTGCCGCCATCGCCGCTGCCCTGGTCACGGACGAGGGGCGCAGTAGCTTGCTGCCCTTGCCTGGCGAACAGCGGCTCAAGGTGCCAGTCTACTATAATATGCTGGCTGCCAACTACATCAATCGCGCAGACCAGCTACCAGCCACCACCGCGCACACCAACCGCCATGCCCTGGTGATTGGCGCGGGCGCACTGGGCAACTGGGTAGTTTTGCTGCTGGCCCTCAAGGGGGTCAAGCAGATCACGATCATGGATGACGATGATATTGAGGAAGTGAACCTCAACCGCCAGATCATGTTCACTCTGAGCGACAACCCGATTGGCCGCACCAAAGCCGAGGTGCTGGCCGAGGTGGTGCAGCGCATCTGCCCCGACGTGCGTATTGAGGCGAAGGTGCAGCGTTTTGACGGCAAGGAGGGCTTTGGCTGCGACGTGATCTACCGCTGCACCGACAGCCTGAGCAGCAGCCTCTTGATCAACGACTATGCGCTGGACAACAAGCTGCCAGTAGTCTACATGGGAACGGAGGTACACTCGGCCCAGATGTACGCCTTCAAGCCGGGACGCAACTACTGCCTGGACTGCCTGCTCAACCTGCGCGAAACGCTGACTGTCAACCCGGAGGAGGTGCCAGACGGCTGCTTGGTGCAACCCAACCCCAGCGTGGTAACAACCAATCTGCTGGCTGCTGGTGTGGGTAGCAACTACTTTGATGCGTTGTTCCCCGCCGAAGGGGGCAATCGCCCGCTACCAGGCAACGTGCTGAAGTACAACTTTCTCGCGCCCAACCGCCTCGTCTACCCCTTCGGTGAGGGGCTGCCTGCCCTGGATGATAGCAGCGAGTGCCGTTGCCGCGAGTGGGTTTCCTCTAGTTCCGCCGCTGATGGGCTGGGGGCGTTATGCCATCCAACCTCTCGATCCTCAAGGATATTACCCGCTCCCAGCGCGAACGGCCCGTCGATCAAGGGCCAGTAGACGACTTTGAGCCGGTGGAGGCGGAGGACTACCTGATTGGTCGCTACATCACCGCCAGCCTGCCAGCCTTCCTCCAACCGCGCCTGCGCTTGCTGCATGAGGACGCGAACGGCACGCGGGCGATGCAGTCGTTGCTGCTCACGGCCCGGCTGCACGCCAGCGCAGGCACGGTGGTGCGCGCCCAAATAGAGACGCTATCAGCCAACGAGCGGCTGGCGAGCAGCGAACTGGCGCGGGCGGCGGCAGCAAGCTGGTACGCGCAACTGGCCGCCGAGCAGCGCAATGCAGTGCGCCAACGCTTCTTGGGCGACCTTGAGCGGCTAGGCCAAAACCTCCCCCTCCCGCCCACCCCACCCGGCCTCTGGGCGCGGCTAGGCGCAGGGCTGCGGCGGCTGCTTAGCTGGGGCCAGTTGGATTGAGCGAGCAGTGACCCTGGCAGCCACCGGGTAGGAGCGCAGGCGCAAGTTACCCGCAGGCGAAAGTAGAGGCGAGAATCAAGATTATGGCAGAGCGTGGCGGCAAGGAGAGCAGAGTGCGGGTAGCCGAGCAGGAGCGGGCGGGATTGGCTCGCGCCCCAGAGACGGTTGCCCGCTCCCCAGAGACAGCGATGCAGCCAAACGTGGCTTTGACCACCGAGCAACGGCGCGAAGTGGCCCGCCTTGCCTCCGCAGCCCCGCCAACGACCGCTACCACCGCCGACCTCGGTTTGGCCCAGCGACTCGACCCCGGTTCGATGACCATGCTCAACCGACTGGTAGGCGGCAATCTCGCCCGCCAGCAGCAGTTGTTGGTCAGCGACGGCGAACCGCAGCAGGGGGTCTTGAGCAAGGTGCTGGCTAGCGAGTACCTGGCAGGCTGTTCGCCAACCCTCGAACTAGCCAACCCCATCTTTAGCCGCAGCGACTACAGCGAACAGGACATACTCACCCTGCTAGCCAGCTACGCCACCCCCGACGGTGGCCTGAGCGACGTAGAGATCAGTGACGCACTGCTCGCCAGCCGCTCCTGGGGGCGACGCTTCCTCCGCCGTCTGCGGCGACGGTAGAAGCAAACCCCTCTACGCCCTCGGTCAGTGGAGACCCCATGCAATCTACCCGCCGCCCGCCCGCCCCACCCCACCCTGACTGGCAGCCTGCTAGCCTTGTGCTGCCCCTGCTCGGCTGGCGGTTGCTGCTACTTATTGGCTGGGGGCTGCTGGCGGGGGTGCTGCTCTGGGTGCTGGCGGCGGGCAGTACCCACGAGCGCGACCTACGTGCAGTAGTGGCCCTGGGTAGCCTCCCCCTTGCGGGCCTGCTACTCTGGCTGGACGAGGCCAACAGTGTCGGCGGGCGGGCGTGGCTGTTGGGTGACACCCTCTACCTGCGGGCTGGCATCTGGCCGCAGGTGCTGCGTGTCAGCCCAGCGCAGGTGCGAACTGTCTACCGCAAGTCCTACCTTGAGTTGCTGCGCGGGCGGCAGGTGGTCAGCTTGCTAGGGGGGCTGGCGATCTTCCTCTACCTGCTGTTCGCCGCCCTCTATCTGCTTGACCTGCTCAACGGCACGGTTGACCCCTTGCAGACGCTGGGCGGCTACACCTTCCTGCTCGGCCTCAGCCTCCTGCTGCTGCTACTCGGCTTGCGCGCCCACCTTGCCTTGCGCGGTTGGCGGTGGCACCGTAGCCATTTGCTGCTTCAGCTAACCGGCTGGCCCAGCCTCCTGCGCCAGGTCCGCCTTGACTGCGCCGCCGCCGCAGAGATCGCCGCTGCCCTCGGCTACGCAGTTGCGGGTGAGGGGCTGGTGGAGCGCAGCAAGGGGAGTGCAACTTCATCGCCGCGGCCAGCAGCCCTGACTATCCCCTACCATGCCTTGCTGCTGCCGCTTGCGCTGGCGGTGGTCGCTGGTGGCCTGGTCGCAGGGCGGGGCTTGTTGCCCGCTGTGCTAGATTATCGCTACCAGCCGCTGGCGGCAGCCTACCAGCGGGTTTCACCAATAGACACTAGCTTGCAGGTGGCTACCTGCGAGGTTAGCAGCAGCTTCAACCTTGCCACGCCAGAGTGTGATCTCTACACCTTCTACCAGCCTGTTGGAGGCCAAACCTACACGGTCGCCAGCCACTACCCACGCTGGCCCGGCAAGGCCGTAGCAGCCAGCCCCCAGGTGAGTGCTGAGTTCAAGCTAGCCGCCTGGCGGGTGGACGAACGCGCCGCCTTGCAGCAAGCTGAAGCACGAGGTGGGTTGGCATATCGCCAGAAGCTGGTAGGTGCCGGGATCAGCGAGGGACGGATCGTTGCCGCCTACACCGCCGTTGGCGGCTGGTCGATCCTCTACCGCCCCGACGAAGACCAGTTGCAGCGGGCAGTCAAAGCTGGCCGCATCCGCCTGAGCGAGGCGGCGGGCTTCAGCGTGCAGTTGGCTGGCAACTTAGGGTTTGCGGTAGGCTACGCTGTTGTGGCAGTGCTGGTCTACCTGCTAGCGATTAGTCGCTACGAGCCACGGCGTAAGAAGAAGCAGCGGGACTGATCACGCTAACACACCTCACACGCCCCGCCGCTTCCAGACGCGCCCCTTATTTGTTATAATAGCCCTAACGCTAAATTGTGAACGGGAGAAGCATAGATTGAAGACTACCACTGAGCGGCTGGAGGGTAGCCGCATCGCCCTTGATATCGAAGTCGAGGCCGAGCAGCTTAACAAGGCGATGGACAAGGTCTACCGCCGCCTCGTCAACCAGGTCAACGTCCCCGGCTTTCGGCGTGGCAAGGCTCCGCGCTACATGGTCGAGCGCGTGGTGGGCCGCGAGGTGATGATGGACGAGGCAATGCACGACATCATGCCCGCTGCCCTCAAGCAGGGCCTGGACAGCGAGCCGAACCTGCGGCCTGTTGGCGAGCCAGAAGCCGAGATGAAAAGCCTCGATCCCTTCGTGATCCGGGTGATCCTTGAGGTAATGCCCGACATCCAACTGCCCGCCGATTACCGCGACATTCGGGTAGACGCACCCGACACCAGTATCACCGACACCCAGATCGAACGGGTGATCAAGCAATTGGTGGGCGAGGCAACCGAGTGGAGCTTCCCCGCCGAGGAGCGGGCTGCCCGCATGGGCGACCGCGCCCACGTGGATGTGCAGGGCTTTACCGCCCAGGGGCCACTCTCTGCCCAGGTGCAGCATGATGTGCTTGACCTGATCTCGGCGGAGGAAGGCGGCGATGTGCTGCCCGACCTGCTGGCCGGGGTAGTCGGCATGAAGCCGGGCGACGAGAAGGATATCGTCACTACCTTCCCCGACGATTATGGCAATGAGGAGCTACGTGGAGCCGATGTTACCTTCCACATCAAGCTGGTAGAGTTGCAGGAGGGGACGCGGCCCGAACTGAGTGCGATTGCTGCCAAGCAGGGTTTGGCCGATGAAGCTGCGATGCGCGAGAATATCCGCACCGAGCTTGTGGCCCGCCGCGAGACGCAGGGCCGTGAGGCACACCTCGACCAAATCCTCGAAAAGATGATGGAGAGTGCCGACTTCCCGGTACCAGCCTCAATGGTGCGCGAGGAGCTTGACGAGCGGATGAAGCGGCTGGAGGCGCAACTGAAGGAACAGAAGATCAACATCAACCAGTACCTCCAGTACACTGGCAAGACCCGCAAGGAGCTTGAGGATGATATGCGCCCCGACATTGAACGCCAGAGCCGCGTAGCAATGCTAGTTGAGCGGCTGGCTGAGGTGGAGGGCATTGAGGTTGACGACGCGGAGATCGAAGCCGAGCTTGACACGCTGATCGACAGCACAACCAAGTCGGTGATCGCCGACAGCAAGGCCCAAACCGCTGCCCTTGCCAGTCCCGACCTTTCGGACGATGACGTGACCGCCAGTACGGAGGACGCGGAGCCGAGCGAGAGCGAAGCCACCGAAGCTACTGCGCCAGGTGAGGAGGCTACCCTCCCCGCTGACTTCACCCCCGACCCCTCGACTGCGGACGCAATGCCAATCGCCAGCGACGAAGTAGCCAGCGACGAAGCAGCCAGCGACGAGACTGCGCCGAACGTCCAGAGCAACGACTTCCTCAACAATGCGATCCACTCGATGGTGCGCCAGCAGTTCGACACCGAGGAGACCCGCGACCGCCTCCGCAGCCGCTTGCTCAACCGCAAGATCGAAGATCGCATCATCGCCATCGCTACTGGCACCGCCTCCGAACTGCCCGCCGCCAGCATGAGCAGCGGCAGCGACGAGACTGGCCTGGCCGAGACGCAGGACACCACTGCCACCGCTGATGCCCAAACCCCCGACCAACTGGCTGAGGCGCAGCAGACCGCCGGTGGCGAGAGCGACGGCGCGACCCGCCAGGCTCCTGCTGCCTCTAGCGACGATGAGCAACTGGACGAGAACGCCCCGACCAGCGGCCAGACCGACCGCGCCGAGAAGATCGCGAACGACCTCTAGACCCTCATCCCAGCCCTCTCCAAGGAGGGGGCTGGTGGGGGACGAACCGTAGTAGCCGCACAACATATATGATAGTTTATTGGTCAATAGCCCTTCCCCGCCGCTGTTTCTGGCGGCGCGGTAATGCGAAAGGTACAACAGAATGTCTATCAACAACTTGCTCATCCCTACGGTGATCGAAAGCACCAACCGGGGCGAGCGTGCCTACGACATCTACTCACGGCTGCTGCGCGACCGCATCGTGTTTATCAGCACCGCGATTGATGACCACGTTGCCAACCTGATCGTTGCCCAGTTGCTCTTTCTGACCTACGAAGACCCAGAGCGCGATATCCTGCTCTACATCAACAGCCCCGGCGGTAGCGTCTACTCTGGGCTAGCTATCTACGACACCATGCAGTGGATTCAGCCAGATGTGTCTACCCTCTGCCTGGGCGTGACGGCCAGCATGGCGACCGTGCTGCTCTGCGCGGGAGCGAAGGGCAAGCGGTATGCGCTGACGAACAGCACCATCCACCAGCACCCGGCCCTGATCACCCAGATGGGCGGCTCCAATCCTGATATCCAGATTCAGGCCCGCGAGATGATGCGGATTCAGGATAACATGGTCAAGATCATGGCGAAGCACACCGGCCAGCCTGAGGAGCGCATCCGCAAGGACTTCGACCGCGACCACTACATGAGCGCAGAGGAGGCGGTGGAGTTCGGCCTGGTGGACGAGGTGATCAAGTCCACCCGCGACCTGCCCACCGACGTGCAGCCGGGTGCGAACCCGCAGCTTGAGGAGGGCAGCCGCGAAGTCCTCGATACTGAGCGCGAGGGAGCCAGCGTCGGGGCGCGCTAAGCGAACGGTAGCATCTCCCCTAAAGGGGTAGCAGTGTGGGCGGTCATCTTCGGGTGGCCGCCTTTGCTGTGCTGCAAGCCTCAACAGTTGGCGGAAGTTGTGCTATAATCAGGGTGGGGAGACAAGCTGATGCCGCAACTCTCGATGAACAGGTTGTTGACGCTGGTGCTGGACGGTGGCGGACTGGTCGGCGCAGACGTGGAAACGCTGCTGCGGCTGGGTAGGCAGGCGGTAGCCGCCCGCAATCGTGGGCTAGCCCGCCACTACTTCAGCGAGGTGGTGGAGCGTGAGGCCGAACATGAGGAGGCGTTGGTCTGGCTGGCCGGGCTGGTACGCGACCCCGCACAGTCGGCTGCCTACCTGCGGCGGGTCTTGCAGCGCAATCCTGCTCACGCGAAGGCGGCGGCTGGGCTGGCCTGGGCCAAAGCAGCCTTGCAGCGGCAGCGCGAGGAGGCTGACGGGCCGCTGCTGACGACGGCGCGGCTGATCGCGGCTTGCTACGGCCCAACACAGTTGTTGGACGAGGGAGAGCAGGCGGAGGTTGATGCGCTGCTGCGGGCGCGCACTCCCCGGCCACCGCTCCCTGCTGCCCGCCTGCGCGAGGCTCTGCGGCATGAACAGTGGGCGGTGGCGGCTGATCTGCTCTGTGGGGTGGGCTTGCACGCCGACGACTGGCCGACGCTGGGCCTGGACGTAGCGGTGGCAGAGCGGGTGCGGCAAGGCCTGGAGGCCGAGCGCAGGCGGCGGGCAGCGGGTATCTGCTATGAACGCGCACGAGTGGCATTGGCGGCTGGGCTGCTGGCCGAGGCTGACCACTATCTGGCCCGCTTGCGGCTGACTATCGCGGCAGAGGTGCTGGATGTCGCCCCGGCCTGGGCGAGGCTGCGTGAACTTGAGCGGGCGGTAGCGGTACGGCGACGGGGGCGGCCCACCCGCAAGCTGCCCGAACTGCCAGCTAGCCAGCCCCCGCCGCTGACAGAGAACCAGAGCGTAGGCGACAGCGTAGCAACTGTTAGGGAAGTGGTGGCGGTGACAACCAGATTGGAAATGGGGTAGAGTTTGTGGCGATCAAGCGATGGTGGCTGGGGTTGGTAGTGCTGGAGGTTTTGCTGCTGCAACCAGTGGGGGCGGGTGCGGTTGGCGGGGTGACTACTGATCGGGCGTTCGGGCTGCTGTGGGGGCGCACCGACCAGCTTGTGGCTGGGGGCTTGCAGCGTAGCTGGTACTGGGGGCCGTCCCCTTTTGCGCGGCTGAATGAGCCGTTTGGTGGTGGGGCGCGGCTGGTCGAGTACTACGACAAGGGGCGGATGGAGATCAACGACCCCCAGGCCGCGCGCAACAGCCCTCACTTTGTGGCGAACGGCAGGCTGCTGATGGAGTTGGTCAGCGGGCTGGTGCAGACTGGCCCCGAAACTTACGCGCAGCGGACTGCGGCTGGGCAGGCGGTGGTGGGCGATGGGGCAGGCAACCTGGCTCCCTCCTACGCGACGCTGGCCGGGGTGGTTTCGGTGCAGCCGGGCGGACGCGGGCTGGCAGCCAACGACCGCCGAGGCCAACTAGCAACCAGCACGCTGGCAGCGAACGGCACAGTGGCAACCAACGCGCCGCTTGCTGAACGCTACGCCGCTGCTACCCGCCTGACCGCCTACCTGCCCTCCACCCAGCACAACATCCCCTCGGCATTCTGGGCCTTCCTCAACCAGCGTGGGGCCGTCCTCAGTGGGCCGGGCAATCGCGAATTGCAGAATGACGGGCTGGTAGACTGGGTGGCGACGCTGGGCTATCCCGTTAGCGAGGCCTACTGGTTGCGGGCGACTATCAGCGGTGTGCAGCGCGATGTGCTGGTGCAGGCGTTCGAGCGACGAATGCTCAGCTACACCCCCAGCAACTCGCCCGGCTTCCAGGTAGAGATGACCAATGTTGGCCTGCACTACTACGGCTGGCGGTATGGCTCGGCGGGTGAGGGCTGGCGGCTGGAGGCCCCAGTGCTGCCGCTGCGGGTCGTCTTCCCTAGCGTGCAGATTGATGCGCCGCTCAAGGAGACCTACGTCGAAGGCGGCATCTGGCAGGTGGCCGACTTCGCGGCGGGCCACCTCTACAGCACTAGCTACCCCGGTGCGGGGGGCAACAGCGTCTATGCTGGTCACAACAACTGGCGGGGGGAAGTCTTCCGCTACCTCTACCAGGCGCAGGTGGGCGACCGCTTCAGCTTTGTGATGAGCGATGGCAGCGAACGCCGCTACGTGGTGACGGAGACGCACAAGGTGCAGGAGGCGGGGGTTAGCGAGGCCGTTCACGCCAGCAACGCGCAGTTTAGTGCGCCGACGGTGGATGAGCGGGTGACGCTGATCACCTGCTGGCCCTATACCACCTTTACCCATCGCATCATCGTGGTCGGCAAGCCGCTGCCGTGATCGAGGCGGCAGCCAGAGACGAACGCCTGGACTTGCCACCTACGCCCTGGATTTGTTATAATTACCTTCAGTGCCGCCCTTTAGCGGCGCAAATCAACACGCCCGCCGACTGCTACGGCTGTGACCCCTGTGGCTTGGCTCGTGGATGCGCGATCATCTGCCCGCCAAACGCCCGGTTCCCGCGCAGGTAGAAGCGGAGCGGAAGTCTAACACATAGGAGAAACCATGACTGCTAGTATTACCCCTGGCGCGGCCACGCCCATCCCCGGCCAACTGACCCCTACGCCCATCCCCGGCCAACTGACCCCTACGCCCATCCCCGGCCAATTGACCCCCACGCCCCCCCCTACACTGCAGCAGCTAGCGATGGGCCAGCAGCCGATCAACGCCAACGTTTCGATGAAAAGCCTGCTCGAAGCTGGTGTCCACTTCGGCCACCAGACGAAGCGGTGGAACCCCAAGATGCGCCCTTACATCTTTACCGAGCGTAATGGCATCCACATTATTGACTTGCAGCAGACGGTCAAGGGGATGCAGGACGCATACAAGTACGTCGTAGACCTGGTAGCCGGGGGCGGCAAGGTGCTGTTCGTCGGCACCAAGAAGCAGGCCCAGGACGCAGTGAAGGAAGAAGCCGAACGCTGCGGGATGTTCTTCGTCAATCAGCGTTGGCTGGGCGGGATGCTTACCAACTTTACCACGATCAAGACCCGCCTCAAGCACATGACCGACCTCGAAACCCGCAAGGCTCGTGGTGAGTTTGATCGGCTGCCGAAGAAGGAAGCGACTGCCCTCGACGAGGAGATCATCCACCTCAACCTGATCCTCGGTGGTATCCGCAACCTGCGCGATATGCCCGACGCGATCTACGTGGTGGATACCCACAAGGAGCGCATCGTGATGGCTGAGGCTCTGCGCCTCGAAATCCCGGTCGTCGCTATCGCCGACACCAACTCTGACCCCGACGAGATCGCCTACCCCATCCCTGGCAACGACGATGCGATCCGCGCCGTCCGCATCATCACCGCCAAGCTAGCCGATGCCTGCCTCGAAGGTCAGGCCCGCCGCGAGAGCCAGATGGCCGACAACGCCGCTGGGCGCGACCGCCACAACAAGGAAACCGAAACCGACGAGCAGTACGCCGAAGCGAACGCCTAAGCAACCAGGGCTGGCGGGCTAGATTGCTGGGGTTGGGCATGGCACAGCCAGCCCGCTTGCCCCACAATCTAGCCGCCAGCCCAATCAACCTACAGTCCACAAGATGATTCAGGAGGAGAGAGCGTTGGAAATCACGGCCCAGATGGTCAAGGAACTGCGCGAGCTGAGCGGCGCAGGCCCAAAGCAGTGCAAGGATGCGCTGGTAGAAGCCGACGGTGACGCAAAGAAGGCCATGACTATCCTTGAGGAGCGCAAGCAGGTTAAGGGCGAGAAGATGCTCACCAGCGGGCGCACCATGAACCAGGGTATCGTCTACGCCTACATCCACAACGGCAGCCGCATTGGTTCGCTGGTCGAACTGACCTGCGAGACCGACTTCGTGGCGCGCAACGAGCTTTTCACCCAGCTAGCCAAAGACATCGCTATGCAGGTAGCCAGCATGAACCCCAAGGTGATCAACCTGTCGCAGGATGAAGTGGCGGTTGAGGGCAGCCCCGAAGAAATCTCCCTCATGCAACAGCCCTTCATCAAGGACAACAAGAAGACCATCGAAGCCCTGATCAAGGAAGCAGCCGCCCGCCTCGGCGAGAACATCAGCGTCCGCCGCTTCGCCCGCTTCGAGATCGGCGCAGAGTAGTTGCACCGCTCCCCCTGGGGAGGCTGGGAGAGGGTAAATGACTGCCGACGGCCAACCAGTAGACCTCAGCCAATTGCGTAGCCGCGTCCACGCTGGCGCGGTTACGCCCGGCAGTCTACCGCTCCTCGTCCAGGAGGATGAGGATGAGGTAGCGCATGGGCTAACCGCTCGTCACCTTGACCCACGTGTGCGCTATCCTCGCATCCTGCTCAAACTCTCTGGCGAGGCTCTGATGGGCAATGGCAAGAACAGCATAGACCCCGCTGTAGTTGCCAGCATCGCCCTGCAAGTGCAGCGCATCATCGCCCTCGGCGCGCAGGTCGCGATTGTGGTTGGCGGCGGCAACATCTGGCGCGGTCTCGCTGCCAGTGCGAGCGGCATGGATCGCTCTACTGCCGACTACATGGGGATGCTGGCGACCGTCCTCAACGCGCTCGCTCTGCAAGATGCAATGGAGCGGATCGGGGTGTACACAAGAGTGCAGACCGCGATCAGCATGAGTGCTGTCGCCGAGCCGTACATCCGCCGCCGTGCTATCCGTCACATGGAGAAGGGGCGCGTGGTGATCCTGGCGGCTGGCACTGGCAACCCTTACTTTACCACCGACACCGCCGCCGCCTTGCGCGCCCTTGAAGTCGGAGCCGACGCGCTGCTGATGGCGAAGAACTCGGTGGACGGTGTGTACGACGACGACCCGCGCACCAACCCCGCTGCTACCCGCTTCGCCGAACTGGACTATCAGGAGGCAATAGTACGCGGCTTGCGCGTGATGGATACTGCTGCCCTCGCCCTCTGCAAAGAGAACAACCTGCCGATCCTAGTCTTCAACCTGCAAGCCGAAGGCAATATCGAGCGGGCTGTCCTCGGCGAGAGCGTTGGCACCCTCGTTTGGTCAGCCGAACGGTTGGCCGCCCGTGCCGTGTAAGCAGCCAGCCGCCCGTCGTGTTCTGGCTTGAGGCACGCAACCCACCAGCAACCGTCAACCAGCTAAAGGAACCTAGCGATATGATTGAAGACATAATGGCTGATGCAGACGAGCGGATGAAGAAGGCCATAGATGCCCTCCGCCACCACCTGCAAACGATACGCACTGGGCGCGCGCAAACCTCGCTGATCGAGCGCATCCAGGTAGAATACTACGGCACCCCCACCAACCTGCGCGACATGGCGCAGATCAGCGTCCCCGAAGGGCGGATGCTGCTGATCCAGCCCTTCGATAAGACCGCAATGAACGCTATCGAGAAGGCCTTGCAGACCGCCAACCTGGGGGTCAACCCGACCAACGACGGCAAGGTGATCCGCCTGATAATGCAGCCCCTTACTAGTGAACGGCGCAAGGAGCTTGCCAAGCAGGTCAAGAGCCACGTAGAGGAGTGCCACATCTCCCTCCGCAACGTCCGCCGCGACGCAATGACGATGATCAAGGATTTGGTGAAGGAGAAGGAAATCTCTGAGGACGAGCAGAAGCGGGCCGAGGACAAAGTGCAGCAGTTGGTGGATAAGTTCGTCAAGGAAGCAGACGGCGTAGGCACGAACAAAGAGCAGGAGATCATGGAGGTCTGACCGATCACCTGCCGCCGACCCACTAACGACCGACACCGCAGGGAGGCGCACGCCGCTATGGACACGGTGCAGCAAGCGACAACCGAACAGGCTAGCCAGTTCCAACCCCTCAGCCCCATGCCGCAGCACGTCGCGATCATCATGGACGGCAACGGACGCTGGGCGCGCCAACGCAACCTGCCGCGCGTCTCCGGCCACAAGGCAGGCACCGAGAACATCCGCCGCACGGTCCAGTTCTGCGTGCGAATGGGCATCAAGTACCTGACCGTCTACGCCTTCTCCACCGAGAATTGGAGCCGCCCAGCCGCCGAGGTGGACGGCATTATGCGTATCTTGGGCGACGGTATCCGCCGCGAAACCCCGATCCTCAACGAGAACGGGGTGCGTATCCGCCATATCGGCTCCACCGCCAACCTGCCACACGGCCTCGACCATTCCATCGCCGAGTCGGTGGAGTTGACGCGCAACAACGACAGCCTCCACCTCTGCGTTGCCTTCAACTATGGGGGCCGCGCCGACATCGCCCAGGCTGTGCAGCGCATCACCGCCGAGGGCTACCCGCCCGCCGAGATCACCGAGGAGCTAATCAGCCGCTACCTCTACACCGGCGGCCTGCCCGACCCTGATCTGATCATCCGCACCGCTGGCGAATGGCGGCTCTCCAACTTCCTGCTCTGGCAGTCTGCCTACAGCGAATACTGGGCCACCCAGGTCTACTGGCCCGACTTCGACGAGGCGGCCTTCTATGAGGCACTGGTTGCCTACAGTCAACGCCAGCGGAAGTTTGGCACGGTGATTATGGCCGAGCAGATCAGCCCTGCCGAAGCCACCGAAGCCAGTTAGATGCCAGCCCCCCTGCCCCAACTGCTGGTGTTGCTGCTATTTGCTGCTGCGGCGTGGTTGGGTGGGCCGTTCTTCCCCCTCGCGGTGATCATCCTTACCGCCGCCGCTACCCTTGCCCTCTACCGCCTGTTTGGGCGCAGCGGCTACCAGCCGTCGTTTGGGGTGGGGCTGGTCGCCGCCCTCTACTTCTCGCTCTCCCTCATCTACGCCGAAGCCCAACGCTTGCAGACGGGCGAGAGCAACCTGCCGCTGATCAACGTCGTGGTCGTCGCGGTGATCGTCGTCTTTACCCTCGTCAGCCGCTTGAGCGAACGCGATACCCGCCAGGCCGTGCT
>JBBROH010000094.1:0-16131 GCA_038229595.1 Chloroflexia bacterium | reverse complement strand
TGCAACATGGCAGATCGCATGGAGGTGTTTGTTGATCCTGGTTTCAATCGCTCAGTCGCGATCACCGTTGCTGCAACCAAGCCTTATCGCCCGCCCCTTTACTCTAGCTCACAGGGGTTTCAATCGCTCAGTCGCGATCACCGTTGCTGCAACGAAGCAGATACTAAGCATCATAGTGGAAGTGCTCCTAGTTTCAATCGCTCAGTCGCGATCACCGTTGCTGCAACAGCCGTTCTTCACGCCCCCGTTGTGGTTGCTCCGCTTGTTTCAATCGCTCAGTCGCGATCACCGTTGCTGCAACTGTCATCGAGGGTGATGGTATCGCCATACACGCCGTTGGTTTCAATCGCTCAGTCGCGATCACCGTTGCTGCAACTCTTGTACTCGCACAGATTCAAAACTGAGATTGTTGGTTTCAATCGCTCAGTCGCGATCACCGTTGCTGCAACCCTATCAGGGCAACGGCAGCGAGCGCAAGCGCACCAAGTTTCAATCGCTCAGTCGCGATCACCGTTGCTGCAACGTTACGGCAGCGTGGGGGGTACTTGCGGCACCGCATCAGGGTTTCAATCGCTCAGTCGCGATCACCGTTGCTGCAACTGCACTCTAGCTTGCGCGCTACCTGGTTCTTGCCACAGTTTCAATCGCTCAGTCGCGATCACCGTTGCTGCAACTTGCCCGTGATAGTCACCACCAGGCGGAAGTTCGGGTTTCAATCGCTCAGTCGCGATCACCGTTGCTGCAACACATCAGCACCTTCCACTATCTGGCCTTGATGCTTGTTTCAATCGCTCAGTCGCGATCACCGTTGCTGCAACAACAAGGTGCGCCGATAGCCGCCGAGGACGAAGCGAACAGTTTCAATCGCTCAGTCGCGATCACCGTTGCTGCAACGATGACCACTGAGCAATGGCAGTCGCAGTACCACATGTTTCAATCGCTCAGTCGCGATCACCGTTGCTGCAACGCCACCATCTGCGTCACGTTGCCCGCGCTATCCAGGTTTCAATCGCTCAGTCGCGATCACCGTTGCTGCAACCGAAACCTTTCAGGCCGATGTGACTACCCTGCCCTAGTTTCAATCGCTCAGTCGCGATCACCGTTGCTGCAACTCTTGTCGTAGAGGTCAGGGCGATAGGCTAGCAGGTTTCAATCGCTCAGTCGCGATCACCGTTGCTGCAACCGATGCGAAGCTGGGCATGGGTGATCTCAGCAAGATGTTTCAATCGCTCAGTCGCGATCACCGTTGCTGCAACCCCTCGCAGGAGGGGCTACGTACCTTAACAATCTAGGTTTCAATCGCTCAGTCGCGATCACCGTTGCTGCAACCACTTCCTGTCCTGCTTTGACGACTTGCGCCAAAGCGTTTCAATCGCTCAGTCGCGATCACCGTTGCTGCAACCTAGCGATTGAGCTCACGCTGGGCGTGATTGGGCCTTAGTTTCAATCGCTCAGTCGCGATCACCGTTGCTGCAACGAGGTAGGCAGTTGCTGACTTACTAACGATGTTTTGCTGTTTCAATCGCTCAGTCGCGATCACCGTTGCTGCAACGGCGTGGGTATGCGTGCCGCGGGTTGGGAAGATGGTTTCAATCGCTCAGTCGCGATCACCGTTGCTGCAACTCTGAGCTACCTCAAGCCCAGTCCATACCAAGCACGGATAGTTTCAATCGCTCAGTCGCGATCACCGTTGCTGCAACTACGTTAGGCATCGCATCTGTCACGTATCCCTCCTTGTTTCAATCGCTCAGTCGCGATCACCGTTGCTGCAACTGCAGGCGTTCGTCGGGGAGCAACTCAACCTACTCTCCGTTTCAATCGCTCAGTCGCGATCACCGTTGCTGCAACCCCGACCGAAATCCCGGCTGGCTATGGAGTGACCGAGGTTTCAATCGCTCAGTCGCGATCACCGTTGCTGCAACCCTGCCAGCCAAAGGGTGGTGCGGCCTCGCCTCACTCGTTTCAATCGCTCAGTCGCGATCACCGTTGCTGCAACTCTAACCTGATTAAACATCTTGTATCTCCTTACTGTTTCAATCGCTCAGTCGCGATCACCGTTGCTGCAACCATGATGCTACGCTCGCGCTCTTGTAGTTCGCTACCGGGTTTCAATCGCTCAGTCGCGATCACCGTTGCTGCAACTCCAAAGCCGTACCCAGCCGCAATGCCCACAGCTCATGGTTTCAATCGCTCAGTCGCGATCACCGTTGCTGCAACCTTCAAGGTCGAGATCGGCCACTTTCGCGGCACCACCGTTTCAATCGCTCAGTCGCGATCACCGTTGCTGCAACTCGGCCCCAGCACGTTCGATCACGTGCTGGGCGGCAATAGTTTCAATCGCTCAGTCGCGATCACCGTTGCTGCAACCCCTCGCGCGACCTTGAGCGTGGCCGCTGCTGCCTGAAGGCACCTTTTTGCGAGAGGCTCCTGCAATACAATCATCTTAGCACCCTTTTTCCCATCTGTCAAGCCCCCATCCCCCGTTTTGTACTCAGCCTTTCCGCGAGAGGCTCCCCCTCAAGCCGCCACACCGCCGCCTCTCGCAAACCTCACACCAGATAGCTCGTCTCCTCCACCGGCGCAGCCAGCCCCACCGTCTCCACCTTCGCCACACAGTTCGCGCACACGCTGTAAATCCGCACCCGATCCCGCTCCCCATTTAGATGCCTGTCCAGCTTCTCCCGCAACTGCAACATCTCCTTCTTCGTCAGCCAACACTCGAACAAAGAATACTCCGTCCAGCTGCCAAAGCCCTTCAGCAACCTATGCACCCGCGTGCGCCGCTTGTCATCGGGGATGTCGTAAGCCACCACAAACATCGTGCTGTCCCGCTCTCCCCGCACCTTCTGCCCCAACCGCTCTGCCATATCCCCTCCTCAGCGCACCACAAACGGCAAGTACTCGCCCACCTCACCCGTCAGGTACTTTGCCAGCAGCCGCGCCTGCAACTCGATACACCGCCGATAAGTCGCCTTGTACTCAAAGTGCGGGTGGCTAATCGGCTCCTGCATCCGCTCCTCAAACTTCTCTAGGAACAGCCGCCGCGTCGCATCCTTCATCCGCCAGCTATTCAGTTCTGGCTCAAAGTCCGCCGCTCCCACCTGACGGTTGTTCAGCAAGCTCAACACCACCGAGTCCACAATGATCGGCCTGAACTCCTCCAACAAATCCAGCGCAAGAGCCGGTTTGCCATAGCGCGACGAGTGCAAGTAGCCAATGTAAGGGTCAAGCCCCACCCCCGCCACCGCGCTCGTCACCTGCCCGCTCAATATCGTATAGCCATACGACAGCATCGCGTTCACCGGGTCAGTCGGTGGCCGCCGCGCCCGCTTCGTAAAGCCATGCGCCCAGCCCACCTTAATCAAGTTGGCGAACACGCCAAAGTAAGCCGCGCTGCCCGCCCCCTCACAGCCCAGCAGCGGCCCCAGCCCGTTCATCCGCCCCGCCACCAACTCGCCCGGCTCAAGCTCAGGGTCGCGCACCACCTCGCTCTCCTCAATCTCCTCCGCCACCAGCCTGAGGTCAACATCCTGCGCCGCCCCAATACACCGCTTGATACTGGCCGCCGCCGCCGCCAGCAGCAGGTCGCCCTCACTACGACCATAGCGCAGCAAGACCGTCCGCATATTGCGTAGCTTGCCCACCACAAAGCCCCGCGCCACCGCCAGCCGCCTGGGGTCAGCGTGAGCCGCGTGCTGAGCCAGCCGCAAGCTACTATTCTTGCTCAACTCTGGGCTGAGGCTGCCCAGATAGCGGCCATAGCGCGTAAAGAACGTAACCCGCACCTTCGCCTCAAGCAACGCAGCCAGCGCAGGTGTAGTGATCGTAATGTCACCCAGCACCACCACATCCTCCAACTTGAACAGCGGCACCGTCTTCTTGCGCTCCTTCTTGGTTGGCTTGCCCGCCTCGTCGCGCTCCGGGATGTGGACCACCAGGCACTCGCCCTCGCGCCCCACCCAGGCCTGCTGCTCAGTCAGATAAAAGATCGCCATCACGCCTCACCTTTCCGGCCCGCATCGCCAGCACCTCACGGGGCAAGCAGAGCGGCTCCAACGAACAATCCCGACACTTACGCTTGCTGTCAATCGGTGGCGGCGGCTGCGGCAAGGTCGCCACCAGCCTGGCCTCGGCCAGCAACGTCAGGGTTTGCTGCCGCAAGCCAACCCCCAACGCCACCTCGTCGCGCCTGGCCGAGCCAAAGTAGTAAAGATAGCCGCGCCCGATGCTCCCCGCTGGCACCGCCAGCACCTCCTCCAGGGCCAACGCCTGGGCGCAAAGCTGCACCTGGTCGTTGAGCCACTTAGCCAGCTTCCCCTTCTTGTACTCGACCGGGTAGAGCTTGCCCGCCAGCGCAAGCAGCCGCAGGTCGTCGCCCACCGCCCCCTCTGCCTCGACCAGGTCGCAGTAGCCAATCAGCCCCAGCAGCGGAGCAGCCAGGTAGACGCGGCGCAGCTGCACCTTGTCGCCCCGCGTGCCATAGCCAGGCTGATCCACCCGCTCGTGCTGCATCTGCCCCGCCAGCACGTGTTCGTTAACGATCATCTCTGCTAGAACCACTTCGTAATAGAACCTTCTAGGACAGTAACTGTAAGCATTCAAGCGGGAGATAGGGATGTACTCCGGCTCCTCCCTTCGCTCATCCATCTGCTAGCCTCCTTACCAAAACCCTACCAAAGTAATAAGAACAAACACAAACCTGTTATCAACAGCAAGATCATCTTGTTGCGCCATTGACAATTATGCCAATCTGTACTATCATCATCACAGGGCATCATGTCCATAGGTTTGATGAGAGGTGTGGTGTGAAAACAGATACTAACACAGAACGAGCCTTCCGCCGCCGTCTGGGGATACTCGTGCTGCTACACAGTGGCCCCCAGACCTACAGCCAGCTTGCCACCATGCTGAATGCTGATGGCCTGCTTGAGCTTGAGTACGACAAAACACAATTCAGCAACGCACGTGAACTGCCCCGCGCCCTCCAACGTGACATTGCTGCCTTGCGCCAGCTAAACTACGTAATAGAACATCAAGCCGATTTTGGTGGCTACGCCTTGCACCAGTCCCCCTTTGGTCTCTCCCTCAGTGACGAGCAGCTAGTTACCTTTGCCACCCTGCAAACCAGCTTCCGCGATAGTCACACCATCCACGCGCACGACATCAGCATCCTGCTCAGCCATCTGGCCGCGCTCCTTCCCCCTGCTCAGCGGCAGAAGCTAGACCGTCCGCCGACCTTCACCCTCAATCTGCGCGAGACAACCGACTACCGCAACGCCGACGGTCACAACCTCAGCCAGATCGAGCAAGCCATCAGGCTAAGCCGCCAGTTGGAGTTCCTTTACTGCACCCCCCGCGACGGTAAGGAGCGCAACCATCTCGTTGAGCCGCGGCCACTGGTCTATGAGGAAGGCCATGTCTACCTATACGGTTGGAGTATCCGCAAGCAGAAGGAGCTACGCTTCCGGCTTGATCGCATCCGTCCTGGCACCGCTGCCCTGGTAGGGCGCAGCAGCCAGCCAAGCCGCCCCGCTGCTCCGACCCACCGCCTGCGCTACCGCCTCGCCGCTGAAATCGCGCGGGGTGGAGTCAGCAGCCACTTTAGCGGTCAACAGGTCGAGGCCCACCCCGACGGCTCCGCCACCGTCACCGCCGAAGTCGGCGACCTGTTGGCCGCCGAGCGACTACTCTCCTCCTACCGCGAGTTGGTCATCGTCCTTGAGCCACCCGTTCTGGTCGCCCGCATGAGGGCCAGTGCCGCTGCCCTCCACAAAATGTATTGTACCGACGCAGCGTAGCCGCAATTGCGGCTACGCCTCTGTGCTACAATTCAGTCAGTAAACTTTGGAGGTAGAGAGTGGTAGACAACTTCAGCCTTGCGATCAAAGCAGTCTACTCGGCGGAGGCCAGCGCAGAGGAGAGTGCAGACTGCGGCGCACCAGCGGGCTTGCGCCTCGGTCGTCATCAGGTCGCTACCCTCGTCGCCTATCGTGACCCCAACATAGACATCATCTTCAACACCGCCATGACCGGCGACGGCAAGACGCTGGCCGCCTTCCTCCCTGCGCTCACTACCGGCCAGCGTGCCTGTGCGACCTACCCCACCAACGAACTAATCCGCGACCAGCAGCGCAGCGTCGGCGCGAAGGTTGCCGAGTTCAGCCGCCGCCTCAACATCCGTCGGATGAGCGGCAGCGAGATCAGCCGCCTCATGTCAGTGAGCGGCGAAACCAACCGCGCCGAGGAAGTCAAGCGGCTACTTGACGATGCCGATCTGCTACTGACCAACCCCGACCTTTTCCACCTGCTAATGAGCTTCAACTATGGCTACCTGCAACGTCGCGAACTAGTTCACCGCCTGCAATCCTTCTTCCACTACTACATCTTCGACGAGTTCCACATCTTCGGCCCGCCGCAGGTAATCTCAATCATGAACATCATCAACGCGGTCGCGGCTGAGCGGCGCAACATGGCCTCGGCGGAGATGAGGCGCAAGTTTATCTTCCTCTCGGCCACCCCCGACCAGTTCATGACTAGGATGTTGGCCGCTAGCGGCCTCAACTTCAAGCAGATTGTGGGTGAATACAGCGACGAACTGCTACCAAACTACCGGCGCATCCTCGCCCCCTGCACCCTCAACCTGGCGGCGACCAGCGGTGAGTACAAGGCCGAGCAATGGGTCAATGACCATGTTGACGAACTGGTTGCCTTCTACAAGCAGTACCCCAACAGCAAAGGTGCAATCATTGTCAACTCGGTGGCCGCCGCTCGCCGCCTTGTCGCCAGGCTAAAGCCACTGTTTGAGGCTGAGAATCTAACTGTAGGTGAGAATACGGGTCTGACCGACAAAGAGACAAAGGTAGAGTCGTTCAAGAAGCACCTACTGATCGGCACTTCGACGGTGGATGTCGGTGTAGACTTTCAGATAAACCTGCTGATTTTCGAGGCAGGCAGTGCCGCCGACTTCCTGCAACGCTTCGGGCGGCTCGGTCGGCACGAAGGCTACACCCAGGATGGTAGCTCCTACACCTTCGAGCCAACCAGCTACCGCGCCTACGCCCTCTGCCCCCGCTTCGTCTGCGAACGGATCGCTGCCGCCCTGGTTGAGCAGCAAGGTGCAGCCGAGAACGGACGCTTCAACACACCCGCCAACCGGGCGGCCTTCAACAGCATGATCAGCACTGTCTACCCCAATCGCCAGCAGTTCGCGGCTTACGCCAACCGCTGGGGGTTGAAGCAGGCCGCTTCCTTCATCCTCAACCTGCGCGGCGACCGCTGGGCTGCTGCCGACAACTATGAGGAGCAGAAGCAGGAGACGGTAGCTCAATTCGTCCGCAGCTTCGGCCTCAAAGGTGAAGGTTCACTTTGGCGAGCGATCAAGGAGTACGAGGAACTGCTGAAGGATGAGCCAGGCAAGGCACTGCTGGCCGAGATCAACAGCTTTCGCGGCACTTCGCTTGGCTGCGGCGTGTGGGACACTACCGACGGCGCACTCAAGACCTACAGCCTGCTCTACATCCTCGCCAACAGCCGCTTCGAGATCGTCAGTGAAGCCGATTTTATGGCTGAGGTCAACCGCCGCCCCGGTTACAACGAGTATGATTACCGCTATCAACTGCTTTACCTCAAGGTGTTGGAGTACCTGCCCGAAGCCGACAGCTTTGGCTTCAGCCTGCCCAGCCTCAACCTACACAGCGCACACCGCGACAAGCTAAACCACGCCATCGCCCAGAAGGGCTTCCGCATCGAACGCCTGCGGGCCTACAACTGCGAAGAAGTGAACACTGCGCTCAAGGGGCAGCGGCTCGTCTGCACGATCACAAGCGAGTTTGGTGGCAAGCCCGACCAGGCGCGGCGCGTGCTTAATCTCCCCTTCCAGTTCCCAATCCATCCCCTCAGCGACAACAATGGCCGCGAAGAATACTGCGTCGCTTTCGGCAAGCAAGCCCTGCTGCTCGACTCGCTATTGTGGTGGCGCAAGAACCCCAGCGATGTAGGAGCCTACTTTGACTATCAGAAGGAGAGCGTATGATCCTCGCGCAACTACTCAACCGGGCCGTCCTGCCAGAGGAGAAGGTGCTGGCCGAGTTCGTGCAGACGATGGCCGAGCCGTTCATCGCCACCCACGCCCTCACTCCCGCAAAGGGTAGTACCCACCACTATTTCGGCAAGAACCAGGATCAGAGCATGGTCGCCCACATCTTCAACGGCATCTTCCCCACCATGCGCCTGCTGGCTCAAGCCGAGAAGCAGCGTGGCCGCCCTTACCTCAGCGAGATAGGACAAAGGCTCTACATCCTCGGTTACGCCATGCACGACCTGAACAAGATTAAGGGTATGATGGATGAGATTGGCACCGCCAACCGCCAGCAGGTACAGGCCGCGCTTGCTATGCTGGCTGAGGAGTTGGCACGGGTCAACGCTGCCGCCTTCTTCCCTGGTTACGCCGACTATTTGGAGGACATCCTCTTTCTTGTCGTCAATACCCAGCTAGTCAGTGGCGTAAACCTGAGTACCTATCAATTCCCCAACCTGGTGCATGACGAGCGCGAACGTTCCCGCGCCCGTGACCTCTGCACCTACTCCGACTGCCTCTCCTTCCTTGTCAAGAGTCCAGCGGATGTGCTACACGGCGATGGGGCGAAGACCCTGACCCGCGTGGTGGATGCCGTCAGCGACAAGCAGTTCAGCCTCGTCTATCATCAGTTTAGCGATGTGCGTGGGCTGCTAACCAACCTAGTCAACAACGGGGTCAAGGTGCAGTTGACTAGCCCGGATGCAACCGATAAACCCGCTGGCCTACTCCCTTACCTCTACTTCCCCAACGGCACCGTTTACCTCAAGACCGACCGCCAGGTGCAGCCGGATAGCAGCCCCGCCGCGGTGTGGGCGGCAGTCGAGAACAAGCTGAAGGTGGTCTGTGTTGACGACGACCCACATCTGAGCCGCATCAATGAAAACACACCCGGCTTCGGCTTCGACAACAAGAGCATTCTCAAGTTCCCCAGCTACTTCTACGACCTGTTGCGGCCAGAGCAGTTTGTCGCTGCGATGATCCCGGTTTGTCTGCGGACGAAGGCGAACGTGACCGAGAGTACGCTGGCCTCAATGCAGAAGTTGCAGACGAACCCGGCGCGGGAGAAGGATCGCCTGCCCAGCAGCGTCAGCTTCGCCAACTACCACCCGGCAGACGAGCGGATCGCCAGTGTCGGTCGCTTCCTGCGTAACTTCGACCGCCTGATCGTCGAAAAGGTAGAGCAGACTGACAAAGAGGCCGGTGCCGCTTTGCGCTTGTTGATGCAGATGACTTTCGGCTTCAGCAAGGAGGAACTGGCGACCGCCCTGCTAATCCCATCTAGCGGAGGTCTTGACTTCCGCTACTTCTGGTTGGCCGCCCAGTTCCTCAGCCGTACCCCTGGCCTTGCCACTGAAGGGGAGGACGAAGGTAGCCTCACCTACTTCCTGCGCCGCTTTGTAAACGAAGCTAGTCCGCTGTTCAGCACCCAGCTAGTGGCAAGTTGGCAAGGGGTCTTGCTGCCCCAACTGCGCCGCTACCTCAGCGACCACCTCAGCTTTGGCGGCTTCGACCAGCCAACCGCGTCAGCCCCTGACTTTGCCGCCGAGTTGCAAGCCTACACTGCTGCCAAGCGGGGACGGGCGGCCAGCCTACCCTGCACCGTCTGCAATTCCAGCTATCTGGTCAAGGACAGCGAAGGCCAGGCGCAGGAGCAGAATGAAGCGGCCACCATCTTCCAACCCTACGTCTACAAGAACCGGCTGCCGCTCAACGCCGCCAAGAACGCGGGGGGCATCTGCGCTATCTGTCTGCTGGAGATGATGCTGCGCCAGTTGTTGCAGCGTGACAAGAAGCGGCTGATCGGCAAGGATTTTGAGGAGGTGCAGCGCAAGTTCATCTACCTCTACCCCAGCTACTTCTTCACCACCGAGACGGCAGCGTTGGTCGGCACTATCGTTGGCAAGATGGCTGGCTTCAGCGTCCACGAGGCCAACAAGCGGCTGGCAAAGACGAAGCTAACCGCGCAGGATTACCTCGACCTGCCGATGTTTGATACCAGCGACTACGATGAGGAAGACAACCCCCGCCGTGGCTACTATGATATGGAGTATGCGGAGGGCGAGGTGCAGGGGCTGACCTTCTTCGGCTTGCAAGCCCTCGGCAACGAGCCGACCGCTAGCGAACGTTGGACAACCCCGGCGATCCTCGGCCTGATGCTGCCCCTCGTCCTCGGCTGCAAGGTGGTGGTCAGCGATAACTACCTGCCGCTCTTTGCTAGCGGTGAGGACTTTAAGGAGACGGTTGTCCTCGACGCACCTCACCCCTTCCTTAGCTACCTGCTACCCGCCGACCGCGAGTGGCTGACTGATGAACAGACCGCCAAAGCCAGAAAGCCACCGGAGCCAGGCATGAGTCCCAGCGGGCGCATCCGCATTGACCGGGTGATGGACAAGCTGCGCCTCGTTACTCGTGCCTACTTCATCAACTACGACACCCATGGCGAACCCCGCGACCCCAAGTGGCAGATGATCAACCGCACTGCCCGCGCCTTGCGTAGCGATCCGCTCAACGTGTTTGCATACCTGGCGCGGCAGGCTCGCAAAGAAGATGCGAAATCGCTGGCTTCCGGCTACTGGCCGGAGCGGTGCGCCCGATATATGCAGGCTTACGCCGACATCTGGAATGGACTACACGAAGTAATTGGAGGTAACAACCCTATGGAGGCAATAATCCCCGGCTTGGTGGTAGGCTACAATGCTTTCTACCAACCAAACTTCCGTTCGGCCAGTATCGTCAAGCCGCTGGACATTGCTGCCAGTGTGATGCTTAAGAACCCACAGCAGAGCAACCAGAGGGCTGAAGAATATGCAACTGACATCAAGCTGATCATGATCGGTGAGTTGATGCGCTGGCTTGATCGCCTACGCCGAGGTGAAGGGACAGGTCGCGCCCGTTTCCGCCGCATCGAGATTGAAGCGGGACAAACCCCCGCATTGAGGGATTTCGTGGATTTCTTCTACAATACGGTGTTTGTAGAATACTGCCGAGGCGAACTCGGCCTGCTCCGTAGTCGTCTCAACAACCTCAAGAGTGGATGCGAGGCCTACTACAGCTTGCACTGGCGCGAGTG
Organism: Chloroflexia bacterium; assembly: GCA_038229595.1. GTDB lineage: Bacteria > Chloroflexota > Chloroflexia > QHBQ01 > QHBQ01 > JBBROH01. The sequence goes on along the minus strand of JBBROH010000094.1, from coordinate 4,984 downwards.
GAGCAAGAAGGCTATATCAAGTGCAGATACGCCCGCCGAAGTCAGTACCGATGAAACCGAACTTCCGGTTGCCTAAGCGAAGATAGTAACAAAGAAGGAGACCAACCATGTTGCTCAACATCCTCAAGTCCAACTACTTCCACACCGCAATCCCCGAACTGCCGATGGGCAAGTACGCCCACCTCGTTGTTGTGCGCGAGACCAACTCGTTCCCGTTGTTCCAGACTGATGGCGAACTGAATGTCGCTTACGTAAGTGGTGGTTGGCAGAGCAGCCAGCGAACGATCAGCCGCTTGGTCATGTTCAAGCGCAAGCAGACCACTGCCGAAAGGTTGCATGGCCGTGAACTGCTACGCCTCTACGAGGTGACAACCCCACAAACCAAGCCAGGCAAGGACCTCAAGTTCCTAGAGAAGAACACCGACATTGAGCGTCCCTACTACTGCGAGTACAACAGCAAGTATTTCTGCAAGGTTTGTCCTGACTGCATCGCTTATGGTTTTGCCATCGGTAGTTCAGGTAGCGAACGCTCAAAGGTTCTCAGCGACAGTGCCTTTTCACTTACACCTTACGACATTAGCCACCAAAGCCTCACCCTTAATGCGCCTTACGAGGGTGGCATCATGAGTAGGAGTGGGGAGACCAAGAGCCTGATCAACGAGCAAGACCACGTGCTGCCGCAAACCTTCTTCCCAGCGGTGATTACGGTTCGAGACCCAACCGAGGCAACCTTCCTCTACGTACTCAATAATGTGCTACAAACCCGCCGCTACGGGGCGCAGACAACCCGAACCGGCACGGTCGAGAACCACCTGATCGCAGCGGTGTTCAGCAACGGCGAAATCTTCTCTAATCTACGTCTTACTCAAGCAATCTATGATGATGCCGAGCTTGGTGCAGCACAAGCACAGATGGGTCAGCCGCTAGAGGTTAACAAGGTGTTGCAAGCAGCAGACAGAGCGGTTGGTCGGCTGTTGGTGGTGGAAGGTGTACCTCAGCAGCAACAGCTAGCTGGTAGCACCCTGCGCGAGGCAATGATCAACCTGACTCGTGATGAGCAGCAGCTACAGTCTATCATAAACCAATGCGCTGACCAGGCTTTGCTCTACGCCAAGCAGTACGGCGTGCTGCGGCCTAAAGTCAAAGTCGAGGATGCGGAGGGTAGCGGTAGAGGTCGTGGCAAGCGCAACAATGGTGACAATGCTGCTAGCGAATAAGACGGTTAGGCGATTGGAGCATGAACCATGTACATAGCTACCTGTCAGCTAACCTTGCACGACAACCTTTTCTACGCCAGCCGCGAAATGGGCAGGCTGTACGAGACGGAGCGTTATCTGCACAACTACGGCCTCAGCTACGCGCTCGGCCTGACGCTCGGCCTTGCCCCACACTACTTCAACGCTAGCCAGGTGCCGACTTACAAGGAGGACTTGAGTGGGCTGGCTCAAGACGGCATCTACGTCACACCCGCTCGCCCGCTTGAGTACAGCTTCGTCTTCAACACCTTCAAGCTAGGCGATCCCGCTTACTACAGCCTGACTGAGCGGGGGACGCGCAACGCGGTTGTGTATGGCCGGGCTAAGGAGTTGGCGGTCGGGTCGCGCTTTGAGTTCTATATTATGAGCAACGCCAGGCTGGAGCTGCCGCGTTGGTTGCGCCTCGGCAAGTGGATGAGTAAGGCGGAGTTGCGCGTCTTGCGCGAGGGTGAGTACGTAGCACAGAAGCCGCGTGAGCCAGTTGTTCTGGCCGCTCCCCTCAACCCCCTCGACTACCAACCAGCCCGGTTGCTGGCTTATGACATTGTGAATATGCCACCGGTCAGTTTGCTGATCAATGCCCTCACTGGACAACCCTGCTACAACGTTGGGGCTAGCGGCAAGGATGACAAGAACGCCCTCTACCTGCCTGCCGAGATGAGCTACTTCGGTGCGGAGGTAGGCCAATGACCAACCTGCTCCACTCTATCGTCCTCGAACTCACGCCCAGCGCGCCCGCCACCCTGCCGCACACGATGGGCCACCAGGCGCACGCTCTCCTGCTTGCCCTAGTACACGAGGTTGACCCCGCTCTCGCTGCCAGCCTGCACGAGCAGGGTGGGTCGCGCCCCTTCACCGTCTCCCCCCTGACTGGTGGTAGGGTACGCGGCGAGCAGATCGTAATTCCAGCCGGCGAAACTTGCCGCCTACGCTTCACCTTGCTAGATGGTGGGCGCATCTGGGCCTGCCTCAGCCAGCAGTTCTTGCGTGGCAACCTCAGCGTGCGCCTCGACAACGACCACTTCACCTTGCTGCGTACTCTCGCCACCCCTGAGCCAAGCGGTTGGGCTGGTTACGCCGACTGGCAGACCCTAGCGGCTACTACTGCCGCTCGCTTCCTCACCCTGGAGTTCGTCTCCCCTACCGCCTTCAATCGGGGCGACAAGCTGTTCCACCTGCTCCCTGACCCCAAGTGGGTGTTCGAGAGTCTGGCAAGGTCGTGGAACATCTTTGCGCCTGCCGCCCTCCAGCTGGACAAGCAGGTGATCGGCGAGTTCTCCGCGAGCCAGGTAGTGCTTGCCGATTATGAGCTGCATACTACTACCCTGCACTTCCCCAAGTACTCCCAGAAGGGCTTTACCGGACGCTGTACCTACCAGGTGCGGGGAGAAGGGGAGTGCGCGGCGCGGTTGGCAATGCTAGCTGAGTTTGCCCGCTACAGTGGGGTGGGCTACAAGACGACGATGGGCATGGGTCAGGCGCGCCTAGTACCAGAGAGGGGGGCGTAATGGCAAGGATGTACCCCCAGAGCCTAGCTGCCGACGTAGCAAGTGCGGCAGAGCGGCTGCTCTATGCCCAGTTCCAGGTGCAGCTACCTGCCGACTTTACTGTGCTGCATGGGGTTAGCTGGCTGGTGCGTGACCGCCGCCACCGCGACGAGGATGGCGAACTCGACTTCCTGCTGGTTCATCCGCGCCTGGGGCTGATGATTCTGGAAGTGAAGGGCGGCACAATTGGCTGCCGCGCTGGAACCTGGTATAGCCGCAGCCGAGGTGGGGAAGAACACCTGATCAAGAATCCCTTTGACCAGGCGCGCAGTAACAAGTACAAGCTACTAGACCAGCTTGCGCGGGTGCCAGCCACCAGCCCTTACGTCGGCCTGTACAATCGTCACCTCAGCCATGCGGTTGCCTTTCCAGACACGGCTGATGCAGGTAGCAGCATCGGCTTGTACGGCGACAGCACGATCATGCTCGACTCTGCCGACCTGCATCAGCTTGCGGCTACCGTCCACCGGCTGATGGGCCACACTGACCAAAGCTACCTGCTCCCTGCCGAGGCGATCAAGGCTCTGGTGGAGACGCTAGCCCCCACTCGCGAACTGCCTGCTCTGGGGCTAGCTAGTGCGATCTTGCAGGAGCGGGTGGCGTTCCGCACCCTGACCGAGGGACAGTTCCACCTGCTCAACCTGCTGGGCAAGACGACGCAGGCGGCCATCGGTGGTTGTGCGGGGGCGGGCAAGACGATGCTGGCGATGGAGAAGGCACGACGGCTGGCGGCGGAGGGCTGGCGGGTGCTGTTCGTCTGCTTCAACTATGCCCTGGCCGATACGGTGGAGGCTGGTTTGCAACAGGTGGCAGGGCAGCTTACGGTGCGCCACTATGCTCGGCTGGTGCGCGATCTCTGCAAGGCAGCGGGCATCGAGTTGCCTAACGAAAAGAAGCTGGATGAGGCGGCGCGGCAGGAGTTCTACAACCTGACGATGCCGCTCTACCTGGAACAGGCAGCAATTCTACTAAAGGTTAATCGCTATGATGCGATCATTGTGGACGAGGGCCAAGACTTCTTCGACTTCTGGTTGAGTAGCCTGCGTGGCCTGCTGGCAGACGAGGGTGGCGTGTTCTACGTCTTCTACGACGACAATCAGCGGGTGTACGGAGCTGAACGAGTGGCATTGGCAGGCTGGTCAGGGCCACGCTTCAACCTGGACGTGAACTGCCGCAACACGCAGCGCATCCATACGGAGGTACTGCGTTACTACCAGGGAGAACAACGTCCAACGGCACTTGGCCCTGATGGGCGGCAACCGACCCGCTACGGACTAGAGCAGGATGATGCTACAAATCGTCAGCGGGTGCTGCGCCAGGTGTTGGCGGAGTTGGTGCAGCACCAGGGGCTACCAACCAGCGACCTGGTAATCCTTACCCCTCTAAGCGAGGAGCGCAGTGCGTTCAAGGATGGGCTGAAGCTGGGCAACCTGCGGCTGAGTTGGCACCGCAAACAGGCAGTGGACGAGGTGAAGGTCTCAACCATCTACCGCTTCAAAGGGCTAGAACGGGCGGTAGTATTGCTGACAGAATTGGCAGAGGCACGCGAGGGAATGGAGCGGGACTACCTGATGTACGTAGCCCTTTCCCGCGCCTGCAACCAACTAATCGTGGTTGGCGACCTACCCCAGCCCGCAGTTAGCGGTCAGGCAGCCGACAGCAGCCTGCTGCTAGTTGAGGCAGATGATGAAGCAACCACTGACAGCTACAATTTATGATCGCTAGCCAACCACACGGGCGGGAGCAAGCACACTGCTATGATTAAACATTCTGCGAACCGTGAACTTCTCATAACCGTGCTGCTAGCTGTTGTTGCCTTTCAGCTCACATCGTGTGGTAACTCGGAAAGGCTAGTTGCTGTCCAGCAGCCAACTTCCGTTAGCGTTAGCACGCCCAAGCCCCGCTCCAGTACCTCAAGCATGAGAACAGAGACTTCTCCGACCATCGCATCGGTGCCGGAAGATGGTCTTGAGGCCATGTATTTGACACCCTCTATTTATCGTTAGGCAGTTCGTAAAAGGCGTTGTTAGTCATACGCAGGTACTCCTTGCATTATACAGGTGCGATGTGGTATAATGTTTGCATGAGCGAACGCATCTTCAAGTCCAACCTCAACGTGACTTACTCCTGTCACTATCACATCGTTTGGTGTCCGAAGTACCGGCGCAAAGTGCTGGTTGA
>JBBROH010000093.1:0-16146 GCA_038229595.1 Chloroflexia bacterium | reverse complement strand
TGGAGCCGGTAGTGATGATAACACTGTCGCAGGTGTCTTCACCTCGACCGGTACTGGTCTGGTCGTTACCGCAACGCGGGCCAGCGTCTTTGGCAAGCCGACCAACCCCACGCGCTTCTCCTTCACCAACGACGGCATAGACGTGTACCACACTAACAGCGATGGCCTCTACGTAATCAACAACAACGCCACACCAGCTACCACCCGCGGCCTCAACACCAACGGGCGCGTGAGTGCGGCCAACGTCACCGCTCCTGTCTATGCGATGGAGCTTCAGTACCACGGCAGCGAGACCCTGCAAGTGGGCGACGTGCTGGCTCTGGACGGCGACAACAAGCTGATCGAGGGCAACAACGTCCTGGGCGCAGTCAAGGCGACGGCGGAGAACGCTGGCGCAGCTGTCGGCGTGATCGAGTATCGCCTGAGCAAGCAAGGCCTGGAAGCGGGCAAGCTCGGCTGGAACGTTGACGCGACCGGCAGCATCAAGAGCGGCGACATGGTAAGCGTGGTCGTCCTCGGCCAGGCACAGATGAAGGTAGGCAACGCCGTTCTCGGCGACCGCCTGACCATCGGCGCGAACGGCCTGACCGCGAGCAAGGATGCCACCGCCTTCACCATCGGCAAGGTCGCCAGCAAGCCAGACGCTAGCGGCAACGCCACCGTCTTCGTCAACTTCAAGTAGCTCGCCCCAGCGCAAGAAAGGAAAGTGCGATGCGAAACACACGCACCCGTGGTCGCCCGCTGGGAGCCAGCCTGCTCGGAGTAGTGATGACCCTAGTCGTAGTCGGCTCGGTACTGGCGGCTAGCTCTGCCAACTTCGCCATCAACTGGTCGCAGACGGGGGCTGGCGGCGGCGAAGGTCGCAGTTCGGCCACCTACCGCCTGAGCAGCTTCACCGTCGGCCAGGCCGTCGCGGGTAACGCCAGCAGTGCCAACTTCCGGGCTGCAATGGGCTACCAGCAGGTCAACGCCGCCAACGGCGCGGCAGCCACCCAAACCGCCGTAGCTGGGGCAACCCAGACCGCCGTAGCTGGGGCAACCCAGACCGCCGTAGCTGGGGCAACCCAGACCGCAGCAGTCGGGGCAACCGGCACCGCAGTGGCCGCCACCCAGACCGCAGCAGCCGGGGCTAATCCCGCCACCCAGACGGCAGTAGCTGCCACCGCAACCGCTGCCGCTGGCACCGCAGTGGCGCAGACAGCCACTTCGGTAGCCCAAACTGCCACCGCCGCCGTGCCGACCAACACCCCTGGTGGGCCGACCAACACCCCTGGTGGCCCAACCGTGACCAACACCCCTGGTGGTAGCCCCACCGCCACTGCCACCCAGTGCAGTATCACATTCACTGACGTGCCAACCACCAACATCTTCTACAGCGACATCACCTATCTGGCCTGCCGTGGCATCGTCAACGGCACCGGCGGCGGCAACTTCAGCCCCAACGCCAACACCAGTCGCGGCCAGTTCGCCAAGATCGCTGCGCTCGGCTTCGGCATTGCGCCGTTCACCCCACCCAGCGGCCAGAGCTTCGGCGATGTACCGCCCGGCTATATCTTCTACACCTTCATCGAAACTGCCTTCCACGCAGGCGTGGTTAACGGCCTAACTACTACCCAGTGCAACAACCTGGGCGTGGTGCCGCCTTGCTACGGCCCGAACGTCAACATCACGCGGGCGCAGGTCGCTGCTATCGTGCAGCGGGCGCGTGGCTACGTGATTGTCACCCCAATAGGGGGGGCGCAGACCTTCACTGACGTGCCAGCCAGCAACTTCGCCTTCAGCGCAGTAGAGACGTTGGCTAGCCGCAATATCATCAACGGCGCAGCCTGCGCTGGCGGTGGTGGTGGCCTCTGCTTCCGCCCGAACGACAACATCAAGCGGGGCGAACTATCGAAGGTCGTACGCCGCGCCATCGAGTCGCTACCCTTAGCCGCAGCAAACGAAGCCCCCTCCTCCGCAAGGGAGAGGGGGCTTTTGTTGTGGCCGCTCAAGTGCTATTGCGCCATCGCCTGCTCAATCGCCGCTGTCATCGCTGCAAAGTCGCGTTCACCCGCATAGTGTTGACCGTTGATGAAGAAGGTGGGAGTGCCGTTCACCCCCGCCCGCAGCCCCGCTCGGAAGCCATCCTTGATCGGCTGGCTGTAGCGGCCATCAGCCAGGGCTGCATCAAACGCTGCCAGGTCGAGGCCAAGCTCCCCTGCGTAGCTGTCGAGGTCAGCCCGCTCAAGGTGCTGCTGGTTCTCGTACAGCTTGTGGAACAGCGGCCAGAATGCACCCTGCGCCGCAGCCGCCTCGCTTGCTTCAGCAGCTAGCTGGGCGTGCGGGTGTGCGCTGGGGATCGGGAAGTGGCGAAAGACGAAGCGCAGACGGTCGCCAAAGTGGGCGCGCACGCGCTCGACAACCGGGTGAGCCTCGCCGCAAAGCTGGCACTCAAGGTCGCCATACTCCACCAACGTCACGGGCGCATCCTGCGGGCCGAGGCTGTGGTCAGCTTCCGTCACTGGCGGCAGCGGGCGGGCAGTGAGGCTCATTTGGCGTTCGCGCCCCCCTGTTGCTCCAGGGTCTCGAACACCTTAGTCACCTCTGGCACCACCCCCCGGTTCGCGCCCTCATCGCGCATTAGTACCTTGCCATCCTTATCTAGCACGATGGTGACGCGGTTGGCTGCCCCATCCGGGTTAGCAACCCCAAAGGCGGCAATGGTCTTGCCACCCCAGTCGCTGAGGATGGGGAAGCTGAGGTGCATCTGCTCGGCCCAGGCCTTGTGGCTGAAGATGCTGTCGGCACTGATGCCAATCACCTGCGCGTCATACTGCTCAAACTCTGGCAGCACTTCTTGGATGATGTTAAGCTGGCTACTGCAGGTGCCGCTCCAATCGAAGGGGTAGAAGATGATTACTGCTGGGCGGCCCTTAAGGTCGCTGAGGCCCATCTCGCCGCCGGTGCTGCTCTTTAGCTTGAAGTCGGGGGCGTTATCGCCCACCGCTAGCCTGGCCTTCTGCTGTTCGTCCATCGTTGCGGGAACTCCTTTCGGGTATGGGTGGCGGCAACGCTGCCCGCCACCAGCACAGTTGACTGGCTGAATTATAGCACATCAGCCCGCCCGCCCGCCAAACTGCCAAACAAGATAGTTGCCGCCCGGCTTAGACAATGATATAATTGCGGCTATCACCAATTCCGCACCGCCAATAGTAGCTGCGGCGTTCGCCAGCCGCTCACTAACCCAGCTAGCCATAGAAGGTGAAGTAAACAGCATGACTCGTCGGTACAAGATCGCCTGGGCGTTGCTCGCCCTCGCCGTAGTCCTCAATGTCAGCCTTGCCCTGCTGCTAGCAGGCGGGCCAGGTTTCGCCAGTGGGCAGGGCTTCAACGGCCAGCCAGCCAGCCCCGCCGTAGTGGTGGTCAAGGTGCGCTTCAAGGATGACCGCGAACGCGACTTGCTGGCCGTGCGCTGGGGGGCTGACGAGATTAGCACCAGGGGCGGCTACCTGACTATCTGGGCCAGCCAACCGCAGTACGAGCAGATGGTAGCGGCGGGGCTGAACCTGACGGTGGACAAGCCGCTGACCGACCTGGCGAACCATCCCAAGAAGCTGTTTGGCAAGGCCAGTGCTGGCGACAGCCCCTGCCCCGCCGACAACTACTGTGGGGGCTACCGCACAGTCGAGGAGATGCAGAGCTTCCTGGATCAAATGGCGGCCACCTACCCCAACCTGAGCGAGAAGGTGGACTACGGCAACTCCTGGTGCAAGGATCACGCGGGTAGCTGCACCCTGCCTAGCCCCTACAGCGGCTATGACCTGCTGGCGATGCACATCACCAACCGCAATATCGCTGGCCCCAAGCCAGTCTTCTGGTACGAGGCGGGCATCCACCCCCGCGAGATAGCGGTCAGCGAGGTGGCGATGAACTACATCCAGTACCTGCTCAGCAGCTACAACACCAATGCGGATGCGCGCTGGCTGATAGACTACCACGACATCTGGGTAGTGCCGATGAGCAACCCCGACGGCCACCACATCGTTGAGGCGGCGGGCAGCGGCAACGCTTACTATCAGCGCAAGAACGCCAACAACACGGCCAACAACCAGGGGCAGACTTGCACCACCTGGCCGCCGAGCGCAAGTAGTCAGTTCGGCGTGGATATGAACCGCAACTACCCCTTCCAGTGGGGTGCTGCTCCCGGTGGGAGCAGCAATGCCCCCTGCGACCAGACCTATCGCGGCCTCAGCGGTGGCTCAGAGCCAGAGGGTGCCTACGAACTGAACAAGATTCGCCAGCTAGTTGCCGACCAGCGCGGCCCGGCCCTGACCGATGCGGCCCCGCTGACCACCACTGGCCTGCTGCAAAGTATGCACTCCAATGCCGCCCTCAACCTCTACCCCTGGGGTTGGTCGGTGCAGGGAACGGCTACCTACCGCGCCCCTAACTACCTGGATATTGACAACATTGCCCAGCACATGAGCGCGCCCGCCGCTGGCGGCAACAACTACCAGTCCTGCCAGTCGCCCGAACCCAACTGCCTCTACACCGTAGACGGTAGCATTCGCGACTGGGCCTATGGCGAACTGGGCATCCCCGCGATCACCACCGAACTCGATGGGGCAGACTTCTTCGTATCGCTAGCCGAGGCCAACCAACTCTGGCTCGACAACAAGGCGGTGCTAGTGAACCTGGCGAAGTCGGTACGTGCGCCCTACCTGCTGACGCACGGCCCAGACGCGAACGGCGTGCCGAACGTAATCACCGTCACCCAGGGTGTGAGTGCCAGCCTCAGCGCGAGCATCAACTTCCAGTGGGCGGGGCAGGGTAGCCACACCAACCGCAACTTGCAGAATGTGGGGGCGGCCAGCTACTACATTGACACGCCGCCCTGGATCAGTGGCAGCGTGGCTATCAGCATGAACGCGACCGACGGTGCCTTTAACTCGCCGACCGAGGCAGTCAATGCAGCCATTGCCACTGGCGGCCTCAACCCTGGCCGCCACATCGTCTTCGTCAGTGGGCGTGGGGCTACTGACTACGCTGGCTACCAGACGTGGGGGCCGATCTCTGCCGCCTTCCTCGACGTGACCAATGGTGGGGGCGGTCTGCCGACTGATACCCCCGCGCCACCAGCCCCCACCAGCACATCACTGCCAACCATTACGCCAGCCCTGCCCACCGCCACTACCACAGCCCTGCCGAGTGCCACCCCAGCTTCGCCGACGACCACCCCAGCCCTCCCCACCGCCACTGTGCCAGCAACTGCCACTAGCACGCCAGCAACCGCTACTAGCATCCCCCTAGACACCGCCACTAGCACGCCAGCCCTACCTACCGCCAGCAGCACAGCAGCCCAGCCAACGGCAACTACCACCCCTTGCACAGCTAGCTTCAACGACGTGCCGAGCGGTTACATCTTCCACGACGACATCATCTTCCTCGCCTGTCGCGGGGTAATCAACGGCTTCCAGAACGGCAGCTTCCAGCCGAACGGCAACACGACGCGGGGGCAGTTCGCCAAGATCGCCACCCTCGGCTTCGGTATCTCCGCCTACACCCCGCCGGGCAACCCCACCTTCAGCGACGTGCCAGCCGCCAGCCCCTTCTACAGCTATGTGGAGAGTGCAGCCAACGCAAACGCAGTTAGTGGCCTGAGCAGCGGGCAGTGTAGCAGCCTCGGTCTGACCAGCCCTTGCTACGGCCCCAATCTCAACATCAGCCGCGTGCAGGTGGCGGTGATCGTCCAGCGAGTGCGCCACTATGCCGCCTACAACCCGACCAACCCCACCTTCAGCGACGTACCAGCGGGGGCGTTCGGCTACGCGGCCATCGAGTCGCTCAACCACGTGGGCGTAATCAGTGGGGCAGGCTGTGGCAGCGGCCTCTGCTTCCGGCCTAATGACAATATCAGGCGTGGCGAACTGTCGAAGGTCGTCCACAAGGCTATCGAGCAGGCTCCGTAGCCCAGCAGAGCAGTAGCAACAGCACAAGAGCGCGCCAAAGGGGTGCGCTCCTACTTTGCTCCTCTTTCATCGCAGGCGGGGGTAAGCGGGTGAGGTGGAACCAGGCGATGCCAATCAGCCCCCCCCCCTGCACCTGGCCGCTGGCCGCCCAATAGCCGCCCTCGGTGGCCTGTGCGGGGCGAGGAGCAAAGACCAGGGCGACCTGCCCGCTTGCGTCGGCCTGCACCGTGCCTAGCTGCGTCACCTGCTGGCTGGGGCTTGTCACCCACAGGCCGACGGTCGCGCCGGGCGGGTAGCCGCTACCGTGCAGCTTGACGCGCCCTGGTTGCCCGCTCTGCTGCGCAACTACCGCGCCGAGGGTCGCCTGCGGGCCGCTCAAGACAAGGTGGTAGCGACCAAAGCGTAGTTCGCTAGCCCCAGTTGGCGGGTTGGGGTTGCCCGCCGTCTCGTCCACCAGCCAGAGGCGGGGGTGTGCACTGCCAGCTACGGCGTTGAAGGTGGCGTTGTCAGTGAGGAAGATGAAGTTGTCGGGCTTGTTGCTGATCACCTGGAAGACGTACTGCGCGTTATGGCGGTCGCTACTGGCAGGCGGCAGGTTGACCACTACGCGGCTGTCGGGTGGGAGGCTGCCAGCAGCGAAGCGGGCGCGCAGGTAGGCAGCAACGGCCTGGGTATCGCGCTCTGGGAAGCTCTCGCGGCGGGCGAGGGTACGGTCGAAGCTGTAGACGAAGACGCTAGCGAACACTAGCCCGCTGACCGCCAGCAGCACGGGCCGCAGCCAGCCGCCGTGAGCGCGTAGCCAACCGCTCCGCAGCGGCAAGTCTAGCAGGTAGGCAGCAAAAGGTAGGAGCAGCAGCAGCAGCGAGACGAGGTAGCGGTCGCTGCCTGCCCCGATGTTGTTGTAGCGGGCGGTAATCAGGATGAAGAAGACTGCTTCGCCGAGCAGCAGCGCAACGTAGGCGAACAGCCGCCTGCTGCGCTCGATGCTAGCCGCCACCGCCAGCCCGACCAGTAGCAGCCCGCTGATTGGCGGGGCGAGGGCGAGGAACAGGCCGGGATAGAAGGTTAGCTTCGTCCACCAATCGCTTTGTGCGGCAGCGGGCGACCAATCGCTGTTGATTTGGCTGGTCGCCTTCGCAAAAGCCAGCGGGTCGCCCAGGGTCAGCGCACTCGCGCCCAACCAAAGGGCGATGAAGCTGAACGGCAGCAGAGCGACCAGCAGCAACTTCAGGGTTTGCAGGTGGGCGGCTGGCCCAGCAACCACACCGCTTGCCAGCCGCCGCTTCCTGTACTGCTCGGCAAAGTAGAAGACGGGTAGCGTCACTGCGAAGGCCAGGGCGTAGAACCAGGCTTCGTAGCGCACCATCGCTGCCAGGGCGATCAGCACCGCCGCGCCCAGAGCAGCCCGCAGGCGGTCGCTGCTGGCCCAGGCTACCAGCAGCAGAGCCGCGCCACTAAGCAGCAGGTGCGATATGCTCTCCGACATCCCGCTGAGGCCGAACCAGACCTCCCAGGGGAAGACCGCCGCCAGCAACGCCGTTAGGTAGCCAACGCGCTGACCGAACAGGGCGCGACCGAGCAGCAACAGATTGGCGAGGGTGCCGAAGCTACAGAGCAGGTTGACGAGGCGGGGGGCGAGGTAGAGGTTGTCCCAGAAGTGGATTACGCCGCCGACCAGCCAGAAGTGCAGTGGCAGCCACACCCCTACCTCAAAGCTGGGCTGCTGCTGCCACTGCCAGGCGTGGACGGTGCGGGTGAAACCGTCGGCGTTGTAATCTAGATAGCCGCGCTGGGCGGTGAGAACGAGTAGCACCGCGCGCAACAAGACCGCCAGCGCGTATACCGCCAGCAGTCTCCGCCCCAGGCTCAACTTCGACCATGCTGCTCTCACCCCCCATTGTAACGGCTGGCTGGGGCTAACGTCAAGGCGGCAAGGGGTGGCCGAGGGCTAGCGGTAGCTGGCTGCTTGCAGGTTGAACAACTCGGCGTAGCTGCCGCCCAGGGTCAGCAGTTCGGCGTGGGTGCCGTCCTCCTTGATGCGGCCATCCTCCAGCACGAGGATGCGGTCGGCCAGGCGCACGGTGCTGAAGCGGTGGCTGATGAACAGAGCCATCTTGCCAGTAGTCAACGCCTTCATCTGGGCGAAGATTTCGTACTCCGCCCGCGCGTCGAGGCTGGCGGTCGGCTCGTCGAGGATCAGGATTTCGGCATCGCGCATGAAGGCACGGGCAAGGGCGACCTTCTGCCACTCGCCGCCCGATAGCTGGTAGCCTTCGTCGAACCAGCGGCCCAGGGTCGTCTCATAACCGTTCGGCAGCTTTTCGATAGCCACGTTCGCGCCACTCTTGCCCGCCGCCAGGCCGACCATTTCTTGATTGTCGATCTCCGCCAGCTTGCCCACCCCGATGTTCTCGCGTGCGCTGAAGAAGTAGGTGGCGTAGTCCTGGAAGATCACGCCGATGCTAGCCCGCAGGCTGTCCAGGTCATACTCACGCAGGTCGTGGCCGTCGATCAGGATTGCGCCCTCGTCCGGGTCGTAGAGGCGGGAGAGCAACTTGACCACCGTCGTCTTGCCCGCCCCATTCTGCCCAACCAGGGCGATAGTCTCGTCCAGCTTGATCGTGAAGCTAACATCAAGCAGGGCGGGGGTCTCCTTGCCAGGGTAGGTGAAGCTGACGTGGCGGAACTCCACCCCCTGCTTGAGCGGCAAGGTCAGCTTGATTGCGTCGGGTGGCGACTGGATCGCCGGGGTGTAGTCGAGGAACTCGTAGAGGGTGTTGAGGTAGAGGCTGTTCTCATACATCCCGCTCACCCCGTCAAGGATGCTCTGGAAGCTGGATTGCACCTGGCCCACCGCCTGGGTGTAGACGGTCAGTTGGCCGAGGTTGAACAGGCCGCGCACCGTCTGCAAGGCCACGTAGAGGAAGGTACCGCTGCTGACGATGGTGCTGAGGCTGCCGAGGCCAAAACCCGCCAGGTAGCGGCGGCGCACCAGGGTGCGGTTCTCCTTGTAGAAGCGGCTGGCGATCTCGCCCCAGCGGTCGATAAAGTAGTTACCCAGGCCAAACAGCTTGATTTCCTTGTTGTAGGTATCCTTCGTCACCAGGTCGAGCAGGTAGCTCATCCGCCTGCGTTCTGGCGACTGGCGGCGCGAGAGCATATAGCCCTGCCAGCCATAGCGTGCGCTGGCGATGAAACTGGGGATTGGCGAAAGCAGAGCCAGCACGGCCACCAGCCAACCGAGGGTAAGCAGGATGGCAACCAGGCTGACGAAGGTGATCAGCGAACGCACCAGGCCAAACATCTGCTGCACCATCGCCAGCGGGCGGAAGGTCGCTTGCTGCTGAGCCTGCTGCAAGCTGTCATAGAACTTGGGGTCTTCAAAGAAGCGCAGGTCGAGGCGATTGGCGTGTTCCATCAACATCCGCTGGATACGCATGGCGGTTAGCTCTTGCAACGCCTGCTGGTTGATATTCAGCAGGGTCTGCATCAGGCTGCTAGCAACTAGCACAGCGAACTGGGCTACCGCCAGCCCGATCACAGCCTGAACGCGGGCATCGGTCGCGCCAGTGCGGGCCGCATCAGCCACCTCGTTAATCAGTGCGCCGCTGATCAGGGCTGAGATCGCTGGCACCAAACCAGCAACCACCGCGAAGCTGCCGATGGCTAGGGTGTAACCCTTGTGGCCCTGCCAGACGAGGCCAAACGCACGGGGGATACCAGACAGGGTAACGCCCGCGTTCTTACGCAGGTCGGCTGCGCGTTCGCGCAGATTCTTGGGTTTCTCATCTTCAGGGGGGGTAGGTGGCGCGCCGCTACCGCCGTCGCCCTTGCTGACGAACTTGGGGCGGCCTTGCCGCTCCATCATTGGGTGCATGGGGGGTCTGTTCTGCATCTTAGCTTGTTTCTTCCTTTTATCTTTTATCCATTCAAGTATAACCGAGCAAAGTGGCAGCAAGTGGCCGAGGCGTGTTTGAAGCTGGTTAGATTCGGCGGCAGGAAACCGATGAGCTAGCAGGGCGGTCAAACAGCTAACCACGCTGCCACTCTAGACAGCGCGCAACGAGCGTGCTATAATGCAGCCTAAAGGATGTAACAGATGAAATGTTTGGCCCCTGTGGGGTAGTGGGGAGAGACACAATGAACGACAACTATGGACGGGGTGGCCCTCAGGAGAGCGACGCGAACACCACACGGATGAACCAGCCGCAGCAGCCAGAGCAGCCTGGTTACTGGCAGCCACCAACCTACGCTGCGCCGCCGCAGCCCTACACCCCACCCGCCCCCATGCCCGACAACCTCAAGCCGGTGGTATACGAGCAACCGAAGCAGGCGGCAGGGCCGGTGCAGTATGGGGTTGCCCCCTATCAGCCGAGCATGACCCCACTAGCTAGTGGCTCTCTTGGCTACAACCCAGCAGACCTCATGCGCCGCGAGGCCGAGAAGCGGGTCAAGGCGAAGGAGGGCTTTCGCGCTCACCTCACGACCTACCTGTTCGTGATCAGTCTGCTCATCACCATCTGGCTGATCACTTCACTAACTAGCGGCCACCTTTACTACTTCTGGCCGGTCTGGCCCGTCTTCGGCTGGGGTACAGCCATCTTCGCCCACTACATGGCGGCTTACGGGGGGCGGCAGACCAATCCCTTGCGCCGCGAACAGCAAATCGCCGAGGAGATGCGCCGCATGGGGGGCAGCTACCCACCGCCCGCCCCTGGCAGCTTGCCCAGCGACCAGCAGAGCGACTGGCAGCAACGCTTCGAGCAGGAGCAACAGGGCCGTAATCGCTGAACGAGCTTGAGGGAGATGCTGATCGATGAACGACAACTATGGCCGCGACGCTGGGCCGCCCACCCCTGACGACGAAACCCGCCAGCTTGGGGCGCAAACCAGCCCTCAGGGTTACTGGCAGCCGCCTGGCTACGCCGAGCCAGCCCCCATGCCCGATAGCCTCAAGGTGGCACCGGATGCAGTGAAGATGATCCCCTATCAGCAGCCTGCCACGCAATCCAGCCCGCCACCGCTCAGCCAGAGCTATCAGCCGACCGCCGTAGCGACCGACCGCCTCGGCGATTTGCGGGCAGCGGCAGAGCAGCGGGTGCGCCAGAAGGAGAAGTTCCAACGCGAGACGATGGGCGGTCTCTCCGCTGTGGGCATCAACCTGATCATCTGGGCAGCGATCAGCATCGTAGCCGGTGGCCCGATCTTCTTCTGGCCGATCTTCGTGATCATGGGCGTGGGCATTGGCATCTTCAGCAACTATATGAAGGTATACGGCCCGCAGCCGATGAGCGAGACCGAGCGCGAACGCCAGATTGAGTTGGAAATACAAAGGATGCAAGGCGGCTATGGTAGCAACCAACCTCCCCGCCGCTAGCCGATCAACGACCAGCTTGGGCGTAGGAGGACTTGCAGTGGCGATTGAAGCAGGAGGTACGATGAACCAGCAGGCTGTCGAGTACCCCTCCCCGCCAAGCCCAGAGCTGGCCGCCGTCAGGCAGCAGCTAGCGGCAGACGACCGGGCGAAGCGGCTGACGGCAGCGGAGAGCCGCCAGCACGGTGCTTACTTCCGCGTCCAGGTGGCGGTCGTCTTCCTGGCCTGCGACGTTGCCGCCTTCCTCATGCACCTGCTGCTGCACGTCTACTCGCCCGGTGGCCTATTCGGGTTCGGCTACTACACCTTCGGCTGGCTAGTCTTCCTGTTCTACGCCACCCTGCTGCCCTGGGTTGTGCTAGCCGCCCGCAGGGCAGGGCAGCTAGTCAACAGCTTGTCTGCCGACGAGCAGCCCAGCACCTAACCCCGACTACCCGCCAGCGCACCAGAAAGGGGCGTACCCTTGCAGGTACGCCCCCTCTTTGCGTCAACTCTCACTTGCAACTCACTGCAAGTATTCGCGCAGGCGACCAGCCAGGGCTGGCGTGCGGAGCTTGCGGAGAGCCTCTGTCTCGATCTGGCGGACGCGCTCGCGGGTGACACCCAGTTGCTCGCCCACCTTCTCCAGCGGGTATTGGTGGCCGTTGCCGAGGCCAAAGCGCAGTTGCAGCACCATCTGTTCGCGGGGGGTTAGGACTTCCGCAAGGGTGTCCTTGATCTCCTGCTTGAGCAGGTTGCGGCTGGCCGCCTCGTCAGGGGCGATAGCATCTACATCCTGGATGAAGTCGCCGAGCGAAGTCTCGTCGCCCTCCTCGCCAATTGGCGTTTCCAGGCTGATCGGGGTTTGGGTTGACTTGAGGATGTCGCGCACGCGCTGCACCTCAAGCCCGGTGGCCTTAGCGATCTCCTCCGGCTTGGCGGTGCGACCCGTCTCCTGGAGGATGCTCTGCGCGGCCTTGCTAACCCGGCTGATGCTCTCGCTGATGTGGGCGGGCAGGCGGATAGTGCGGGCCTGTTCGCTGATCGCCCGCAAGATGGCCTGGCGAATCCACCAGGTGGCATAAGTGCTGAACTTGAAGCCACGCGATGGGTCGAACTTGTTGACCGCGCGCATCAGGCCCATGTTGCCTTCCTGGATCAGGTCGAGCAGGCTGAGGCCACGGCCCACGTACTTCTTGGCGATGCTCACTACCAGCCGCAGGTTGGCAAGCACAAACTTTTGGGTCGAGTTGATGTCGCCCGCCTTGATGCGCTGGGCAAGGTCAAGCTCCTGCTCCGTGGTCAGCAAGGGGGCGCGGCTGATCTCCTTGAGGTAAAGTTGCACTGCGTCAGTATTAAAGCTATCCGCTTCCCCAGGGGTAAGGTCAAGCTCGTCATCATCATCGGCGACGGGCGGGGTGAAGCTGCGGGCTACGCCACCCTCTGGCACCCCCATGATCACCAGTTCGGTGAGGTCTGGCTCCTCCAACGCCTTCGTGGCGCGGAGTGCGTCGTCGCCCGGCTCTGCATCCGCCAAATCATCACTGCCAGCCCCCAGCGCGGTCTGCATCATGGCAGCCGTCACCAGCCCCTCAACCGGCAGGCTCATCTCATCAGCGTTGCTAACCACAACGCTCGCGTCCTTCTTTGTACTCTTACGGGCGCGCCGCTTTGGGGCGGCAATCGTCAGTTCATTCTCGTCCATCTGCCTACCTCCTTACTGCGAACTATCCAGTCATATCCAGGCAGATATGCTCGCTTTGGCAAAAAAGCCTCTCATTATCTAAACGACTGGCTCCACCGTTTAGATGCGCGACCCACATTATACCTTTGTTAGATGTAGAATGCAACCATCCAAAGCATTAGATTTGCGTGGTAAACATAAATATGCCCTTACCAACTCGCAGGAACTATGCCACTGGCCTCGCTGCTGGGTGGGGGACGCAGTTGGCCGAGCGGTGGCAGTTCGAGGCACTCAAGTTCACGCTCCTCCACCTCGTAGGCGCGGCGGCGGGGGTTCTGCCGCTGACCTTGTGCCAGGAGGGTGTATAGCTCGTGCATTTCGCGCAGGGCTGCGCTGCGCCCAGTCTCGCCCACCCCCACCCCCCGCTGGGTGTAATAAGCGAGGAGGTTGAGCAGACGGCTGGCGGTATGGCGCACGTGGAGGCCGTCGGCCAGGGCAGGGCGGGCTACTTCCACCTGCCCGACCGCGTTCAAGCCATAATGGCTGATCGTGTCGAGGATCAGGCCCACCACACCGACTGACCCAGCCACGATAGGCAGGCTGTTGAGCAGATGGCGGCTGGCGGCCAGGTCGCCGCTGGTTGGCTCCAGCAACCCGGCTAGCTGGTAGTAGAAGCGCGCACAGAGGCGGCGCAACGCCCCCGCTTCGCCGCGCAGCAAGGCCGCAGCCAACTCGCTCAACTTCCAATAATCGCCAAGTACTTCGGGGTAGGTGCGGTTCTCGCCCCGTTGGGTGCCGCGCCCGATGATCAGCTTGAGGCTGGGTTCTTCAAGCAAGGGGCCGATCAGATTGGCGATGCTCATGGTGGTTGGGCGGGCGGCCTGCACGTCCTGCCAGACCACCAGATCGCCACTGCTGACCGCTGCGCTTTTCCAGAGCAGGCTACCACGCCCGGCGTAGACGCTGATCTCTGGCAACACCTCATCCTGGCGGTAGCCGCTGAAGCCGTGCCGCGAGGCGAGTTCGGCCACCGTGCCGTCACCGCCATCGAGGATCACGATCTCATCCACCAACTTTGCTTCTTCGAGCAACCCTTTGCTGATCCCTTTGAGCAGTTCGACGGTGTGTTTCTGTGGCCCGGCCACGAAGTTGAGACAGAGGCTGATGTGTAGACCTTGCCGCTCTTTGAGGACGGCCAAGCGAGCGTGGTCGGCGAACTCGTTCGCGTCATAGCTGTGTTCGACCGCCCAGTGTTCGACGACTGGGCGCAGGCGGGCTTGCGGGTTGAGGTCTGGCGCATCAAGGGCGGGTTCGACCGGCTCCTCCAGGCTGCCGCGCCCGTTCAGCAACGAGGTAGAGTCGTAGCTGCGTGGTCGCTGGTAGCGGGCCAATTCTAGCGGCTGGCGGGTGCGCGCGACCAGCAGCGAAAGCTCGCGCTGCCTTGCCGCTGCGCTAACCCGCTGGGTCATCGTCGGCTGGCCGAGGCCACCACGATAGAGGGTGCCGCTCGCCCCCATAATTACCAACTGATGGTCGGTCATCTCCTGCAAGACGGCGGTGGCCGGATCGGGGGCGTAGACGCTGGCCCGACGGTAGGCTGCACCCTGCAACAACTCCTCGAACTCGGCGAAAGGCTCATCCCAGTGGGCGGTTTCGCTGGGCGCAGGCGGGGTGCCGCTGTGCAGCACGGTCATCGTTGCCCCTAGCGGCGGCATCAATGCCTGCCCAATCTTCAGCGCGAACTCAGCGTAGGGGCCACCACGCACAGCCAGTAGGATATCCTGCACTGCTGCCAGCCCACCGGCGGCGAAGCGGCAGAGGATCACATCGCAGGGGGCGGATAGCATCACCTCGTCGCAGGTGCGCCCATAGAGAGCATCGGGGCTACTGGTGTAGCCCTTCCAGGGCAGCAGCAGCAGATCAGCACGCTCCTCAATCGCTGCGTCCACGATCCCCAGGGCAACGCTGTGGGCTACCTTCACCTTCGTGTGCAAGATCACAGGGCGGGTGCCAGCAGGGAAGGCACGCAGGTCGGGGGCTGCTGGTGGCATATAGTTGAGCAGGGTGCGATAAGCACGGGCCAGCGGCTTGCCAGTGCTGAACGAGCTATCCTGCACCTCAGCCACGCCGAGGATGATCGCCTCACCCGCCCGCTCGCCAGCCACTGCCTGGGCAAGGGTCAACAAGTCTGCCAGCAGTTTCTGATTCAAGATCGGGATCAAGATGCGGTAGGGTTGCTTCAAGTTACCGTTGCTGTGCAAGTTCAGTCCTCTTCGTCTCCGTTGACCAAGAGTTGACCGATTATGAGGGCGATATTATCCTGTCCACCCCCCTCGTTGGCGGCCTTGATCAGCCGTTGGACGGCGTGGTGGGGGTCGTCGCTGGTGTTGATCAGGGTAGCGATTCCCGGCGTGCCGTCCTTATCCTCCTCGTAGATCATCTCCCACAGGCCGTCGGAACAGAGCAGTACGACATCAAAGGGCTTGAGCTTACGACTAAAGAGGTCAACTTCCATGTTCGGGTCATCACCGAGCGACTTGTAAATCTCGTTGCGGCGGTTGAAGGTACGAATCTCATCCACAGTCAATTGCCCGGCCTGCACCAGCTTCCAGGCCAGCGAGTGATCCTCCGTCACCTGCTCCAACTTGCCGTTGCGGTAGATGTAGGCGCGGCTGTCGCCCACGTTGGCGAAGTAGGCCTGATTGCCAACGATCAGGCAGGCGACGCAGGTGGTTCCCATGTCGCTATAACGTTCGCGGCTTTTTTGCACGATCTCACGGTTGGCGGCGATCACTGCCGAGCGCAGCATCTCGCCGACTGCCTCGCTGCCCTGCATAATGTCCACATCGCCAGGGCCAAGTGCTGGCACGTCGAGGCCGTTGCCATAGTTGAAGATCGCGCCGCCCAGCACGTTCTCGGCGATGTTAGCGGCGATGGTCCGGACTGCCATACTGCTGGCAACTTCGCCGCTGTCGTGGCCGCCCATACCGTCAGCAACGACCAGCAGGCTGACCAACTGGTGGTGATCGGTTTCCACTGCGCTAAAGTCGAGGGTAAGCAGCGAGTCCTCGTTCAGCTTGCGAACCATGCCCACATGGGTGCCAGCCGCGAGCAGCAGGCTGAGGGTGGCGGGGGTCTGCCCCTCCTCCCGATAGTGGTCG
>JBBROH010000092.1:0-16221 GCA_038229595.1 Chloroflexia bacterium | reverse complement strand
AGGATAAGGTTGGAGCGGTCGGCTACCACCGGCTGCTGGCAGTGCGCCAGCCGGTGGCAGTCTGACGGGTTGGCCTACACTAGCCGCTTAATCACTAGCTCGTGCGCTGCTTCTCCTTCTACGCGTCTGCTGGTCGCTGCAAGTGTGCGCCCTTAGCAGACTATCCAGGTTTGACAAGCGGGCGCGCGATAGGCTATAATTGCCGCTAAGTGAATAAGCAGTTATGCTCTTATCCAGAGGGTGGAGGGAACCGGCCCGATGAAACCCGACAACCAGGCGTAAGCCCAGGTGCCAACTCCGATCTCGCAGGCTTGCGGGGTAAGATAAGGGATGCGTGCCAGCCATAGATCGTGTCAGCCGCTTCCTTTATTTTGGAAGGCGGCTATTTGTTTGCCATCAGTGATGAACACGCCAAAACCGATTTGGTCGCACCATACCGCCGCATACATGGGTAGAAGATCAACGCAGTCTGGATCGGCTTCAGGGCGATCATGCTATAGTGATAGCTGCCCTACGATCAACCTTGATCGCTACGACAGGGCTGCAACCGCTGGGGTAGTATGGGCTGGTTTGGCCGTGTTGCTTAAGGTGATCAGCTTTCTTGTCAGGCAAGTTTGGCCGTAAGCAAGTAAAGCCATCAACAACTGGCCGTGTCTTTCTACTCACCATCAGCCTGCTTTGCAGCAGCAAGTCAGGTCAATGCGCCACCTCACTCAGCTCTTGCTGATAACTACAGCCTTGCAACTATGCCAACCCCAGTGGCATCTACTGCCACCCACTTATCAACTCTTAGCCACCCTAACAGAAAGGGAAGTGTCAACCTTCATGAGCAGTTCTACAACGTTCTACAGTTCGCCCCAGGTCTTCCTCACCAGCGAGTCGGTGACAGAGGGGCATCCCGACAAGCTGTGCGATCAGATTTCCGACGCGGTGCTAGACGCAATCCTCGCCAACGACCCCCGTGGGCGGGTTGCCTGTGAGACAGCAGCCACCACTGGCCTCGTCCTCGTCTTCGGCGAGATCACCACCAGCACCTACGTGGACATCCCCACCCTGGTGCGTAGCACGATCAAGAATATTGGCTACACGCACACCGATCATGGCTTTGACTACCAGACCTGCGGTGTGCTGGTCAGCATCAAGGAGCAGAGCGGCGACATCGCGCAAGGGGTGGATCGCGCCCTCGAAGCGAAGGCTGGCGAGATGAGCGAGGCTGAGGTCGAAGCGGTTGGCGCAGGCGACCAGGGGATGATGATCGGCTTTGCCTGCAACGAAACGCCAGAGTATATGCCGCTGACCATCTCCCTGGCCCACAAGCTCTGCCGCAAGCTGGCCGAGGTTCGCAAGAACGGCAAGCTCCCCTACCTGCGGCCCGACGGCAAGGCCCAGGTGACGGTTGAGTACCACCACGGGCAGGCCGCCCGCGTAGACGCTATCGTGGTCAGCACCCAGCACGACGAGTACGTGAGCCACGCTCAGCTTGAGAGCGACATTAAGCGGTTCGTGATTGGCGAGGTGGTTGATGCCAGCCTGATCGACGACAAGACGCGCTACTTCATCAATCCAACTGGCCGCTTCGTGGTCGGTGGGCCGATGGGCGATGCTGGTCTGACGGGCCGCAAGATCATCGTAGACACCTATGGTGGGATCGCCCGCCACGGCGGCGGCGCATTCTCTGGCAAGGACCCGACCAAGGTTGACCGCTCGGCTGCCTATGCTGCCCGCTACGTTGCCAAGAACCTGGTGGCGGCTGGCCTGGCCGACCGCTGCGAACTGCAACTGAGCTACGCCATCGGGGTGGCCCACCCGATCTCCATTGCGGTCGAGACCTATGGCACTGGCAAGGTGGCGGACGAGAAGATCGTAGAGTTGATCAACAAGCACTTTGACCTGCGGCCCGGCGCGATCATCCGCGACCTCAACCTGCGCCGCCCAATCTACAAGGCGACCGCGGCCTACGGTCACTTTGGCCGCACCGACATTGACGCGCCCTGGGAGAACGTCGACAAGGCCGCCACCCTGCGCGCCGAGTCGGGCCTGGCAGCCAGCGATGGTGTTAGCCAAACGGAGTTGGCCCAGCAACTCTAGCCCACAGGGGTGAAGGGGGCTGGCAAGTAGCCTGCCTCCTATCATGCCCCGCCCAGCCTCGTTACCTGGCCTCCCCAAGCCAAACCAGCCCACGATGTGCTATAATAGCTCGACTTTCCTGCTAAGGAGCAACCACCCTGCCCGACTCTGCGCCCAAACAGACTGCCATGATCACCGGGGCTAACGGCTTTGTCGGCCTGCACCTGGCCGATTACCTGTTGGCTAGCACCGACTGGTCGCTCTGCCTGGTCAGCCGCAGCGCAGAGGGGGAGCAGCGGTTGCGCGCCCGCTTCACTAGCTATGCTGAGCGCATCCAGACGGTCAGTGCCGACTTGCAGAACGCCGACTCGCTGGGAGCAGCGATTGCGCGGCTACAGCCCCACTACATCTTCAACCTGGCCGCCTTGACCTCGGTGCGCGAGTCGATCAGCCAGCCGGGAGAGACGATAGCCAACAATATCGCTGGCACCCTCAACCTGCTAGAAGCCCTGCGCGAGTATGGAGAGGCTGCGCCGCGCACTCTGGTAGTCGGTAGCAGCGAGGAGTACGGCCACGTGCTGCCCCAGGACATCCCGGTGGATGAACAGACGGAGATGCGCCCAGAGAACCCCTACGCAGTGAGCAAGATCGCTACCGATATGCTCGGCTTGCAATACCACCTGGCCTACAAGCTGCCCCTCGTGCGGGTGCGCCCCTTCAACCACATCGGCCCAGGCCAGAGTGACCGCTTCGTGACCGCCAGCTTCGCCCGCCAGATCGCCCTGATCGAGCGGGAGCAGCAGGAGCCGGTCGTCCGCGTCGGCAACCTCTCGGCCCAGCGCGACTTCACCGATGTGCGCGATATGGTACGCGCCTACTACCTAGCGATCACCCTGGGGGCGGTGGGCGAGGTCTACAACATCGGCAGCGACAGGGCAGCCAGCATCCAGTCGGTGCTAGATACCCTCGTCAACTACTGTAAGGTAAGCGTCGCTATCGAGCTTGACAGCAGCCGCCTACGCCCGGTAGACGTGCCGCTGATCGTCTGCGACAGCCGCAAGTTTCGCCAGCTAACCGGCTGGCAGCCGACCATCCCGCTTCACCATTCGCTAGCCGACATCCTGGACTATTGGAGGAGCAAAGTTTGAAAGCAGTGATCCTCGTCGGTGGGCAGGGTAGCCGCCTACGCCCGCTCACCGTCAACCGGCCCAAGCCGATGCTCCCGGTTGGCAACATCCCCTTCCTCAGCCACGTCTTTCGCCACCTGCGCGTTCATGGCATCAGCGACATCGTGCTGGCCGTCCAGTATCTACCTGCCGCCTTCAGCGACTACTATGGCGACGGTAGTAGCCTGGGGGTGCGCCTGACCGTAGTGGGCGAGGACGAGCCACTAGGCACGGCGGGTGCGGTCAAGAACGTAGAACGCTACCTGGACGACGAAACCTTCCTCGTCTTCAATGGTGACATCCTCACTGACCTCGACCTTAGCGCGATGGTTGCGGCACACAGGGCCAACAGTGCGGTAATGAGCATTTCGCTCACCCCAGTGGATGACCCCAGCAGCTATGGCGTGGTGGCGATGGACGCTAGCAAGCAGATCAGCCAGTTTGTGGAGAAGCCGCGGTTGGAGGACGCGCCTAGCAAGCTGATCAACGCTGGCACCTACGTGATGGAGCCAGAAGCCTTGCAGTACATCCCCGCTGGCTTCTATATGTTCGAGCGCGGCCTCTTTCCCGACCTCTTGCGGCGGGGCAGGCCCATGTACGGCTTCCCCAGCGAGGCATACTGGCTGGACATTGGCACCCCGCAACGCTACCTGGCCGCCAACCACGATCTGTTGGTCGGCAGGGTCAGCGATATGACATCGATACCCAAGTCCCTGCGCGAGGGTGGGCAGGTAATCGGCAAAGGGTCGTCGGTTGACCCCAGCGCGAAGATCAGCGGCCCCGTCGTCCTCGGCGAAGGCTGCACCGTCGCAGCTCACGCCCAGATCGTCGGCCCTGCTGTCCTCGGCGACCACTGCACGGTTGGCGAACGGGCGATCATTGAGGACGCAGTGTTGTGGGAGGGCGTGCAGGTAGGGGCAGGCGCGCATCTGCGCCGTTGTGCAATCGGCAGCCAGAGCGTGATCGGCGCGAATACTAGCATCAACAACGAGGCGATCATCGGCGACAATTGCGTGATCGGCGCGAACAATGTGGTTAGTAGCGGCCTGCGCCTCTGGCCCAACGTCACCCTGCCAGACAACGCGATTAGCTTCTGAGCAAGCTGATCGGCGGATGAGCAAGGCGGGCAGCAACTTTCTGCTACGCCGAGCGTTGAAGTTAACAGGAAAGCGGCCAGCAGCGGACTGATCCGCGCTGCCGTGGCAAATAATGGCTGAAAAGGAGCAAACAGATTTGAGAGTTTTGATCACCGGCATTACCGGCATGACAGGCAGCCACCTGGCAGAGTACTTCCTCAACCACGGCTTCGAGGTCTACGGCAACTACCGCCGCCGCAGCCAGCGCGTCAACCTGGAGGACTTGCAGCGGGCGGACAAGCTGAACACCATCGAGGCAGGCGTGGCTGAGGTGAAGGTCATCCGTCAAGCGATAGACAGGCAGAAGGTCAACCTGATCGGGGCAGAACTGACCGACCCCTTTAGCGTGCGCCGCCTGCTGGCTGCCACCGAGCCGCAGTATGTCTTCCACCTGGCGGCCCAGAGCTTCGTCCCTGGCTCCTGGAACGCACCGGGCGAGAGCCTGCACACCAACATTGACGCGCAACTCAACCTGTTGGAGGCTGTCCGCGACCTCGGACTGGACCCCGTGATCCAGATCGCGGGCAGCAGCGAGGAGTACGGCTATGTGCGCGAGGAGGAAACGCCAATCAAGGAGAGCAATCCTCTGCGCCCCCTCTCCCCCTATGCGGTGAGCAAGGTGACGCAGGAGATGCTGGCCTACCAGTACCACAAGTCCTATGGCCTGAAGACGATCACTACGCGCGGCTTCAACCACGAGGGGCCACGGCGCGGCGATAATTTCGTAACCAGCACCTTCGCCCGCCAGATCGCCCTGATCGAGAAGGGCTTGCAGGAGCCGATCATCCATGTTGGCGACCTGACCAGCCGCCGCGACTGGACGGATGTGCGCGATATCTGCCGCGCCTACCACCTGCTGGTCGAGAAGTGCGAGGCGGGCGAGGTCTATAACATCGGCACTGGGGTGGCCCGCAGCATCCAGGAGATGCTAGACTTGCTGCTGACCATGACTACCGCGAAGGTGAAGGTAGCCCAAGACCCAGCCCGGATGCGCCCCAGCGACGTAAAGCTGCTGATGGCCGACGCAACCAAGTTCAAGCAGCGCACCGGCTGGCAGCCAGAGATACCGTTCGAGACCACCATGCTAGACCTGCTCAACTACTGGCGGGCGCACGTCTAACCAGCAAGCTGAAGCGGCGGTGGGTGGCGTGGCTACACAGCCACTTTGGGCCGCAGCTATTGGCCGCGCCACTCCTCTTTTGCCGCCTGCACCTGCCAGTTGTTGCCGCCACCACGCAGGGTGTAGAGCATCCCTGCCGCCTGGGTGCGCGACTGGTAGACGCTGCCGCGTAGCACGGCGGTCGCTGCGCCCACGCCGTCAGCCAACAGGTTGTTGTTGGCATCAAAGTAGCTTATCACCCCCAGGGTTATGTAGGCCGCACCGTCCTTGACCACCGCCCCGTCAGGCGCACTGCGGTCGAGTACTTCGGCGAGGCGGGCGAACTGCGCGGTCACGCCGAGGCTGTTGAGCAGGGCAGCGGGAACGGGCGGGCTGTCCAACTTCACCTCCAGGGAGCTACCGCTGGCTGCACCCTGGTTGAGGTAGAGGCTGCTAGCGGTGGCAGGAGCCAGGCGGGCAGCCAGGTCGCGGGCAGCCAGAGCGTAGACTGCTATATCTACATCAACCACCGTCGCCACTGGCTGCTCGCTGCGGGCTGACCTTGCTACTGTTGATGGCTCGCTGGCAGGCTGCTGGGCAGCAGTCGCGGTCGCTAGCAGGTCAGTGTGGGCAGGCTGGGTGGTGCCGCCACCGCTGGCAGGTGGCGCAGGTGGCGTGGATGGCGCAGGGTTGCCGTCGTCGCAGGCAGATAGCAGCAGGCCAGCAAGGAGCAGCACGATGAGCAGGCGGAGGGGGGCAGGGGCGCGCATGATGTTTCCCTTTACATGACTTGGATAACAATCCACTTGATGATAGTCATAGGTTGGCGATTCGCTTCGCTCTGAGGCCGTGAAGCGGTGCAACCCTGCTGATCTATATGACGTTCGAGAGGGGCTAAGTGTTGCACGGTTTGACAATTACCGGCTCAAACCGTATAGTATAACGACAACCAGCACGAGGAACGAGATGGCCGCAGCCGATCCCTTGCAGCAGATAGCCGAAGATTACATCACTCTGGCTTTCCGCTTGAACAAGCACGTCGAGGGCCTGGTAGATGCTTACTACGGCCCAGCACATTTGCAGACCAACGTCGCAGCCGAGCAGCCGCTGCCTTTTGAGCAGCTAGAACAGCAGGGCTTGCAGCTAGCTGCGCAACTAGCCGAGGCAGAGAACAGCTTGCGCGTCCGCTTCCTGCGCCGTCAGGTACGCGCCCTCTTGGCCCAGATCGCTGACGCGGCTAGCGGCCAGACCGCCTACAGCTACCTTGACTACGTGCGCGAAATCTACGATGTCGAGCCAGAAGCAGTTGGCGCGGGCCAAATCCAGGCTTACCAGGCCGAAGTGCGCCGCCTGCTCAACGGCCTCGGTTACAAACAACCAGCTACCCAGGCTTTGACTGCCTTTGAGAGCAGCGACCAGCTATCGGGCGACAGCCTGTTCAAGTTCTTCCATGAACAGGCCGCCAAGCTGCGGCAGGCTACCCGCCAGGTGATCCCCTACCTGCCAACCAACGAGGCAGCCAGCATCGAGGGGGTCAGCGACAAGCCCTGGGGGGCCTACAACTGGTACCTGGGCGAGTTCCGCTCACGGATCGAGATTAACCTGGACATTCCCCTCAACCGCCACAACGCTCTCGGCCTCCTGCGCCACGAGGTTTATCCCGGCCACCACAGCGACCACGCCTGCCACGAGGCGATCATCTACCGTCAGCATGGGCGGCTGGAAGCGAGCATCAAGCTGCTCAATACCCCCGACTGCCCGGTAGCTGAAGGGCTGGCCGATGTGGGCCACCTGCTGCTAGAGATCGCCCACCACCGCAGTAGCGAGGCAGAGCAACTCTACCGCACCGCCAGCGAACTGCGCCGGGCCGTTGGTATCAACGCGGCGATCATGTATTATACGCAAGATGCTAGCTTCGAGGATGTAGTCACCTATCGGATGCGCGAGGGTTGGGTGGACGACCGCCGCGCCCGCCAGGGGATGCGCTTCGTCACCCACCCGCTCTGGCGCGCCTACGTCTTCACCTACTGGTGTGGTGGCGCACTGATCGAGCAGGCTATCGCGGCGGCGCGACGGCATGGCAAGTCTGCCGACCTGATCCGCCTGCTCTACACCGAACTGCTCACCCCCTCCCTGCTGCGCGAGGAGATGGCAGCGATAGGAGTTCGTTTTGGCTAAAACCGTTCTGCGTATCGGGTCACGCCTGGACCTCGGCATGGTGCGCGAGAACCAGGAAGACAGCCTGGGTATCTACTTCCCGCCCGAACCTGCCATGCAGGAGGAAAAAGGCGCACTGTTCCTGGTCTGCGACGGGGTTGGCGGCCATGCTGCTGGCGATGTTGCCAGCGCAATCGCGGTCGAAACCCTGACCAGTGCCTACTACGCTGCCGCAGCCGCCACTGTTGAGGACTCGTTGCGGGTGGCAGTCACCGAGGCCAACCGCAGGGTGTTGGAGGAGGCGGCCAAACGCCCTGCCCAAAATGGGATGGGTAGCACCTGCGTCTGCGTCGCTCTGCGCGGCACCCACATTGGGGTTGCCAACGTCGGCGATAGTCGCGCCTACCTCTTGCGTGGCGACCGCCTGGTGCAACTGTCGCAAGACCACTCCTGGATCGCAGAGCAGGTTCGTAGCGGGATGATGAATGAACAGGATGCCCGCAATAGTCAGTTTCGTAATGTGATCACCCAGGCTCTGGGCGGGCTTGAGGAGGTCAGCCCCAGCGTGCGTGGGCAGGACTTGCGCGCAGGCGATGTCCTGCTACTCTGCTCCGACGGCCTGACCACCATGCTCGAAGACCGCGAGATCATGGCCTTCTTGCAGCAGTACGATGACCCACAGGAAGCCTGCGATGCCTTGACCGACGCTGCCAACCAGCGTGGCGGCAAGGACAACATCTCGATGATCATTGCCCGCATTGACGACCTCGGCCAGCCGACTGCTCGCCAGCAGGTTGCCACCAGCGACGACCTGACCGCCACTGATCAGCCGCCCACCCTCCCGACCAACACAGGCGCGTGGCCGATGATTGACGATGCGCCACAGGACTACCCCAACGCTGGGCCGCTAGCGGGCAGCGACCACGCAGATATAGCTGCTACTGGGCAGGTGGCTACCGCCAGCTACAGCACGCCCACCGAGCAACGGGGCAAACCCAGCCAGCAGCATAGCAGTGGTAGGCTGGTGCCTGGCCCCGCCAGTTCGTCAGGACGGCTGGCTCAGGCAGTCAGGCTGGCAGCAGCCGACGCGCCCGCTGCACCTGCCCGCCGCAACCCGCCCTGGCTGGCAGTAGCCGTCCTTGCGGCGATCTGCGTGGGTCTGGCTGCCCTCTGGCTGCTGCTCAACCCCGGCGGCTTCGCCAGCAATCTGGTGGTCAATGTGGGTGGCGGCCTGCTGCTGATCGCCCTCGTCGGCCTCTTTGCCCTGCGTACCGCTCGTCGTGGGCAGGCCAACCCGACTGCACCAACCCTGCGCCCGACATTGCCCCCGCTAGCTGGGCCGTCAGCGGGGCGGCTTGAGCAGGGTGAGCCAGCCTTTGAGCAGGCGTTTGCGCCCGCCAATGCAGCGACCACCGCTGTCGCTGCGCCAGAGCCAGCAGCCTTCGCCAGCAGCGAGCCTGGGGGAGAGCAGCCGATAGTCCTCGAACTCAGCTTCCCGTTCGGCAGCAAGGAGCATGACGTGCAGGCAGTCACCGCCCCGGATGGTGCCGTGCTGGGGTCGTGCATCCTCAGTGCGCCACCAGTGCTGCTGGGCAGCGAGGACGAACTGGCCGAGGCTGCCAGCCGGGGCTTCTGGCTGACCCTCTACGAGCGGCGCACTGGCGAGAGCAGCGTGGCAATCCTGCTCAGTCCGCGTGCCTACAGCGACGAGTGGAGTATGGTGACAGCCGAACTGCCACAAGGCCCGCTGGTGCGCTTCGCCGACATCAAGACGATCCACGACGGCCTCAGCTTCAATCTCAGCGTCGGCCACCTGACCGCCAGCATCGTTGTCGCCGATTGCCACTACCTGATTGCGGGCCGCCAGCGCACCCCAGACCGCTATCTAGACCACCTAATCCTCCGCTGCACCATCACTATCGCTTGACGAGCGTGGCCCTGCTGCGCGAGGGAGAGTAGCTACCCCCTACACAGCCAGATCGTCCACGCCGCTGCACACCCACTGCGGCTGCCCAATCGCCCACGCAGAAATCCCCCGCTCATTGCCGAGCGGGGGATTTCTTGTTGTGCTGCTGCTGCGTGGTTACGGGGCGGTTTCGATAGCGCGGCGCACGACCTTGCTCAACTCACCGCGCTTGATGTTATCGTTGGGGCGGAAGCAGAGGCTGGTGCCGCAGGCTGCGCCGTTGATGATGTTGTTATGGGCCAACGTCTCAATCGCCGCATAAGCGAAGCTGTTGCTCGGCACGTCGCTGAAGGTCTGGCTGGTCGGGGTAAAGAGGGCGTAGTTCTTCGCCCGCTGGACGATCACTGCCGTCTGAGCGCGAGTGATGTTGACGTTGGGGCCGTAGCAGGTGCCAGGCGTACCGAGGGCAGCGCACTGAGCGGGGGTCAGGCCGTTGACTACACCAACGTGGGCGGCGGCTTCGATGTAGCCGTAGAACACACTGTTGGCGGGTACGTCCACGAAGGTTGGGGTGACAGGGGTGAAGGAGGCGATGCCGAAGCCGAGGACGGCGATCTTGGCGAACTGGCCGCGGCTAGCGTTGTTGTTCGGGCCGAAGGCACCATTCGCGCCACTAACTACTCCACGACAAGCGAGGAACTGAATGTCGCCGTAGAAGATGTAGGTGGTCGGCACGTCGGTGAAGCTGATCGAGCATGGGGTGGCCGTCGCAGTGACCAGTGGAGTGCTGGTGACCGTCGGGGTGCCAGTGACCACTGCCGTGCTGGTGACCGTCGGGGTGCCAGTGACCACTGCCGTGCTGGTGACCGTCGGGGTTGGGGTGCCAGTTGGGACGGGGGCAGTGAACTTGACTGCGAAGCCGCTGCTTAGTGAGCCTGGACGCAGGTAGCTGTAGCTAATGCCGTCCGTGCCAGTTGCGTTCTCCTGACCGACAACGGAGGCGTTGCCGTCAGCGTTCTGGCCGCTGAGGTTGAGGTACTGGAAGTAGACATTGCTAGTCCCTTCTTCAAGCACGATCTCAAAGGTGTAATTACCCTCGTTTACGTTTGCCGCGACAAACCGTTGCACGTTGCGCCACTCGATCACGAACTTGCGGTTAGGGGCGGTGCCGCTTATGCCGTAGTAGGCGTTACCAGTTGCGCCGCCGTTGACCCCGCCGAGAACCATGTCGTTGAGGTTGACATAGATCGCGTTGTTCGGTGGGGCGATGTTGGGGATGCCAGGGGCGGAGTTGGTAGTATCGCTGCCACCAAACTCGATGTAGCCGTTAGTGCCAACTGTGAGCGTGACTGCGGGGCTGATGGTCTGACCGTAGTAGTTGAAGAGGAAGCCAGCGGGGAAGGGGATGCTAGCTACTCCATCATCATTGTTGGTGAAACCAGTGACCTGAGTCGTACCAGCAATGAAGTTGATCGCGGTCGTGTTGTCGCAAGTGTAACCATAAGCATCAGTCTTGTAGCTAACCTGGATGTTGAGGGTGGCAGCTGGTGGCACGGTGACGGTGCGGTGGGTGATCGCCAGGCAGTTGTTGTTCGGGGTAACTACTACTTCGTAAGTTCCCTGCGCTACAGTGAAGCTGTAGCTGCCAGTGCTGGTGACAGGGGCGACGGGGGCAGGGGAGATCGAGATGGTAGCTGAGATCGCCGTGCCACCAGGGCCAGTGATGTTACCGCTCACGCTGGCGAGGGGGGCAGTGGTCAAGGTGAAGTTCTGGGTCATGGTCATGCCAACCATCACCATGACGTTACTCACGTTGGTGGGGATGTAGCTGTACTTGCGGGCCTGCATAGCGTAGGTACCAGCACTGAGGGTCAGTGTGTAGTAGCCAGCAGGGTTGCTGAAGGTGGCGAAGCTGCCAGTGCCGCTCACCCCAATGCTCGCACCTACTACTGGGTTGCCACTACCATCAACCACGCGGCCAAGGAGCGTGCCGTTGGTGGCGGTGACGGCGTTGGCGGCAGCCAGGGCATCAATGCGGCCCCAGCCATAGTTGTTGTTCGGGCGGGTACCCATCGCGATGGCAAAGTAAGCAGTGCTGGTCAGCACGTCCTTGAGTTGCTGCACGGTCAGGCTGCGGTTCTTGCTCAGGAGCAAGGCTAGCGTACCAGCCACGTGCGGCTGGGCCATCGAGGTGCCGCTCAGGTTGCCATAGGTGTTGGTGCCTGGTCCCTGCACACTGAGGACGTTGACACCAGGGGCAGTTACCTGGGGCTTGAGGCCGCCGTCAATCGGGCTGGGGCCACGGCTACTGAAGCTCGCGATGGTGTCGTTGAGTGTGCCAGTCGCGCCTACGCCAAAGCTCTCTGGGTAGCTGCCAGGCGCGCCGACTGTGCCAACCCCAGGGCCATTATTACCGTTGGAGAAGTTGGGGAACATCCCAGCGTTGAGCCAGTTGATCACCATGCTGCGGTCGCCCTGGTCAGAACCATCAGGGGTACCCCAGCTATTGCTGACGATCTGTGGGCGCAGTTCAGGACGGGGGTTGAGGAAGTTGTGGTCGGTGGGGGCGAGCATCCACTGGCCGCAGGTGAAGATCGTCGCGTTGTCGCGCGGGTCCTGGTCGCTGAGGGCGCGGCAGGAAATCCAGTTGGCTTTGGGTGCAACGCCAATCTGATTGGCCTGAACCGCATCCTCGCCAAGGATTGTGCCAATGGTGTGAGAACCATGCCAGGAGTCAACCGCGTAGTCTACCGGATTGAGGTTCGACGCTACCTGGGCATCATACCAGTTGTAATCGGCTGAACCCATCATGGTGCCACGCCATTGGCGGTTGATCGCCTCATGCTGGTAGAGCGCGCCGCTGTCAATCGAACCAACGGTAACACCCTGACCGAGGTAGCCCTGCGCCCATACTGCCGGAGCATTGATACGGCTCACGCCGGGCGTGATCGCATCAGGGGAGGCAGGGGAGGGCAGCATACTCTCTGGCATAATGTCGTAGTGGGGGGCAATGTCGAGGCTGGCAACGCTGTCGTTGAACGCGAGAGCGTTGATCGAAGCACTGTCACCCTTGACATAGTAGCCATTGAAAATCCAGTAAGCCTTGAAGGTGCTGATCTGCTTGCTGGCCTTCAGGTTGGTCAGCAGTGGAGTGACGCTGGGCTGGGTACGATTAGCAACCTCAGTCAGCTTGTTATAGACGTAATCGCCTTTCTCCTTCCACTGGAGTGGGCTGATGTTGTTGCTGGTGTCAGCCTGTTCCTTGAGGTAAGTCAGGTACTGAACCTGGCCGCTACTCTGGCTCTGCAAAGCTGCCTTCAAGCGGGGGCTGATCTTGGCGGCAGCCTCGCTGGAAGATACCACCTTGTGCTGGACTACGCTGGGCTGCTTGCTCGGCGCGGTGACGGGTTGGCTGGTTGGTGCGGCGACTACCAGGTTGCTCAAAACCAGGCTGAAGGTGACAAGCACCGCCAGCATGAACCCTACTACTCTACTACTCCTCATGCGTTACCTTTCCTCTCCTTGCCTGCATCATTGCAGGCCGGTGGTTGAACTAAACCGTGTACGATACAATGGGCGCATCACCTGCCAGCGATGGCGGCACGTTCCGTCCATTTTACCACAGCTTTAGACAAAGATACAAATCATTTGCTCGATCTGGCACAAATGGAACGCCCACCCCTGGCGGAGTGGAGCTTGCTGGCAGGTCAAGCGGGTGGCTGGGCTTCAGTGGGCGGCGGTGGCGAGCGTGCGCTGGGCGGCCTGCTGCTGCTCACGCACTGTCTTGATCACCTCGCCCGCAATCTCATAGCGACCAAAGGCGGGCATGATGTAAACTCCCTGCCCCCAGTTCCAGGTCTGGCTAACGAACTCCTGGGCCATAGCGATGCCCGCTTGCAGGCCGTGTTCGCCAGCAGCCCGCATCCGCTCGCGGATCGCCTCTGGCACTATGATGCCAGGCACTTCATTGTGGACGTACTCGGCGTTGCGGTAGCTCTGCAAGGGCATGACCCCGACCAGGATCGGCGGGATGCGTTCGGCTCCTACTACACGACGCGCCTCGTCCAGCCAGTCGCGCAGCACAGCGGGGTCGTAGACTGGTTGCAGCATCACGAACTGTGCGCCCGCCTCGACCTTGGCGTGGAAGCGTTCCATCTCGCGCACCGGGTCTTCGGCAGTCGGGTTCGCGCCCACGCCGATAAAGAAATGAGCAGGGTCGCCAATAGAGCTACCCGCAGCATCCTTGCCCGCGTTCATGTTCTTGAGGATAGCAACCAGGCCGATAGCGTCCACCTCCCATACGCTGGCGGAGTTAGCGTAGCTGCCGTTGTGCAAGGGGTCGCCAGTGATAGAGAGGATATTGCGGGTGCCATTCGCGTGCGCGCCGAGCAGGTCGGATTGCAGGGCCAACAGGTTGCGGTCGCGGGGGGTGCAGTGGATGATCGCCTCCATACCCGTGCGCTGCTGGATCAGGTTGGCAGCACCGAGGCAACTCATCCGCATATGGGCAGTGGCGTTGTCGGGGATGTTCACCAGGTCTGTCCCCATTTCGCGCAGCATAGCCGCCCCTTGCAGCATCTTGGTCGGGTTGATGCCCCGTGGCGGGGTCATCTCTACGCTGATCACGCACTCGCCCGCCGCCAACTTCTCAGCAAAGCGGGTGGGTGGCTGATCGGCGGCGGGTGGAGCTTCGGTCGGCTTGCTGGGGCTGACTAGCTCAATGCGGCTGTGCTGATGCGCTAGCTCCACCTCGGCCAGTTGCGGCATGGCAGCACGCATGGCGGCCACGTGCTGGGGGGTTGTGCCACAACAGCCACCGAGCAGGGCAACCCCCGCCTGCAAGAACTGGGGAACGTACTCGCCGAAGTAGTCGGGGGTGGAGATGTAAAAGTAACGGCCATCATAGCGGGTGGGCAGACCAGCGTTGGGCATGGCAACTAGGTTGCTCTCGCCCGCAGCGTGCATCGCCTCGATCACCTCGAACACCTTTTGCGGGCCAACGCTGCAATTGACCCCTACCATGTCTGCGCCGAGGTCGCGCAGAGTGCGGGCTACCGTTGCGCCGTCCTCGCCTGCGACAGTGAGGCCGTCATCGCTGAAGGTGACGTTGACGATCACTGGCAGGTCGCAGGCTTCACGGGCCGCTAGCAGGGCTTCACGGGCCGAGGCAAGTTCGGTCATTGTCTCAATCAGGATCAGGTCAACGCCGCCTTCCAACAGAGCCTCGATCTGTTCGCGGAAGGCATAGCGGGCGGCTTGCAGGGTGATCGTGCCAACCGGGGCAAGCGGCAGACCGAGCGGCCCAACCGAGCCAGCAATGAACACCGACTGGCCGCTGACCTCGCGGGCCTGTCGTGCAATGCTGGCGGCCCGGCGGTTGAGGCGGCGCACATCGCCCGCCATACCGTGCTGGGCCAGGCGGTAGCGGTTGCCACCAAAGCTGTTGGTCTCGATCAGGTCGGCCCCAGCCGCTATGTATTCCTCATGGATCGCCTGCACCAACGCGGGCTGGCTGACATTAAGTTCCTCAAAGCAGCGTTCGTAGGAGACCCCTTTGGTGTACAACACTGTCCCCATCGCACCATCAGCGAGCAGGGGGCCACGGGCAACGCGCTGCAAAAATGGACTGAGCATAAACACTTCTTCCCTGTTAACGAGGCTGGAGAGGGCAGTTCTCCGCTAATTATTGATCGTAAGGAAGTGTACCATGCCCGGATCGGGCTGTCAAGAATGAAGGGAACTGCTAGCTGGGGCTGAACGGTAGCAGGGCGACCAACCGCCTCTATGCTGGTGTCCACCTTCAGCTTGGGAATACGTAGCCGCGTCACCTGCTCATCAGCCATCTTGCGACCTCCTGTTGTCGGCGTAGTAGTTTGCTCTTGCGCCTGGTATAACATAAGAATGGGGAATGGAGTTGCAGCTTCTCTAATCGCGCCACAACATTGATACCAACAAAGTTGTACCAAGTATGACAAGGCTGATCCAAGCCATCATGCTGGTAGCGCGTCGGTAGCGGCTGAAGCGCAAATCGTGGAGGCTGATCAGGCTGAAACCAAGCCCAGCAAGGAACAGGAGAAGAACAAAGATGCTGATTGTACCCAGTACCAACAACGGTAGAGCTGGAGTCAAGTCCTCTGGTCCACGCGACCTTCAACTGGTAAATGGATGAAGTAGCTTTAGGATGAGGCTGCCCATAGCTGTTAGCACGCTGCATATCATGCCCAAGCCCGCCAGCAGAACGTTGTGGGTAAAGGTAGCTGGCGGTGGGGGCGCGGCTTGGTTGTCGTGCTGCTTTTGCAGCCACTAACTCCCTCAAAATCGCTAGTCTAAGAGGGAAAGACCAAAGGATGCAATGAGAAACAACAGCCCAATATTGATCATGATGCCTACCACGCCCCCTAGAATCTGCCCTAGCGATGGGGGGCGACCACCATTTTGCAGCCCACGCACGCTGCTGACCAGACCAGCAGCTGCGAAGCCCGCTGCTACCAACAAGCCAACTATGGCAGCCAGGGTGAATGCACCCCAACCGAGGAGAAATCCGGTGAACATGAGAGTCATATATCCCACAGTGCCGCCGCCAAACACGGCAATCAGAGGGAAGAGCAGGATGCCCCAGAGCAAATAGTTGGCTCTGCGGTACGCCAGCGACTGATTGGGTGGTGAGGTTGGCGTATCGTAGATCGAGGT
>JBBROH010000091.1:0-16227 GCA_038229595.1 Chloroflexia bacterium | reverse complement strand
ATCGCGGAAGACGTTGATCGCCAGCCGCACCGCACCAGCCTCGTCGCGCACGGCACTGCCGCCAATACTGAGCAGCAAGCGTTGGCCGTCGGGTCGCAGATAGTAGATTTCGCTGTCGGTGAAGACTGCACCCTGCGCCGCCTGGTTGAGTGGATAATCATCAAGCGGCACTTTAAGCCCGTTGGGGTAGGTAATGCTCATCTGGCTAAAGTCGCCAAGCATCTTCACGTCCACACCGAGGTCAACGTCGAGCATCTTGCGACCGGCCCGGTTGATGTAGCTCAGGTGGCCGCCAGGCTGCATCAGGATCACCCCTTCAGTCATGTTCTCCAGGATCGCCTGCAACTCGTCGCGGCTGCTGGCGAGGCTGCGTTCGAGCAGGTATTGGTCGCTAATATCGCGGGTGATCACCACCCCGTAGCGTAGGCTACCCTCGTCGTCGTCGATGTGGAAGCCGCTGGCAGTGACCACGCGCTCCACCCCACGCAGATCGGTGAACAGCGCGAATTGGTCGTTGAACACTTCGCCCCTGGCAGCTCTTGCGGAGGGGAAGTTCTCGGC
The DNA here is from genome assembly GCA_038229595.1 of Chloroflexia bacterium. Lineage (GTDB taxonomy): Bacteria > Chloroflexota > Chloroflexia > QHBQ01 > QHBQ01 > JBBROH01. Next base: position 15,666 of record JBBROH010000091.1, on the reverse strand, counting down.
GGCCACTGGGGTACCGTCAAGCTGGCGTGCAGACAGTACGCTGTAGTCGCTGTTGGTCTTGAACCGCTCAGGCCGGTCTGCCCCAGCCAGCCGCACGGCAGCGGCGTTGCTGTAAACCAGTTGATGGTCGGGCGTAGTCAGCACGACCGACTCGCTCATGTTGTCGAGGATCGCCTGCAACTGGTCGCGGCTAGACTTGAGTTCGCGCTCAAGTTCGCGTTGCTCCGTGATGTCGCGGTAGACAGTGATCGCCTGGGTGATGCGCCCCTGCTCGTCGGTGATGTGGGAGCCACTGATGCTGACCACCTTCTCTTGTCCGTGCAAGTCGGTGAGGATGAAGCGCAGGTCGTTGAATACCTCGCCATTGAGGGCGCGGGTGCGCGGGTACTGCCCCTCAGTCATCAGGCTACCATCAATATTGCGCGGGCGGGTATCCACCAGCACTGTCTCTGGCAGAGTCTCACCCTCGCTCAGCCCAGCAATTGCCAGTCCAGCCTGGTTGGTATAGACTCTCAGGCCATCGCTGCTGACTGTGGTTACGCCCTCACTCAGGTTTTCGAGGATCGCCTGCAACTCGTCGCTCTTGGCCTTGTAGTTCTGCTCAAGTTCGCGCTGGGCAGTAATATCGCGGGTAACTAGGATTGCCATGTCGCCCGCGCCCGACTCGCTCGGCAGGAGGCTGCCGCTGGCACTGATGTAGTGCAGCCCTGACGAGGTGGAAAAGAGCAAAGCCTCGTTGCTGACCTGCGCCCCACGCAGCAGGCGGCTGATCGGGCGTTCGTCGGCTGCCAGTTCCCGACCGTCCAGGGTGAACAACTGCAAGTCGCTCTCTGCGTGCTTCTCGTTCACCTGCGCCACATCGTAGCCGGTAAGCTGTTGGCTGGCTCGGTTGCGGTAGCGGGTAATACCATCGGCCCCCACCAGCACCACAGCGTCGGGCATATTGTCCAATATCGTCTGCAACTGGTCGCGGCTCTGGCGCAACTCGCGCTCAAGGTTGTAGATGCGGCTGACATCGTGGCTGTTAATCACGCCAAGAGTGACATTGCCCTGCTCGTCGCGTATCGCCGCGCCAGAGACACTCATCAGGCGGCTGACCCCATCAGGGCCAGTAAAGTAGTGTTCAAAATCGCTGAAATCCTCGCCTGCCAGCACGCGGCGGTCGGGGTACATCTCGCTGCCGAGGGGGTTGCCCGCCAGGTCGAACACGCCGAGGGCGGCAGAGCTAAGCACTGTATTGGGCTGCTCATCATTGCTCATGCCCAGGAGCCGCAGGTGGGCCGGGTTGCGGTAGACCGCCTTGCCACCGGGGGCGACCAGGGCGACCGGGTTGGGGATGCTATCTAGCACCGTCTGCAACTGGTCGCGGCTGGCCCGCACTTCTTCTTCGAGCCTGCGCTGGGCAGTAATGTCGTGGGCGACACTGATCGCCAGGATGACCTTGCCCTCGTCGTCGTGGATTGGCCCAGCATTGACGCTGAGGATGCGCTTGTCCCCGGCCTCGTCAACATAGTGTACCTCTGCATCGCGTACGATCTCTCCCTTTGCCGCCCGCGTACGGGGGTATTCCTCAAGCGGCATCGGCCTACCATCGGGGTAGAAGCTGCCTGCCCCCAAGTCCCGCTCACCGCCAAGCGGCTCGCCGTTTACCCGCGTGCGAAGGTTGTGGTTGGACTGGTTGCGGAGAACCACTTCGCCTTGTGGGTTTACCACGATCACCGAGTCGGGCAGGTTGTCAATGATGCGCTGCAACTGGTCGCGCCGCTGCTCAAGGCTGCGCTCAAGCTGCCACTGGCGGCTGATATCGCGGCCAACCAGTACCACGCTGCGGGTCTGACCGCCTTCATCCTGCACTACATTGCCGCTGAAGCTGAAGATGCGGCTGCTCTCACCCGCCTCATAGCGTACTTCGGCTTCGCTGAAGCTCTCTCCACGTAGGGCGCGGGCAATGGGGAACTCTGCGGTTGGCAACGGGCTACCGTCGGGCCGCTGCAAAGTTGGGCCGCTGCCATCAGCCTGCCGCTCGCCACGCATTGCCTTGCCCGCCTGGTTGATATAACCCGCCTTGCCATCTGGTTCGATCACCATCACCACGTTAGGGATGTGGTCGAGAACAGCCTGCAAGTCAGCGTTGTAAGCGCGCAGGCTGTTCGCCTCGGCCTGGCTCTGGCGCAAGGCAGTTTGCAGGGCCGTCACATCGCTCGCGGTGATCAGCAGAGCGCGCCCGCCCGCTGCTGCTAGGGGGGCGCAGGTGAGGTTGAGATAGCGTTCGCCTGCGCCTGCGCCGTTGTGGAGGATCAGCATCTCAGTCACCGCATCGCCCGCCAGCGTCGCTTGCAAGGCCGCTTCGTCCAGCCCACTGATGATGCTGGTCAGCAGCTTACCGCTCGTTGCTTCGTCGCCCAGCAGGCGGCTGGCGGTCCGGTTGACGCTCTGCACCCGCAACTCTGCGTTGCAGAAGATCAGCGCAACAGGTGCGCTCTCAAAGAGGACTGCTTCAAGCGTGGTTGTCGGTTGGCTCATCGCGGTCTCCTGGGGGGGTAGTCGGGGGTTGCCCTGTCGGTTCGCTGTTCACATCTGGTCTGGCAAGGTCGCCGGTCTTGTGTTCAAGTGCATTGGCGGCTTCCTGGGGCGAGACGCTGAAGCGGTCGAAAGCCTCGCGCAGGTGGGAGGTGGTGTAGTGAGCGTAAATCTTCTTGGTTGTCTCTGGCGAAGCGTGGCCGAGCAAGTCCTGAACTTCGCTCAACTGTGCGCCGCGATTGAGCAGGGTGCTAGCCTTCGCGTGGCGGAAGTCGTGGGTGGTCGCCTCGATCCCAGCGACCAACGCCCACTGCTTGACGATGCCCCAAACCGACTGCGCGCTGAGGCGGTAGTTGGTGCCGCCCCGTGCTGGCTTGCCGCGCCCGCGGTCGTGGCGGGTAAAGAGCGGCTGGTAGTTGTCGGCGCGGGCGGTTATGTAAGCGCGGATGTGCTTGAGCGCGTCGGGGCCGAAGAAGACGACCCGTTCTTTGTCGCCCTTGCCGGTGATGATCGCCTGGCTGCGGCGGCCATCCTCAATGTCGGCGCGGTTGAGGCGACTGACCTCCTCGCGGCGCAGGCCAGTGGAGAAAAGAACGTGCAGTACGGCCCGGTCGCGCAGCACTTCCAGCCGTTTCTGGCGCGAACTATAGTCGCTACCCTCGACCGGCACCGTGCAATTCTCGGCGGCCATCACAATCAGGGGGATGCGGCTGTCAATGCGTGGCGTTTTGTAGGAGGAGCGACCCATCAAGGCGCGTACCTCCTCGCGCATCCTGGAGTACGATGCTTCCTCTGGCAGCCAGCGGCGGCGATCTAGATAGCGCACGAAGGCAGAGATCGCCGCGACGTAGGTGCTGATCGTCATTCGTGCATCGCGGCCATGAATGTCTACCAGCCAGAGGTAGAAGTCCTCCAACAGGGTGTCGGGCAGGGCAGTGCTGGGGTCGGTCGCTATCTTGAGCTTGCGCGACTCCAGAAACTGGGCCATACGGCGCAATCCCGTAGCGTAGGTCGTCACCGTGCGGGGTGACTTGCCGCTGAGGGTGGCCTTGAAGCTGTCCATTGCCCCACTGATGGTCGGCACCTCGCGGGGCTTGGGCTTGCTCATTAGCGGCTCACGCACCGCTGCGGGTGAGGCGGTAGCGGCGGCCTCGGCTTCGGGGGCGGCTGCTTCCAGCCCGACTGGCGTAACGATCTCCTCGCTTATATCTAGCGTGGTGGGGGTCACTTCTCTCTCAACAACCTTCGCTTTGCGCTGCGTAGCAGGCTCTTTGACTGGCATAACTGACCCTCCATTGGTAGAACTATTGTATGCTTTTAACCTACGTATGTCAAGCGTGATCCGGATGGTAATTGTCCCTTCTAGCCAGGACTAGCTAGCAGTTAGCAGTCGCCCCTGCAAGCTGGTACAATAGCAGCATGGACACGACCACAAACCAGGCTCTGCCCTCGCCACTTGCTGGCGTGCGCGTGCTAGACCTCAGCCGCGTGCTGGCGGGGCCGTACTGCACCATGCTGCTTGGCGACCTCGGCGCGGAGGTGCTGAAGGTGGAGGTGCCGGGGACGGGCGACGACACCCGCCAGTGGGGGCCGCCCTATGTTGCGGGCGAGAGTGCCTACTACCTGGCGATCAACCGCAACAAGCGTAGCCTAACCCTCAATCTCAAGAGTGCGGCGGGGCAGGCGATCCTGCGGCGGCTGGCGAAGGAGAACCACGTGTTGGTCGAAAACTTCAAGCCTGGTACGTTGGAGTCGCTCGGCCTCGGTTACGACGCTCTGCGGGAACTCAACCCCGCTCTGGTCTACTGTCGGATCAGTGGCTACGGGGCGAGTGGGCCGGACGCGCACCTGCCCGGCTACGACTTCGTGATGCAGGCGGCCAGCGGACTGATGAGTATCACCGGCCCGGCTGACGGTGAGCCTGGCAAGTTGGGCGTGGCTATCGTCGATGTGTTGACCGGCCTCTTTGCCGCCAATGGGGTGCAGGCAGCTCTGCGGGTAGCCGAGGCCAGTGGGTGGGGGCAGGTGGTAGACATATCTCTACTAGAGAGTGCGCTAGCGGTGCTGATCAACGTTGCCAGCGGCTACCTGCTGACCGGCCAGCCGCCCCAACGTCACGGCAACGCCCACGCCAACATCGCGCCCTACGAGACCTACCGCGCTGCCGATGGCTACCTGGCTATCGGCTGTGGCAACGACCGCCAGTTCGCCAGCCTCTGCGCTGTTCTCGGCGAAGCGGCTTTGGCCCAGGACGAGCGGTTCGCTAGCAATCATGCCCGCGTGCAGCACCGCTCCGCCCTAAAGTCGGTACTTGAGAGCCTGCTAGCCGCCCACACGGTGGCGGAGTGGCTGCCCTCGATCCAGAGTGCGGGCATCCCAGCGGGGCGGATCAACGACCTGCCCACCATCCTGAACGACCCCCAGACCCTGGCCCGCGAGATGGTCGTCAGCGTCGAACACCCGACTATCCAGGCTCTGCGGCTGGTTGGCATCCCGCTTAAGTTCAGCCTGACCGCCGCGACGATCCGCCGCCACCCGCCGCTGCTGGGCGAACACACGGCGCAGGTGTTGACCGAACTAGGTTATGGAGTAGACGAAATTGCCAGCCTACGGGCCGCGGGCGTGGTCTGAGCAGCCCGCTAGCCTAGCGCAGCCAGCAGCAGCCCCCACTGTGGCATGGTCAGTTCCTCGGCCCGCGCGTTGGGGTTGAGGGCGGCGGTGGCAAGGGCGGCAACCACCAGCGGCTTCGCCAGCCCCAGCCCGCTGCTGACTGAGTTCGCCAGCGTCTTGCGCTTTTGGCCGAAACCGGCGCGTACCAGGCGGAAGAAATCCTCGGCTGCCACCGCCAATGGTCGCTCGGCCTGGGGGTAGACTGCTACCCGCACGACGGCGGAGTGAACCTTCGGCGATGGGTAGAAGGCACTCGGCGGCACGCTGAATACGATCTGGGGCTGGCCGTAGAACTGGACGCTGAGGCCCAGCAGGTTGCCGTCGGGAGCGACTGCTACCATCCGCTGGGCGACTTCCTGTTGCACCATGACCACCAGGTGGCTGGGCGGCTGGCTGGCTTCCAGGAAGTGGCGCAGCACGGCTGAGGTGATGTAGTAGGGGAGGTTGGCGACCAGCTTGTAGGGGAGGCCGTGGGCCAGGGCCGCCGGCTCGGTCTTCAGTACATCGGCTTCGACCACCTCAATCTGCGGTTGGCTGAGGCGGTCGCGCAGGCGAGCAGCCAGTTCGCGGTCAAGCTCGACCGCCACCAGCTTGCCCGCAGGCACAGCCGCCAGCAGCCGTCTGGTCAATACGCCGAGGCCAGGGCCAATCTCAATCACGGTATCGCTGGGGGCAAGCTCCGCCGCCGCCACGATCCTGTCCACTACCCGCTCATCGGTGAGGAAGTTCTGGCCCAGCGACTTGCGTGGGTGCAGGCCATACTCGCGCAGCAGGTCGGTAGTTTCGCTCATTGACGGTTGGCGGCGAGGTTAGCTGCCGCCCCTGGTCGCCCCGGTTTGCTCTCATCCACTGGCCCACCTGCCTTCGTTGCTTGAGGGGCTGCAAGGTTCGCGTGATGGGGGCAGTATAGCATGGTAGGGGGGGTGGGGCAACTTGCGGCTGGCCGCTTGCGCCGAAAATCCTTGCAAAGAACCAGCTATCGATGCTATAATCCTTAGCAGCAAAGAGTAATTGCTCGTTTTGAGGCGATTGACAGCTAGAGGGAGCAGGAACAAAGATGGAAATGAAACTAGAACTTGTGCCACTACCAGTTGCTGATCTTGACCGTGCCAAAGCCTTCTACGTCGAGAAGCTTGGCTTCAGCGTAGACCATGACGTTCGGCCCAGCGAGACGGTCAGGGTTCTCCAACTAACCCCACCAGGGTCGGCCTGCTCTATCGTGCTTGGGGCTGGGCTGCCTGGTATTGTAATGCAGCCTGGCTCGCTGCGGGGTCTTCATCTGGTGGTAGCCGAGATAAGCGAGGCCCGCGCAGTGCTGGCTGGCCGAGGGGTGGCCGTCAGCGAGATTGACGACCAGGGTGGCATCCTGTATGTCTCCTTCAGCGACCCCGATGGCAACACCTGGGTATTGCAGGAGATACCAGCTAACCTCCCTGCCTTTGAGGGGATCGGCAGCGACAACGCCGACTGAGGGCATAGAGCAGGCACAGTTAGCACCATCCTTTGTCACAATCCGCTCCTTGCAAAGCAGGGGCGATTGATTTATCATAGGCTATCGGTTTGTTGGGGCAAGCTGGCAGGGACGGGCCAACCGTGCTACGAGAACGCCTGGCGGATGAGGAGAAGGAGAAGCTCGCTCGCTTGCAGGCGCGGGTGAGGCTGCGCCGCGCCCAGCAGACTGGCTGGCGGTTGCAAGTGGCAACCGCTGCACCCGCTGTTCTGCCACTGCCCCGCCCCAACCGTCCGCGCAGGCGGCCTGGTCTGCCGCTGTTCGTGATCAGCCGCCGCCCCTTGCACGCCAGCCGCTTCAACCGCCGCAGCCGCGTGCAGGGTGCCGCCAGCCATGGTCGCAGGCGCAACGCCGTGGTCTTTGGCGGCCTCCTCAGCTTCCTGCTGTTGTGCTTTGGCCTCATTGCTGGGCTGGGGGCAGTGGGGGTTGGCTACTTCCTCTACTGTACTCGTGACTTGCCATCGGTGGACAACCTAGCCAGCCTCGCTGACAGCTTCCGCACCTCCGAAATCTACGACCGACATGGCACGCTGCTCTACAAAATCTGGGATGAGGGCAAACGCACCTACCGCCACCTTGACCAGATCAGCCCCTACGTGATCAGCGCGACCCTCGCCGCCGAAGACCCAACCTTCTACAGCAACGGGGGGGTTGACGCACAGGGCATTGCGCGAGCCGTCTACATCAATGTCAGCGGCAAGGGGCAGGCGGGTGGCTCGACGATCACCCAGCAGCTAGTGCGCCGCGTGTTGCTGCCAGAGAAGGACGAGAAGACGTTGGAGCGCAAGGTGCGTGAGGCAGTCCTCGCGGTGCGCCTGACCGACCGTTACAGCAAGAACGAGATACTGGAAATCTACCTCAACCAGATATACTACGGCCAGCTAAGTTATGGCATCGCCGCTGCCGCCGATACCTACTACAACCGCCCAGCCAGCGAACTGAGTCTCGCGCAGGCTGCGATGCTGGCGGGCATCCCCCAGTTGCCAGAGCGCAACCCCGCCCAGGACACGGCGGCCAGCCAGGCGCGCCAGCAGCACGTGCTAGAACTGATGGTGCGCTTTGGCTACGTCAGCCAGCCGCAGGCCACCGCCGCCCTTGCGGAGGACGTAACCCCCCGCGCCCACGCCGACGGCAACACCCTCGCTCCCCACTTCGTCAACTACGTGCGCGAGTTGTTGAGTAGCCATTACAGCCCGGCGCAACTGGCTCGTGGTGGCCTCCGCATCACCACCAGCCTCGACCTCGGCTATCAGCGGTTGGCCGAACAACAGGTCATCTCGCAGGTGCGCGCCCTCGCCGACCAGCACGCAAGCAATGGCGCGCTCGTCGCGGTGCAGCCGCAGACGGGGGAGATATTGGCGATGGTAGGCAGCATAGACTACCAGCAGGCGGGCTGGGGTCAGTACAACGTGGCGGTCGCGCGGCGGCAGCCCGGCTCTGCCTTCAAGCCATTTGCTTACGCCCTCGCCCTGCACAAGGGCTACACACCCGCCACTGTGATTGCCGACCTGACCACCAGCTTCGCTAACGGCGACAGAGCGGCCCCCTACACACCCAGTAACTACGACAACCAGGAGCATGGCCCGGTTAGCTTGCGGAAGGCTCTGGCTGGCTCGCTCAACATCCCCGCCGTCAAGGTGCTGCAATTTGCAGGTGTGGCCGACACCATTCGGCTCGCCAGCGATCTCGGCCTCTACGACCTCGCCAACGCTAGCCAGTACGGTCTCGCCCTCGTCCTCGGTGGGGGCGAAGTGCGCTTGCTCGACCTGACCGCCGCCTACGCTATGTTCGCCAACGGGGGCGAGTACCTGCCGCCGGTGGCGATCCTCAAGGTGGCCGACAGCGAAGGCCATGTGTTGGAGGAGTACCAGCCCGACCTTGCCCCCCGCCTGCGCTCCTTCAGTGCAGAGGAGAGCTACCTAATCAGCAGCATCCTTAGTGACAACGCCGCCCGCGCCTACGTGTTCGGCGAAGAAAACGCCCTCAAACTTAGCCGCCCCGCCGCTGCTAAGACCGGCACCACCAACGACTACCGCGACAACTGGACGCTTGGTTATACCCCCAACCTGGCGGTGGGGGTGTGGCTGGGCAACAACGACAACTCGCCGCTGGCGAAGGTGGCGGGCGCACGCGGGGCTGGCCCCATCTGGCACGGCTTCATGGAGGCCATCTTCGCTCGCCCCGACCTCGAAGCGGTGCTGAAGGCTAACCCCGACGCAGCCCTGCCGCGCGACTTCGCCCGCCCGCTCAACATCGTGGATGCCGATGTGTGCGGCCTCAGCGGGCTAAAGCCGGGGGTTGCCTGCCAGACGGCGGGCGATATCCACCGCGAGTTCTTCGTGCGGGGGACGGAGCCGCAGCAGGAGGATACTGTCTACCGCCTGGTGCGCGTCTGCGAACTGCCCGGCCACGCCCCCTGTCAGGCCAACCCTTACTGCCCGCTCACCCTGGTAGCCAGCAAAGCCTACCCGCAGATGGGCGACGAGTACAAGGGTTGGGTAGCCAGTCATCCGCAGTTGCAGACTCCGCCGGTCTGCACCGAGCCGGGGCCGCCCAGCCCGCAGCCGATTGAGGTGCCGCCGATTGTGGGCAGCACCGTTAGCCTGCCGCCCGCCCCGTTTGCCGATGGCGACTTCCCCGCGCTCAAGCTGGCAATCACCACCCCGACGAACGGCACTGCCGTGCGCGGCCTGGTCAGCATCCGCGGCGCAGCAACCAGCGCAAACTTCGCTAGCTACCGCCTCGACTTCGGCCCCGCCGCCGACGGCCCCACCTGGCTGCCAATTGGTGGCTCTCACACCCTGGCGGTAGATGATGGCTTCCTCGACAACTGGAACAGCGACGAACTGCCAGAGGGCCGCTATGTGCTGCGCCTGACCCTCAGCAACGTGGCGGGCAAGGTGCAGCGTGCCTTCGCCAGCGTGCAAGTAGTGCGTAGTAGCCCCAGCGTCACCCTGCGGCCACCGAGCAACGACGGGCTGCTGCTCCCAGGCCGCACAATCCAGCTTGCCGCCGACGCTAGCAATGCCGCCCAGGTGATCTTCCTGGTAGACGGCGTGGCCGTCAAGTACGTGAATGCCGCGCCCTGGCAGGTGGATTGGGCAGTGCTGGCCGGTGAACACACGATCACAGCGCAGGCCCGCAGCGCAGGCGGCCAGACGGCGGATAGCCAGCCCTATCACTACAGCGCGATCCCCAGCCTCGGCGCGCCGCTGCCACCAGCCGCCCGCCCGGCCTCGACCAGCATCCCTGGCAGCCCGCCGCCAGTCAGTGATGCGCCGCTAAGTCTGGTCGGCCTCAGCGATGGCATGACCTTCTACGAAGCGCGCCTGACCCTGCAAGTGGCGGTAGCAACTAGCAGCGGTATTGATGCGGTGCGCTTCATTGTGGATGGCACAGAGGTTGGCCGCGTGAACGCCCCCTGGACGCTGATCTGGACGACCAGCCCTGGCGACCACCAGATCGCAGCCGAGGGCTACCGCGAGGGCAGGCTGATCGGCACAGCGCGGGTACGCCTTACCGTTGGCAAAGCCAGCCCTTAACCTTGCTGCGCTCTCACTGCACCAAGTAGCGACGCAGCACCAGGCCGCCCGCCCGCCCGGCCTCGATCGCGAAGGTTGCCCCCTTGAGGGGAGGCGGCTCGGCGGCGGTGGAGAGCAGGTAGAAGTCGCGGCGATTGGTCTGGCGCAGGCTGGCGGCCCAATCGTCGCTCTCACCGGGTTCGCTCAGGTGCAGGCGGCGTTCGGCGTAGAGGTTGAGGCGCAACGGCACCCACCACTCGGTCGTCAGGATGGGCGCGTCGGCGGCTGTCGTTTGCCGCACCAGGGTGAGCCAGGCCCGCGTCTGTGCGCGCACCTGCTCGCCAGCCAGCCAACCGCGCCCCTCCAGCCCGCCGCCGACCAGCAGGCTGACCGCCAGCACTGTCGCCAGCAGCCAGCGTCCCCCTCCCTGCCACAAGCGCGGCAAGGCCACGACCGCCAGGCAGACCAGTAGGGGATAGGCAGGTAGCAGGTAACGCTGGCCCCACTCCACCTGACTGCTTGGCCCCAACCCACTGAGCAGGCTGATCGCCAGCGTGTGCAGGCCGATGTAGGCGGCAACGATGGCAGTGAACAAGGTGGTGGCGGCTGACTGGGGCCTGGGTCGTGGCGCACTACTCTGCGTCCTCTTTGCCACTGGCCCTATTGCCAGCGTCGCCAGCAGCAGCGCAGGGGTGGGTAGCAAGAAGCCGTGCAGAGCAGTGTACTGGTCGCTGCTGAACAGGACGATGCCGCTGACCAGCGTGGTTGCCGTCAGCCCCCCGCCCAGGCAGATCGCCCGCCGCCAGCCTGGACGCAGCACGCAGCCGACGATAAACAGGCCGATAGCTAGCAGAAAGAGACTACGCAGCGGCGAGGCCAGTTGGGGGCCGAGGTCGGGGGTGGGGGCCAGATCGTCGCGGGGGCCGAGCAGGAAGGTACCGAGGAAGGTTCGTATACCCCCTTCACTGATGAAGCGGGCGGGCGGCAGACCTCCCTTGCCGTCGCTGAGGTAGGGGGTGGCGTGCTTCGGCAAGAGGCTACCCCCAGTCGCCAGGTAGAAGCCCCAGAGCGGCAGCAAGCCTGCTAGCAGCCCGCTGCCTATCGCCAGCCCCTTTTTCCACGAATCCGCAATGTTGCGGGGGCTGGCAGTGAAGGGCTGAAGCACAAGGCTGGCGACTACTACTGCCGCCAGGATGTACAACTCCGAGCGCAGCCAGATCGCCCCAGCCAGCGCAAGCCCGCAAAGCAGCAGCCACCGCTCGCCCCCTCTGCCCCCTTCGCTTGTCGGAGGGATAGGCGGTGAGTAAGCGCGGACTAGCGCGTAGCAGGCCAGCACTACCAGGGCGCAGGCGAGGGTATGCTCGAAGTAGACAGTGCTGTAGAAGGCGAGCGGGGTGGTCAGGCCCAGGATGGGGATGCTCAGCCAGGCACGGCCTTGCTCTGTGGCGGGCAGTAGACGACAGGTTAGCTGGTAAGTTAGCCAGAGGGTGAGCAAGCCCGCCAGCAGCGGCACTACATAGAGGCCGAGGCTGCCCAGCAGCTTCCAGGGTAGCCAGGTCAGTAGAGGTAGGAAGACGGGCCACTGCAGGTAGAGCCTGCCCTCTTGCACGAACGATTGCTTGCTCAGAAAGGGTGGGTAGCGGTAGGCAGGGTCAACGTCGCTGCCAGGGTAGGGTACGCTCAGGTTGAGGCTGGGCTGCCAGCGCAGGCTAGTAAGTTGCACGTACTTCGCCCCCTCGTCTGGCGACCAGAAAAGCGGCTCGTCGTGCGCTTGCAGCAGCAAGGCGGCAAGATAGAGCGCGCCAACCAGCAGCAGGCTGAGGGGGGCCGGGCGGAGCGCATGGCGCAGGGTGCTAATCACCCATCGATCATACAGGGGCAGGTGGTGGCACGTCAAGTTGGTCGTCATTCAGCAGTTCTACTGCATCGATCAGCGACCATGGCGATCCTATGCCGTTCAGCCGCTTTTTGTTGCGTCCCAGCCCGCTAATGGCACAATCGGTGCGACGAAATGGTAGTGGCAGACGTAAAGAGAGGTGTGAGTGCTGTGTGGATTGACAAGCAGCCAACTATGGGGCATGATAGTGCTGCTCGAAGGCTGGCTCGCCCAGCGCAAAGCGGCGGAGCGCAGCCTAAACCTGAACAAAGAGGGATAGTAATGGAACAAATGACAACTAGCCGCCCCCAGGTGGCACAAAGTAGCGGCGGCAACGGCCAGCCAATGGTTGAGGCGATCAACCTGGTCAAGCACTTTGGCAAGGTAGAGGCGGTGAAGGGAGTTAGCTTCACCGTCGCGCACGGCGAGGTGTTTGGGCTGCTTGGTCACAACGGGGCGGGTAAGACGACGACGATCAAGATGCTCACTGGGCAGCTACTGCCTACCAGCGGCACGGCGAAGGTGGGCGGCTACGTCGTGGCCGACAACCCGCAGAAGGTCAGCCCCAGCTTCGGGATCGTCTTTGAGGAGCAGAACCTCTACGAGCGGCTGACTGCGGTAGAGAACCTCAACTTCAACGCCCACCTCTACGGCGTGCCGAACGCAAAGGCGCGTATTGCCGAGGTGCTGGCCCAGGTCGGGCTGAGCGAGAGTACCAAGCGGGCGGTCTCTACCTACAGCACGGGCATGAAGCAGCGGTTGCTGATTGCTCGCGCCATCCTGCACAAGCCGCAGGCTCTCTTTCTGGACGAGCCGACTCGTGGCCTCGATCCGGCTAGCGCACAAGAGTTGCGTGACCTGGTTCGCAGCCTGAGCGAACAGGGGACGACTGTGCTGATCACCACTCACTACATGGAGGATGCAGACCAGCTTTGCCGCCGCATCGCCTTCATGAGCGCAGGCGAGATCATCGCGTTGGATACCCCCTATAACCTGAAGATCAAGTACGGCGAACAGACGATCACTGCCCACATCAACGACGGCAGTACAGACCGCAAGGAGGTGTTCCGCATGGGCGATGCCGAGGATGCCCGCCGCTTCGCCAGCTACCTTGCTGGCGGCCAGATCGTCACCGCCCACAGCGATGAGGCGACGCTGGAAGAAGTATTCATCAAGCTGAGTGGCCGCAGCCTGCTTTAACTCACCCAAGATAGCGGTATGGAGGAGCCTGATCATGAACTTTCGGCTAATCAGCGCGCTCATGCTGAAGGATTTGGGCGGCAGCGGCAAGAACCAAGCCGCCCTGTTCGGCTTGCCCCCGCCGCTGCTGGCTCGCCGCTATCGGCTGGTCAGCAGCGTGGGCATCCAGCCGATCAACGTCCTTGCTTACGACCCCGACAATCTAGTAGCTAGCCACACGCTCTACGCTTGAGCGTGGGAGACCCACCTTGCACAAACTCGCTGTCATGTTCTATAATCAGTCACCTGATCCACAGAATATGACAACAAGGAAGTGAGCATAAAGTGGGCGTAAATTGGCGGATCATCAAGGCTCTGAGTGGCAACGAGTGGCTCAACCTGCGGCACAACAAGGCAGCGATCATCCCGTTGATGCTGGCTGCGTTCCTTTCCCTGATCATCGTCATCTTCAACAGCTTGATCACCACTGCTGTGACTACGCGCTTGCAGAACTATGTGGCCCTCTCGGTAGTAGCCTACGACCCTGACCACCTAGCGATGGATGAGGTGCTGGGCTTCACCCACATCTACACCACCACAGTGAAGTTGGTCAGCAACCCCCAGGCGGTGCGCGATGCAATGCAGGCGATCACCAGCACCTACTATCTTGGCCTGGTACTGCCAGACGACTTGCGGGGGCAGGTCGCGGCGGGCGGTAAGCCAACCATCGAAATGTACGCCAACCCGCTGCTGACCGGTCCTTACTTTCGCGCTCTGTTGCAGAGCAATGTTGATAGCTACCTAGACAAGCTGACTGCCTATAACAAGCCCTATACTGTGACCCTTAGAATGCTATCACCCAGCCTGCCGCCAACTACGACCGCCAGCAGCACACTGGCTAGCATCAACAGCAAGCTGAACGACCCGACCTACATAAACCAGTTGCAGCAGATGTTCCTGCTCATCTTCGTGCCGTTCCTGTTCAGCATCTACACGCTGCCAGAGGTGCTGGTCGAGGAGAAGGAACGCAAGACACTGCGGATGCTGCTAACCTCGCCCGCCAGCCCACTAGCGATCATCATGGCGAAGGGGCTGGTTGGCAGTGGCTACGCTCTGGGGCTGGCTAGCCCGGCGGTGCTGCTCGACTGGGGGCAGTTGCATAATCCGCTGGCGGTTCTCGGCTACGTAGTGCTGGCGATCCTGCTCGGTAGCGCGGTGGGGCTGCTGCTGGGTACGCTGGTTAGCACAGTGCGAGCAGTTAGTATCTGGGCTAGCGTGATCCTGACCCTGCTGACCATGCCAGCCGTGGTTGGCCTGTTCATCAGCTATGGCCCCCTGCGGCTGCTGCACGCCTGGCCTACCTATTCGCTGCTAGTCGGGGCGGGGGCAGCCGCTAACGGTAGCCTGCGTTGGGACAAGGGTCTGCTCTATGCAGCAGTGCCGCTGGTCGCTTGTGTACTAACCTTTGCCCTGGCCGCCTGGATCATGCAGCGAAAGGCGCGTAGTTAAGTTAAAGGAGAAAGATCATGAACCCTCGTGTCATTCGGGCGATTATGCAGAAGGATGTGGTAGATTTGCTGCGTAACCGCACCACCCTGTTCGGCCTGCTCTCACCCATCTTCCTTGCCCTGCTCTACCTGTTGATCAGCAAGGTGTCTGCTACCTCCGACCCGGTGCCGATCTACACCTTCAACCCGGCGGGTATTGTTGTCACCCAGACGCTGGGGCTAGGGGCAGATGCGCCGACCAGGATCGTCAACGCTCCCGATGCAGCCAGCGTTGAGCGCGAACTGGCGAAGGCAGACACGGAATATCGTTTTGGTGTGGTCTTGCCCGCCAACCTGGTCGCCGATATGCAGGCGGGCAAGCAGCCGGGCGTGGCTCTCTACGTGAACGGCAAGAAGCTGGATGATAGCTTGCAGCGGCAACGCTACCAGAGCAGCTTCTACGCCTACCTCGCTAACCTCGCGCCGCAACAGCCGCCCTTCAAGCTGACTTACCAGGAGTTTGGGGTGGACAAGGACAAGGAGGCGAACAGCGCACTGGGCAAGCTGTTTGGCGGGCCGAAGGGTCTGGCAGGCTTCTATGCGGGCTTCACCCTCGCGCTCACCCCGATCCTGATCGGCCTGCAAGTGCTGCCGATCACCCTGGTAGAGGAGAAAGAGAAGAAGACGCTGCGGATGCTGCTCACCTCGCCAGCCAGCACGCTTGATGTGGTGGTAGCGAAGGGTTTGGTGGGGGTTGGCTATACCATGCTGATCTCGGCTATCGTCTTTGCGATCAACTGGTCGCTGTTTGACAACCCACTGCTGGTGGTTGCCTTCGCCCTGCTCAGCACTCTATTCGCCTGCGGCCTGGGCATGATGCTGGGGGCGATCTTTAATACCGCT
>JBBROH010000090.1:0-16296 GCA_038229595.1 Chloroflexia bacterium | reverse complement strand
GCAACCGCTCGACCGCGAGATGCTGATGCGTATCCTGGTTGAGCCGAAGAATGCGATCATCCGCCAGTACCAGAAGTTCTTCCTGCTGGACAAGGTGGAGTTGATCTTTACCGACGATGCGATCTTCGCCACCGCCGACAAAGCCCTGCGCCAGCGCACCGGCGCACGCGGCCTGCGTAGCACGATTGAGGAAGTGCTGCTCAATGTTATGTACGACATACCCTCGCTGGAGGGCATCCGCCAGTGCGTAGTAGACGGTGGGGTGATCGAGGGCAAGCACCCGCCGCTGCTGCTGACCAACGAAGATTTGAAGTCGGCGGCCTGAACCAGTAGGAGCGCAGCAGACCTGGCGACGCAGCATGGTCTGTACATGGTCTAAAGGGGGATGCGATGAGCGAGCTTGAGCCGAGACTGCGCTCCCTATTTGCCGCTACCGAGTTGGAGAGCGACGCGCTAGACTACACGCTGGTGAAGCTGCCGCTGAGTGAGCGCAGCACCATGCTGGCTGCCCTCGCCGAGTATGATGGCGACGAGTACAGCGGTGAGCCGCTAGCGATCATGGTCGAGCCGCAAGAGGTCAGCGTACTGCTCGCCAGCGCGATGTGGCGGCGGTTGGCTGCCAGCTACGAGTTTGAGCAGCAGGGGCAGGAGCAGGGCTGGCGGCGGCTGACCCTGCGCGTGACAGTGCCGCTGGATGTGGCTGGCTACCTTGCACCGCTTGCCAGCCTGCTGGCCGCAGCGGGGGTGCCGCTCTATGTTGTCTCTGCCTACTCCACCGACCACATCTTCGTCCAGCAGACCCACTATGAGACCGCCAGCCGCTTGATGCGTGACTTCTTTGCCGCCTGCACCCTGTGAAAGTTAACAGAAAACGTGTTTACCATCAGGGTACGTTTGGTGTTATAATAGCAGCACAGACGGCGGTGCCACAAAATAGGTGGGGAGGGACGTGCTTTGGCCTACAAGCTGGTGATCTTTGATGGTGATGAGACGCTCTGGCAGGGGCCGGATGGGGTGGGCATCTCTGATAATGGGGCTAGCGACATGGAGGGCGACAATGGCCTGCGCTTCGCCGCCGACGACAGCACGCTGATCGTCCGCAGCGACGACAAGCGAGTAGAACTCTACCCCGAAGCCCGCGAGGTGCTGGCTACGCTCAAGCAGCGCGGGGTGCTGGTCGCCCTCTGCACCTGGAACCACCCCAGCCCAGTCAATAGCGCACTCAAGGCCTGGCGGCTCGAACCCTACTTCAACTGTGTGGTGGCCGAGTGGAACCCCGACAAAGAGCATATGCTGCGCGCTATCGTGCAGCAGCTTGGCGTGCAGCCGAATGAGGCGGTCTTTGTGGATGATGACCCCCGGCGCGGCCACCGTGAACAGGCCGAGCGTGTGGGGGTTGCCTTCCGCCAGAAGGGGACAGAGATCACCGACCTGCGGCAGGTGCTGGCCCTCGTCTAGGAGGCTCCCCTTGCCCTCAACCTTGCCCACCTTCGACGACCTCCGCAACCAGACTGTGCTGCTGCTGCTCAACCTGCTCAAGGCAGCAGTGGTGCTGCTGATCATCATCCTGCTTGCTCGCCTGGTTCAGCGGCTAATCCTTAAGCTGGCTGGTCGCCGCTTCAGCATCAATCTGGCGACCCTGCTTGGCAACCTCGCTCGCGTGGGTCTGCTGGTGGTCGGCACCCTGATCATCCTCAGCATCTTCGGGGTAGACAGTGGCGGTCTGCTTACCCTCCTCAGCGCGATCAGCCTCGCCCTTACCCTCGCCTTGCAAGATGTATTGCGTAACTTCGTGGCCGGTCTCTACCTGCTGATCGAGCGGCCCTTTAGGATCGGCGACAGTGTGCGGGTTAGGGAGATGACGGGGACGGTACAGGCGGTGGAGTTGCGGACAACATTGCTGCGAACCGAGCAAGGGACGCAGGTGATCGTGCCAAACAGCGTGGTGTTCAACGAGATCATGACTAACGAGAGCATCTACAATTTGCAGCAGGATCAACTGGAGATTACGACCAACCACCTACCGTTGGACGAGGCACTGGCGCGGGTGACCAAGGTGCTGGCCGGGTTTGAGCAGATCGCTGTCAGTCCTAGCCCCCAGACCACGGTGGACAGCATTACGATCCAGGGTATCAAGCTACGCGTCACCTACTGGACGGCGGCCAGCGTGGTAGTCGGCCCGGCAGTGGTGGCGGCAGTCAGCCGCGAGTTCCCCGCCGCCGAGATCGTGCTGAAGTGAATGCGCTCACACCGCGCAGAGTCGGCATCCTGGGCGGCACCTTCGACCCACCCCACTATGCCCATCTCGCTATTGCCGAGGAAGCAAGGGTGCGCCTGGGCCTGGAGCAGGTGATCTTCGCCCCCGCCGCTGGCAATCCGCTCAAGGCAGATCGACCCACCAGCCCCGCCCGCCACCGCCTGGCAATGACCCACCTGGCTGTGCAGGACAACCCCCACTTCGGGGTTAGTGAACGCGACCTGGAGTGCAGCCCCTCCTACACCGTTGACCTGCTCGCTCGCCTACAAGCTGATATGCCAGATAGCGAACTCTACTTCATCATTGGTATAGACGCGTTGGCGAAACTGACCCGCTGGCGCGAACCAGGCCGCATCCTCGAACTGGCCCACATGGTCGGGCTGATCCGCCCCGGCAACAGCCTCGACTTCAGCCAGTTGTACGCTGCGCTGCCCCCCGCCCACGAACGAGTTACCATCCTCACCGACGGCCCCCTGCTCGACATCAGTTCGACGGAGCTACGCCGTCGGGTGGCTGCCCTCCTTTCGATCCGCTACCAGCTACCAGATGCGGTAATCGCCTACATCGCGGCAGAGAGCCTCTACCGGGCGGTTTGAGTGGCGGGTAGAGCAGGTAGGGCTAAGGTTGTTCGGCTCCGCTGCCTTCAGTGGGGGCCACGCCCTTCGTCGCCCGGTTGCGCGCCTGCTCGTAGACGCGGCCAAACTCGCTGCTGAACTGCGCGGCAATGGCCGGGTCGTCCATGATCAGCAGATTCTCGTCGTTCGACTTCTCGGCGTTCTCGGAGAAGTTGAACGAGCCAATGATCGCTGTCTTGCCATCTATGATAAAGACCTTGTGGTGCATCAGGTAAGGATTGCCGTCCTGTCGCACATCCAGCCCAGCCTTCATCAGCTTGCCATACTCGCTGAAGCGCGTGTCAGAGCCGGTCGTCTCGAACACACCGCGTACCGCCACGCCCGCCTTCGCCTTCGCCAGCAAAGTCGCCCCAATGTTGTCGTCGGTGAAAGAGAAGGCCATGAACTCTATCGAAGTCTGCGCCCCCTCCAACTTCGCCACGATCTTCTCGGCCACATCGTCCTCCGGGGCGAAGTAGCTGGCGACTGGTACGCCGCCGATTACCAACTGCGGGGTAGTGCCACCCGGCTTGCGCTGTGCGCCGAACTTATTGTCGCGCCACATCTTCTCGAAGGTGACAGTATAGTTGGCGGCCAGGGCAGGCGACTTGAGGATCAGGCCGTTGTTATTGTAGCGAAAGGTGTCGTTGCTAGTGAAGTTCCACGAGCCAGTCCAGACCGCCTGCCCGTCCACGACCACGAACTTATCATGCATGATCGCATTGGGGTTGCCGCCGACCACCGTGACCCCCACCTGCTGCAACTGCTTGAAGCTGGGGTTCTCCTTTGGGTCTTTGAGGATGTCAATATCGGTTACGGCCCGCACCGTGCAGCCACGCCCCTTCGCGTCAAGCAGAGCCTGGGTCACATCCGGCAGGTCAAGCTGGTAGATTGCAATGTCCACGCTCTGCTGCGCCGTGTTGATGAAGTCGGTCAGCTTCGTGTCCAGGGTGTGGATGTGATTGGCGGGCTTCTCTGGGTAAGTGGGCTGGGTAAAGCCAACCACAATCTGCCCCCCGGCTAGCGTCCCGCTGTCGTTGCCTGTGGGTCGCTGGGCGGCGGTGGCGGTGGCGTTCGGCCCAGCTAGCGGCTTGTTCTGCTTGCTGCTGGCAAAGAGGAAGGCAGCGACGGCGAGGGCGACGAGCAGTGCGACTACCGCCCACACCCAGGCTGGCAGGCCAAGACTCTGCGCCGCCCTCACCACTTGCTGCACCTCAAGCTGCTCTGGCTGGCCTTTGCGGCTCGGTCGTTTTGGCGATCTGCTACTCACTGGCTACCTTCTCCCTCTCCTGAGCCAGCCGCCCAGGCGTTCGCGCAGGCTGGGTTGGCGGTGGCTGGCTGGCGGTGGCGGCTGCGTTCGCGCTGGGGTGGCGGCTATCTCCTTCGCCGCCACCGAACCAGCTTGCGCTGCAACCGCCTGGGTCTTGGCAACGGCAGCCTGGATCGCCTCGATCAGTTGGTCTGGCTGCGGATTGCTTGTGGCTGGCGGTGGTGGTGGGCTGGCTGGCGTAGTGAGCAGGGGCAGCAGCTTGTTGATGAAGGCGGCATTGTCCAGCTTCGCGCTCTCCGCCGCCAGTGCCTTGCCATTGCCAGTACCGCCTGCGCTGCTGACTACCGCCGCGATTGCCGCCGCCAGCGCATTGCCGTCAAGGTTGGCTCGTTCGCCCACCAGGCCGTTGACCGCCCTGATCGTGGCCTGCACCGTCCCCTGCACCGCAGCGGGGTCAGCGGCGGCAGTTAGCTGGCGTTCGCCCCAACCTAGCAGGGCGTTCGCCTCGTCGTCGCTCAAGTTCGAGCGCAATCCCTCATCCTCGTACAGCCCCTCAATCGCCCCTTCCAGGGCGGGGCTGGCTGCCCCCTCATCTGTCATCTTGCGTCCTCTCATCACATCTGCTGCTATCCGCCTGCCACATTGTAGCACATCATGGCGGCCAGGGGAAGCACACATCTTCGTGACTGTTCGCGCTTGTGCGCCTATTTGCCGTGGCTCCCTACATCTTCAGGACCAGGGGCCAGCCAACTATGGTGCAGAGAAGGATACAGCCTGCGTCCGATCCGCTTTTGCCGCTCAGTTGGTAGAATACTCCCAGGTGGACGACAGCACAACAACTGTCGCGGAACCAGAACGGAACAGCAACCATGTCGCAGAAAGGGAACAGCAACGTGCTTAACTTCATCCACATCTTCCTCAACAGCCTGCGGCAGCATTCCAGCGCACAAACTAGCTTCTACCGCCGCGAGATGAACCGTCAAGACGACCGTAGCCGCATCGTGATGAACTTTGGGCAGACCATCCTTAAGCTACCGCAGGCCAACGCTTGCGACGGCCATGAGCAGATGCGCTGGCTCGCACCAGCCCGCTAATGCTGACCAGCCCCCGCCGCGCAAGACGGTAGGCAGCACCGCTAGCGCACAAACGGAGAGACAGTGCCAAGAAGTTTACATACATCTGTCAAGCACTTGATACGCGCTCACCGGGTAAAATGTTATCATATGAATGTGCGAACGAGACAGCGACAACGCAGACAAGAGCCGAGGCCGGACATCCAAGCAACGCTACACAGGTGGGACAGGCTCCCGTGGGACACGCACAAGCAGGCACAAACCTGTACCTTTTCCCTTTTCCAAGCTGTGGCGGTGGGCAAGCAAGCAACCCCGACGACGGCCCGCCGCCGACAGTAACTAGCCAACAATAGCGCGTCAACGCGCCAACACAGATAGATTCCTCCTCTTCCTCTTCCCATGACGATGTGGCGGGGCAACGCTGATAGCCTTAACCTATCTCCCTTGCCCCCGCTGCAAAGTCTATCCCCAATCGTAGCCAGGCCGGGCCAGGCGCGACCACCTAACCTA
This sequence comes from Chloroflexia bacterium, assembly GCA_038229595.1. Classification (GTDB taxonomy): domain Bacteria; phylum Chloroflexota; class Chloroflexia; order QHBQ01; family QHBQ01; genus JBBROH01. Next base: position 10,572 of record JBBROH010000090.1, on the reverse strand, counting down.
CCTCCTCTTGCAAACCTTGCGGCAGCGCAGGGTTATTTTAGTGGCGGGCGGCCACCACCAGGTTTGCGTCCAGGCTGTTGACATCGCTCTGCCCAGCCAGGGCGAGGGCAAGGTTTAGCTCGTTGTAGAGCATCTCCAACACCCGGAGTGCGCCCGCTTCACCACCCACCGCCAGCCCCCAGATGATCGGCCTGCCAACCAGCACCGCCTTCGCCCCCAGAGCCAGTGCCTTCAGCACGTCGCTGCCCCGCCGCACGCCACCATCCAGCAGCACCTCGGCCCGGCCCGCCACCGCAGCGACCACCTCGGCCAGCACATCAATCGTTGCTGGCACGCCGTCAAGCTGCCGCCCACCATGATTGCTGACTACGATCCCCGCTACGCCATGCTCGACGGCGATCAGCGCGTCCTCGGCGGTCATAATCCCCTTAATCAAGATGGGCAGGTTGGTCAGCGAACGAATCCAGGCCAGGTCACGCCAACTGAGGGCCGGGTTCCACAGCCCCGCGATGTAGGTTGCTAGCGAGGAGCCGCTGATCGTGCGCGGCATATCCTCCAGGTTCACATCTTGTAGGTTCATCATCTCCACCCCGGCTGGCAGGGTGAAGCTGTTACGCACATCACGTTCGCGCCGCCCGACGTAGGGGGTGTCGGCGGTGATCACCAGCGCAGTACAGCCCCCAGCAGTCGCCCGCTCGACCAACTGGCGCGTCACCCCTGCGTCGCGATAGCAGTAAAGTTGGAACCAGGTGTTGGCTCCCTGGGCTACGATCTGCTCGATCTTGTAGGTGGAGACGGTGCTGGCGGTGAAGATCGTCCCGGCTGCCGCTGCCGCTCGGCTGCTGGCTAGCTCGCCCTGCTCGTGGGCCAGGCGGTGGAAGGCGGTAGGGGCGACGATCACAGGGTAGCGGATTGGCTGCCCCAGGACGGTAGTGGCGAGGTTGACCCGCGAAACGTCGCGCAAGACACGAGGGCGCAACTGCCAACGCTGCCAGGCCGCCCGATTGTCGCGCAAGGTCAGTTCGTCGCCCGCGCCGCCGCTCACATAGTCGTAGGCCATCTGGGTCATCTGGGGGGCGGCCAACTGCTCAAGCTCGATCAGGTTCTCAAAATCCATCAACCCCTCCTGTACAGCAGATCCATCACCCGCCGCAGCAGGCGGGCGGTCAGCTTGTCGTAGGGGAACCAGATCGCCTCGCGCTTGAGGCCGAAGCGATCAACGATGATCGAATGGGGGTGGGTGTAGCGGCGCAGGCTCTCTGCCCCACCGTGGCGGTAGCCGATCCCGCTCTCCTTCACCCCGCCAAACGGCACCTCTGGGATCAGGTAGTTAACCACCACGTCGTTGACTACTGTTGAACCAGCCTCGATCTGCCCGGCCAGCCGCTCGCCCTCCGCCACATCCCGCGTCCAAAGCGAACTGCTGAGGCCGAAGGGCGAGTCGTTGGCCCTGCGGATCGCCTCTGCTGCGTCAGCTACCTTGATGATCGGCAGCAGCGGGCCGAAGGTCTCCTCTTGCATAACCAGCATCTCATCGCTGACGTTGGTCAGGATCGTCGGCTCGTAGAAGTAGCCCGTCCCTGCGCACCGCTTGCCACCAGTGACAACGGTTGCACCCCGCTCCCGTGCGTCAGCCACCTGCCGCTCGACAACAGCGCGCTGGTTGGCATTGGTCAGCGGCCCCATGTCCACATTGTACGCGCCGTCAGGGTCGGCCCCAACCCGCAACTTCTGCACCTGCTCTGTGACCTTTGCCACAAACTGGTCGTAGATCGGGGCTTCGACGTAGACGCGCTCGATAGAGATGCAAATCTGCCCGGCGTTGCTCATCCCGCCATAAACCGCAGCCCGGGCTGCGCGCTCCAGGTCGGCATCCTTGAGGACGATCATTGGGTCTTTGCCGCCCAGTTCTAGCAGGGCGGGGATCAGCCGTTGGGCTGCCCGCTCTGCCACCCGCCGCCCAGTGGCGACGCTGCCAGTGAAGGCGATCAGGTCTACACTGTCCACCAAAGCTGTCCCTGTCTCACCGTAGCCGTTGACCACCTGCAAGATGTTTTCTGGCAAGCCCGCCTCTCGCGCCCACTCGACCAGCAGCATGGCGGCTAGCGGCGTGACCTCCGAGGGCTTGATCACCACCGCATTGCCCGCTAGCAGGGCCGGGATAGTATCGCCCGCACTTAGGATCAGCGGGAAGTTCCAGGGCGAGATCACGCCGACTACACCGAAGGGTTGGTAGCTGACCAGGGCGCGCTTGGTCTTGAGCAGGTGCAGGCCCAACCGCTCAGCGGCCAGCCACTTCGCCGCGTGCTTGCAGTAGTAGGTAATGATGTCGGCCAGGTACAGCACTTCGATCAGCGCATCGTTGCGCGGCTTGCCGTTCTCCGCCACGATAGTAGCGATCATCCGCCCCTTGTGACGCATCGCTACCTTGCGGAAGGCGAGTAGCAGCCGCGCCCGCCCCGCTACGCCGATTGCCTGCCAACCCTGCTGGGCAGCACGAGCGCGTTGCACGGCGGCAGCCACCGCTGGGGGGTTAGCGACAGGGAGGAGGGCGATAATCTTGCCAGTGGCGGGGTTCTCCACCGCGATTTGCTGGCTGGTTGGCTGCTGACTGTTCGGGCTGCTAATCTTCTGCTCAAGTGCAATCATCGCTTAGCTCCCGCTAGCTAGTGCGGCGGGGTCAAGCTCACCCGCGACCCAGGCTGCGTCAAAATACTGCTGGTTCATGCTCTGTTCAGCGGGATCGAGCATCGCCTTGAACTGCTTGTAGATGCTGAGAAGCTCCTCGCTGCCACTGAGCATGGCTGAGGCCGCATCGTGCGCTTCCTTACTGGGGAACCAGGTTAGCTCCAGCCATTCTGTCGCGTCGCTCTGGCTCTGCAAGCAGACGAAGCGGCAAGGTACGTGCTGCTGGTAGAGGGATAGGGATTGCTGTTGCAAGGCCAGCATCTCGGCGGCTCGCTCCGGCGCGAGGTGGTAACGGTAAGTAATGACGAACATTGGCACGCTCCTCTTGGCTTGGGGTTGCTCCTATTGTACCACCCTTGTCCCGCGAATCCAACTTGACAGCCAGCCACCGTTGGGTGTATAATCGCCTCAAGTGAAGAAGCAACGACTTTGAACGGAACTAGTAACTGTCGAAGCTGCGCCCAGAGAGCCGCCTGCATGGTGCGAGGGTGGCGCGCAAGCAGGTAGTGAATGGCACCGGGAGTCGCGCACCGAAAGCAGGAGACTGCAAGTAGGCTGCGTCGGAAACGCCACCGTTATTTGGGCGCGGGGTATCAGCGGACGCTCACCATTTTTGGGCGGCCAGGTACTCGCAGAGTGGGGCTGCAACATTGCGGCCCAACGAGGGTGGCACCACGTAGGCATTATCGGCCCGCGTCCCTTACGTTTAGGGACGTGGGCTTTTTGTTGCCCCTGAGCGTGAACCCACCCCAGATGGGGAGCAAGCTGGAGGAATATGCAATTGAACGACGAACTACTGGTCAAGCTATTTGCGGGTCAGCGCGAGCAGTTCCCCGCCCTGCGCCCAGAGAACCTGGGTGGTAGCATCCTGTTCGACAACTCGGCGGGGGCGCAGGTGCCAGAGCAGACTATCGCGGCGATCTCGCGCTACTATGCGACGATGAACGCGGGCAAGGGCGCGCCCTTCCAGCGGCAGGCTCGTCTCAGCGCGATGGTGCAGGCGGCGCGGGCGGAGGTCTGCACCTTGCTCGGCGGCGAGTCGTGGGAGGAGGTCGGCTTTGGCCTGAACGCGACCAACCTCACCTTCCTCTTTAGCCGCGCCTTCGCTCGCCGCCTGCCAGCGGGGTCGATCATCGTGACTATGGAGGGCGACCACGACGCGAACGTAGCCACCTGGCTCGACCTCAAGCGCGACGGCTTTGAGCTGCGGATGGTCTATGTGCAGCGCGACGGCAGCTACGACCTGGCGGAGTTGGAGGAGAAGATACAGGGGGCAGCCCTGGTCACTGCGGGCTGGGTCAGCAACGCGAACGGCTGTGTGCGCGACCTGGCCGCTCTCGGCGAGATCAGCCAGCGGCATGGCGCGATGCTCTTTGTAGACGGGGTGCAACGCACTGCCCACGGCCCGATCAACCTCAAGACGAGCGGGGTGGACGTGGCAGTGTTCAGTGCGTACAAGATGTTCTCCCCCCACATGGGCTTCTTCTGGGCGAAGCGGGCGGCACAGGACGAATTGCGCGGCATCCCTTACAACTCGGAGGCCAGCAAGTTCGACCGCCCAGTACGCTTTGAGGCTGGTACGCAGAACTTTGAGGGGATCGCTGGTTTGCTCGGCACGCTAGAGTACCTGCGCGACCTCGGCGCAAAGTTGACCGACGATAGCAGCAACCGCGCCTGCTACCTGGCCGCGATGAACGCCATCGTCCAGTATGAGCAGCTACTCGCCGCCCGCTTCCTGGCTGGCTTGCAAGCGCGAGGCGACGCAGAGGTTTACGGCCCGTTGGCACTGGCCCAGCGCACGTCGGTAGTTGCCTTCAACCTGCACGGCTACCGCCCAGAGCAGATCGCGCAGACGATAGCCGACGCTGGCTATGAGGGGCGCGTCGGCAACTACTATTCACCCCGCTACTTCAAGCGGCACGCCGACGGTTTTGGCAGCGGCGCGATGCGGGCCAGCATGGTGCATTACAACACGCTCGAAGAAGTAGACCGCTACCTGGCCGCCCTGCCCCCAGTCAAATGAGCAGCGAAACCGCGCCCCGCACAGGGGAGCAAGGTAGCTGGCGGTTGGTTCAGGCTGAATGCATAGTGGGGAGACGATGATGCACTATCCAGACCGCGAACAAGTAGAGATGATGGTTGCCGAGGCGGGCGGCGGCAAGCTGCGGGTGCCAGTCTGCCGCGAGATATTGGCCGACCTGCTCACCCCGGTGGCTGCCTACCTGCGCGTCGCCAGCGACAGCCAGTACGCCTTCCTGCTAGAGAGCGTAGAGGGGGGCGAGCGGGTTGGTCGCTATAGCTTCATTGGCAGCAACCCGCGCACTGTGCTGTACCTGGACAAGGGGCTGGCGACCACGATCCGCTTTGATGCTGTCAGCAACAGCTACTGCTCGACCGCAGAGCAGCCATTCAGCGATCCCCTGACCGCGATCCAACAGGCGATGGGTGAGTACAAGCTGCTCATTGCCGACGGTCTGCGCCTGCCGCGCTTTGCTGGCGGTGCAGTCGGCTTCCTCGGCCACGAGGCGGTCGGCTACTTTGAGCAGCTAGCCAGCCCGACTACGCCGCACCCGCTCGGCGCACACCTGCCAGAGGCCGCCTTCATGTTCGCCGACGAGGTGATCGCCTTCGACCACGTGCGCCAGCGTATCCAGGTGATCAGCCACCTGACCCTCGAAGCTGACAGCGACATATCCTCCTTGTACCAAGCGACCAGCGAACGAATAGACAGCCTGCTGGCGCAGCTAAGCTGCAACCTGGCTGTCACCCCTGCCCCTGCCGCCGTCCAGTCGCAGGCCGCAGCGGTGGTGGAGAGTGCAGACCAGCCAACTTATGAGAGCTACGTGGAGCGGGCGAAGGAGTACATCCGCGCTGGCGACATCTTCCAGGTTGTTCCCTCGCGGCGGCTAGTGCGCGAGTTCACGGGGTCACCGCTCAACGTCTACCGCGCAATGCGGGCGATCAACCCCTCCCCCTATATGTACCTGCTGCAACTGGGCGCGGCGGCTATCGTCGGGGCTTCGCCAGAGATGCTGGTGCGTGTGCAGGATGGTACGATCACTAGCCACCCGATTGCTGGTACCAGGCCGCGTGGCGCGAGCGAGGCGCAGGACGCGCACCTGGCCGCCGAACTGCTGGCCGACCCGAAGGAGCGCGCCGAACACATCATGCTGGTTGACCTCAGCCGCAACGACATTGGCCGGGTGGCTGTCCCTGGCAGCGTGCGGGTCAGCCGCCTGATGGAGGTGGAGCAGTACAGCCACGTGATGCACATCGTCAGCGAAGTAGAGGGCCGCTTGAAGCCAGAACTGCGCGGGGTAGACGCGTTGCGGGCCTGCTTCCCGGCTGGCACGCTCACTGGCGCGCCGAAGATACGGGCGATGATGATCATCGCCGAACTTGAGGGGCAGCAGCGTGGGCCATATGGGGGCGCAGTCGGCTACATCGGCTATGACGGCAATCTCGACACTTGCATTACGATCCGCACCGTAGTGCTGGCCGAGGGCAAAGCGGCAGTGCAGGCAGGCGCGGGCATCGTTGCCGACAGCGACCCCGCCAGCGAGTACCGCGAGACTGAGAGCAAGCTGGCTGGCGTGCTGCGCGCTTTGGAAATGGCAGCGAGTATGGCGGGAGACACAATGTTATCTACATCACAGGGCGCAGAACGCGGATCGGCTACTACTATCTGAAGTCGTCGGCAGAAGGAGTTGCTACCGACATTGCTGGCTATGCTGGCGTTCTGGTCAGTGACACATGGAGCCTTATCTAAGCACAAGGTGGTGAGCGAATGATCCTGCTGATCGACAACTATGATAGCTTCACCTACAACCTCTACCAGTACCTCTGTGAACTGGGGGCTGAGGTAGAGGTGCGGCGCAACGACAGGATCGCGGTGGGCGAAGTGGCCGCCATGCAGCCGCAGGCCATCGTCATTTCCCCTGGCCCCGGCACGCCAAACGAGGCGGGGGTGAGCAACGCGCTAATCGAACGCTATGCGGGCAAGCTGCCAATCCTCGGTGTCTGCCTGGGCTTGCAGTGCATCGGGCAGGTGTTTGGCGGCCAGATCGTACGGGCAGGCCAGCTTATGCACGGCAAGACCGCCGAGATCATCCACGATAGCGGTGGCATCTTCGCAGGGCTGCCCAACCCCTTCACCGCCACCCGCTACCACTCGCTCTGTATCCAGCCACCCGCGCCCGCTGCCCTGGCAGTGACCGCCTGGGTGGCAGACGGCACGATCATGGCCGTGCAGCACAAGCAGCACCGCAACCTGGTTGGCGTGCAGTTTCACCCAGAGAGCATCCTGACCCTGGTGGGCAAAGACCTGCTGCGGAACTTTGTAGCTGGCAAGTTTTGAGGCATCTGCCTGTGGATTGGCCTGGCGGATGAGCGGCAATGACGGCTGTTGGCACTGTGAGCATTGGCGGTTGGTGGTTAGGGGGCGAGCGATGATCAGAGAAGCGATAGGCAAGCTGGTGAGCGGTCAGCACCTCGGTAGCGAGGAGGCGGCGGCAGCGATGGCTGAGATCATGGACGGTGAGGCGACCGCTGCCCAGATCGGCGCGTTCGTCACTGCCCTGCGGATGAAGGGCGAGACCAGCGCAGAGATCGCGGGGCTGGCGGGCGTGATGCGCGAGCGCGCCACCCTCGTCCACCATGATGGCCCTGTACTTGACACCTGCGGCACCGGTGGCGACGGCGCACAGAGCTTCAACGTCAGCACTGCTGCTGCGTTTGTTGTTGCTGGGGCGGGCGTGACCGTCGCCAAGCACGGCAACCGGGCGATGAGCAGCAGTTGCGGCAGTGCCGACGTGCTGGAAGCCCTGGGCGTGAAGCTAGAATTGGGGCCAGCGGAGGTGGCGAAGTGCCTGCGTGAGGCAGGCATCGGCTTCATGTTCGCGCCGTTGTTCCACCCCTCGATGCGGCACGCTGGCCCCGCCCGCCGCGAGATCGGTATCCGCACTGTCTTCAACATCCTCGGCCCGTTGACCAACCCGGCGCGGGCTGAGGCGCAACTGCTGGGGGTGGCCGACGCAAGGATCGCCCGCCAGATGGCTGAGGTGCTGGCGATGCTCGGCAGCCGCCACGCTCTGGTCGTGCATGGCAGCGGTGGCCTGGACGAGATCGGCCTGAGCGGGCCGACGACGGTCTATGAGGTGCGGGCGGGGCAGGCAATGCAGACCTACACGATCCAGCCCGAAGACTACGGTTTCGCCGAAGCTCCGCTAGCTGCGATCCGTGGTGGAGACGCAGCCGCCAACGCGGACACTCTGCGCCGCATCCTGCAAGGCACAGAGGATGGGCCGAAGCGCGATATTGTGCTGCTCAACGCCGCCGCCGCCCTGGTTGCCGCCGATAGAGCGGGCGACCTGGCCGCAGGGCTGCGGCTGGCCCAGGCGAGCATCCAGAGCGGCGCGGCCTTGCACAAGCTGCACCAGATGGTGGAGGTTAGCAATGCTGCCTGATGGTCTGATCCGCCCCGCCCGCGACTGGGCCTTGTGCATCATCGAGCCTAGCGCAGACCCTGGCTGCTTTACCTTCCGCTACCACCTGCACGGTTACGAGGAAGAAGTAGAACTCTGCGGCGCAAGTGCTGCCGTCCGGCTGCCGCCGCTGAACGAGGCGATAACTGCCCTCCAGGAGCAAGGCTGGCGACTGGTCAACTACGAGATGAACGGCGTACTGGCCTTCGAGCCGCAGGCGAGGGGGGCAGCGAATTAGCTCCAGCGAATAAGCGAATGGTACGGGCTAGGGGCGATGGCTATCGGTCTTTAGCGACATGGTACTGGTGTGTGGGCAGGCACAGCCAACGAACAAGCGGATGCTATGGTTGGTAAGAGGCTTGTGAGTCTTTGATGGCAGGGCATTGACGGGCGGAAGGTAGTTAGCGGCAAGTCAAGGTAAAGCGAGCAATGAGGAGAGACGATTATGGGTCTTGACAGCAAGATAGCACACCACCAGCTTTGTTATGAGTTGATCGGGGTGGGGATGAAGATACATCGTGCGCTAAAACCCGGCCTGCGTAAAGTGGCTTACCAAAACGCGCTTGAGTTGGAGTTCGGCAATCTTGGAGTCCGCTTCGAACGCGAATACCGACACGAGGTTTACTACCAAGATCAACCAATCGGCCTCTACTACCTGGATTTTCTAGTGGAAGATGCTGTAGTGGTGGAGCTAAAAGCCTTCTCGCACTTCCTTACACAAGCGGAGGTTGCACAATGCCTACGCTATATGCAGGCAACAAAAGCACCTGTTGGCTTGCTGATCAACTTTGGTCGTCCACAGCTAGACTACAAGCGTATTCTGCCGCCAAAATCATGGCAGCCGATCAACTACGCCACCGATCCATGGCTTCGTAGCGAAGGTTACAAGTGAGGAGTGCGTAACAATTCGCTTATTCGTCGGACTTAATTCGCTGCCTGCACCTAGTAGCAACCACAACAAGGAGCAACCGATCATGACCCAACCTCAACAAGCCAACCGTAAGCGCATCCTCACTGGGATGCGGCCTAGCGGCAATCTTCACCTCGGCCATTACGTTGGCGCGCTAGAGAATTGGCTGCGTCTACAGAAGGAGTACGAGTGCTACTTCTTGATCGTGGACTGGCACGTGCTGGCTGACCATGCTGACAACGTCGCCCTGATCCGCCGCTCGGTGCTGGAAGTCGCCACCGACTGGCTGGCCGTTGGTCTCGACCCGCACAGCAACTCGTTCGTGGTGCAGAGCCACGTGCCAGAGGGAGCCGAACTCAACCAGCTACTTAGCACCCTCGTCACCGTGCCGCGCCTCAACCGCAATCCTACGCTCAAGGCCGAGATTCGCCAACTGAGCAAGGAGGCGGGCCAGTCGGATGAGGAGGCCGACGACGTAAACCGCGCCCGCGTCAGCGTCGCCTTCTACACCTACCCGATCAGCCAGGCCGCCGACATCCTGCTGGCGAAGGCCCACCTTGTCCCCGTCGGCGACGACCAGGTGCCGCACATCGAGCTTACCCGCGAGATCGCCCGCGACTTCAATCGGCTCTACGGTGAGGTCTTCCCCATCCCCGAAGCCTTGCTGGGGCGCGTCCCCCGCCTGGTTGGGCTGGACAACAACGGCAAGATGAGCAAGTCGCTAGGCAACAGCATCGAACTGAAAGACTCAGCAGAGGTGGTGACAAAGAAGATTATGGGGATGTACACCGACCCCACCCGCCTGCGCGCCACCGACCCCGGCCACGTAGAGGGCAACCCGGTCTTCATTTACCACGACGCTTTCAACCTTAACGTAGCAGAAGTGGACGACCTCAAGGAGCGTTACCGCACTGGCAAGGTTGGCGATGTGGAGGTCAAGCGCAAGCTGATCACCGCGATCAACAACTTCCTCGACCCGATCCGCGAGCGGCGCGCTTATTACGAGCAACACCTGGACGAGGTGAAGGATGCGTTGCGTGAAGGCACCGAACGCGCCCGTGCTGCCGCCCGCGAGACGATGCGCCAGGTCAACGAAGCGATTGGCATTGCCCACTATTACGACTAACCACGACCTGACCAGCAACCCGCCCACCTTGCCAGGCGCAGGGTGGGGCTGCCAGCCCTAAGAGAGTAAACCATGCTAGACCAGATCATCGCCCACAAGCGGGTGGAGTTCGCTGAGTTTGAGCGGGTGTTGCCGCTGGCGAAGATGCAGCAGCTAGCGGCCTGGCAGCCGCAGCCCCGCGACTTTGCCGCCGCCCTACGCCCAGCAAGCGCGTTGGCAAACCGCACCCCCAGCCTGATCGCCGAGGTCAAGCGAGCCAGCCCCTCACGTGGGGTGATGAACGCCGACCTTGACCCTGCCGCCACCGCTCGCGCCTACGCTGAAGCGGGGGCGCAGGCGATCTCTGTCCTCACCGACCGCAAGTT
>JBBROH010000089.1:0-16426 GCA_038229595.1 Chloroflexia bacterium | reverse complement strand
TTGAGGGTAAGCGCAATCGTTCTGTCCATAGCGACAGCATATCATATACAACGAACATTTTCAAGCAGTCACGTCTCAGCGGGCGCAAGGAAACGCTCTGTTGAGGACCTTGGAGGGCGCGGTTTCCTCCCTGCGGCGGGTGCCGAGGGTCTCCACCGCGCAGATACAGATGAGCGTCAGGATCAGCAAGAGCGTGCGCGTGGATGCGCCGGTGGAGCAGGTCTTCGCCTACATCGCCAACTGGCGCAATACTACGCGCATCCAGCCGGAGTTCCGCACCTTCCAGCCGCTCAACGCCGAGGAGGTTAGCGTGGGCGTGGAGTTGCAGGCGCAGGGCCGCTTCTACGGCCTGCCTATCACGGTGCGCCTCAAGGTAGTCGAGTTCGAGCCGAACCAGCGGATGGTCACTGAGGTGAACGGCAGCCTGCGTAGCCTCAATGCCTGGCTGTTCGAGCCACTGGGCGCGCAGCAGACCAAGCTGATCTTCGTCAACGAGTACGCCCTACCCGGTGTGCTACAACGGCTAGTAGGCGGCAACGGCTTTGTGCAGCGCGAGGTAGCGCGGATGACCGAACACGCCCTGCTGGCGGTCAAGGCCGAAGTGGAAGCGGCTAGCCGCGAAGGGTGATTGGTGCAAAAAAGGCCCCTCCCACCAAGCTGGGGGAGAGGCCGTTGCTTGTGCCTTTCGGCTAACTTAGCTGGGGCGGTGAAGCTGCGGGTGTAGGCAGGGGCGGCGGGTAGCTTGCCGTCCTTGAGTTGCTGCTGCCACTGCTCGTCGGTCATTCGCTCGCTGTTGGGCTTGGTGAACTCGTACTGGCTGAACACCGCCCCGCGAGTAAGCACCAACTTGCCGTCGATTGGCACCACGGCGTAGATTTCGTTGGGGTGGCCGATAGCCACTTCCAACACCCGCACGTTGCTGCTGCCGCCAGTGGCAATGTCAGCGACCAGGGCCGCGTCTATCTGGTCGAGGTAGCTGCTGCCTTCACCGCCCTCGGCATCAGCGGCAGCGATAGTCAGGTTCTCAATCGCCCCCCCGTAGAACAGGATTGCGTTGTACTCGTCGTCGGTCAGCGGTTGGTTGCTCAGTTCCTTCTCGCTGATCGTCTTTAGCTGGCTGGTGAGGTTGAGCAGGCTGTCCAGCGAACCCTTCATCTTGTCCTGCTCGCTCAAGAGGCCACGCTGCACCAGGCCGTCGCGGGTCATCTCGGTGAGCGCAGCGAGGCGAGCGTAGAGTTCAGGCTGCGGCTCTACATAACCCTTGATGATATCCTGGGGGCCGCCACCCATCTCAGCCATACTCTGCTTGGCGTAGAGGATGGTGTCGTGCTTCAGTTCGGTATAGCTGCCCAGGTAGGTGTTAAGCTGATTGTCCGTCCAGGCCTCGTTGGTCATGAAGCTAGGATAGCCCGCCCCCTTTGGCGCGAGCAGCGCGTTGAGGGTGTAGAGCCACGACCAGTAGACGTTCTGCGTCCAGTCTGCCAGGCCGAGATTGGCGACTGCGCCCCGTGCCTTCTGCATTTGTGTGTCGTAGTTCTTACCCTGCACGCCGCTGGTTTGCCCGTAATCGAGTTGTTCGCCGTTGACGATAGCCAAAGCGCGCTCGCTGCCCATTGCGGCTGGCACGTCGAGGCTGCGCGGCAACCAGCGGGCCTGGTCATCGGCGGGGGCGGTGCCAACATTGCGCCAGGTTAGCTGGCCGATCACGTAGGCATCGAGGGTGAAGCGTTGGCCCATCATCCGCAGCCCCTTGGTTGCCTCATCCTTGTCTTCGCTAGCAAAAATCGCCATCGAGTTGACCATCGGCGAGGGCAGCGACTTGGCCGCCACCTTGAAGGCCGCCAGCTTGCCCGCATCGGCGAAGTCGCTGAGGCTGGGCTGGGCGGTGCCGTAGACCGACTCCACCAGCGGCAGGTAGTCGAAGTAGCTGAGGTCGTCTGCCTTGCCGATCAAGAAGCTGGTTGGCTCGTAGATTGCTCGCCAGTGATCGAGGATTGGGCCGCTGCGGAGGGTCTGCTGGTTGTTGAGCAGCATGGTGAGCAGGATCGCAGAGCGGGTTTCGTTGTCTTCCTTCAGGCGGAAGCTCACGCGCCCTAGCCACATCATGCTCTTGAAATACTGCTTGAGCGCATCAGATTTGGTGTAGTGGCCGCGCGGGATGTACTGGCTGTAATCTTCGGTGTAGCCCGCTATGATGTTAGAGTCGGCGAGGCCAGCGTGCGCTTCGATCAGGGCAAGCTCTGCATCAACCTTGCTCTTGACGTAGGCTGGTACGCTAGCCTTCGGGTTGATCAGGCTGTCGGCCACGCCAAAGTAGGCGACAAGCTGGGTACTGGCGGTGGTGAGATCGGCATTGTTCTGGGCGGCGATCTCGGTGTGCTGGGCATCGGCCACCCGCAACATCGCGTCGTTCAGCTTGGTTAGCTCGTCGGTCAGCTTGCGGCTCTCCAGGTCGCGTAGCACCTTGTCAAAGATCAGGTGGTAGACGTGAAGGATCGAGTCGCTGCTGACGAAGGTCGGCTCCTCGCCATAGCGACCTGCTTCGTAGACCTGGTAGAACTCTTTGAGGCCGCTGTAGCGGGCTGGATCAGCGGTGACGGGTGGCACGACCACAAAGTTGTTCTTTGCTAGCAGCGTGTTGGCAGCGGTGGGGAGCTTGAACTGCGCCGGGTTCTGCACGTTGCTGAGGTCGGTCTTCGCCTGGTAGGCGGCCACCTTCGGCTGCACGTTGACGGTGTAGCTGATGGGGTAGGGAGCAAAGACGAGAATAGGCCGTTGTACGCCGCCACTCGCTGCCGTGGTCGCCGTAGGCTGGGCGGCAGGGCTGGTCGGCCCAACGGTAGCAACCGCAGGGGTGTCTGTCGCAAGCGGCGCGCTGGTGTTGGTAGCGGCTGGCGCACTGGTGTTGGTAGCGGCTGGCGCGCTGGTATTGGTAGCGGCTGGCGCGCTTTCAACGGCAGTGCCGGTGGCACGGGCAACCACGTTCGGCGTGCTGCCAGCAGCGGGGTTGGCGGCTTTGGCGGTCGCCGAGGCCCCTGGGGGGACAGTGGGGGTAGCAGTGCTGCTGTCGCAAGCGGCAAGCACCTGCACCACGATCAGCATGATCGCCAGCCAACTAAGGGTACGAGAACGAAGACGCATGAAGAACCTTCCTTTCCTGTGCAACAGGAGCTTAAACGGTAGAAAACCTGATGGGTGAGGGAGTCGGTAAACAGACTGCTGTAACCTGCGCCGGGGCTGCGCCAGTCGAGCGAGTAGCCAAAGCCATTCCACGACCAGACGCTAACCTGTAGTTTGCTGCTGTCGTTGCCTTCCAGCACGGCCAGGCGCGGCTGACCGTCGCTGGCGACGAAGAAGCTGAGCTGGTGGGCGGCATCGGCAAGGGGGCGGCCAGCCCAGACCGCCCGCCAGCCCTCTCGCGCCCAGCCGTAGATGAATATCTGGTTCTTCAGCTTGCCCGCTCCGCCCCAGCGGTAGTCGGGCTGCCAGAGGATGAAAGCGAGCATGGGGCCACGCCCAAAGGCATCAGCAACGGCGAAGCTCTCTACCTGCCAGAGGGAGTCGCTCTGCCAGGCCGCTTGCCAGTTGCCCGCTGCATCTGCCTGGTAGAGGGTCAGGTGTTGCTGCTGCAAGGTGATCAGTTCGGCCTTGCCGTCGGCATTGAGGTCGGCCAGTTGGCTTTGGGCTGGCGGGTCGCTCCGCTGGTAGGCAAGAGCAAGCGTGGGGCTGAGCGGGGCAGGCGGTGCTTTGAGGGTGGAGAGGGGGGCGGCTGGGCGCATCGTCTGCCAGTCGAAGTCGTCCGCGCTGCCCCTTGCTGCCTCTGCCGTCACCGCCTGCCCGCCCTTGTCACCGGGATCGAGCAAGCGCGCCTGGAGGTAGGTGCTGAGCGGTATGCTGTTCGCCGCCACCACCCCCCGCCGGTCGAGGACGACGCGCAGCAGCAGGCTGTTCTTGGTCAGCGGACTGAAGTTTTGGTCGAAGATGAAGTTGCCGAGGCTGTAGGCAACCAGGGTGCTGCCGATCCGCTCCATGCTCTGCACCTGGTGGGGGTGCGCCCCGACGACCAGGGTTGCGCCCGCCTCAGCCATCACCGCTGCTAGCTTGCGCTGGTAGTCGAGTGGCAGGCTGGTGTACTCGTTGCCCCAGTGGATTAGCACGACGACCGCCCCGGCCTGCCCCTTCGCAGCGGCGATATCGCCTTGCAGCCGCTCTGTACTGGCTTTGAGATCGTAGTCGCAGGGGAGGACGTTGAGGCGCAGGTCGGGGCCGCTGGGCGCGATGCAGGTGTAGCCGAGAAATGCTACGCGCAAGCCATTGATCGTGGCGACCCTTGCGCCGCCCACGCCGGTGTAAGCCACCCCCACCGCTTTGAGCGAGGCGATAGTGTCGGTCAGAGCCTGCCTGCCATAGTCGGTGGCGTGGTTGTTGGCGAGTGAAACGAGGTCGATCCCTGCTGCTGGCAAGGCAGCCGCTTGCGCCGGGCTGGCCTTGATGTTGATCCACCGCACAGCCCGCGTTGGGCTAACCACGTTGGTCAGCGGCGATTCGAGGTTGGCAACCACGTAGTCTGCCGCCCGTAGGGTGGGGCTGATGGGGGCGAAGGGGTAGGCGGGGTAGCGGCTGCTAGCTACCTGCTCTACGTAGCGGCCCAGCATGATGTCGCCCCCGAAGATGATGGTGGCGCGTTGCTGGCGGGCTGCTGTGTCCTCGGCAAGCTGTTGCTGGCTGGCTATCCCGCTACTCTGCCCGGTGGGCGGCTGGCTGGCGGCGGGCGCGACGAAGCTGGTTAGCAGCCCGACAGCCACCAACCCAGCTACGAATACGCTAATCTTAGCCCTGCTCCACACTACGCTCTGCTCCAAATCAAACTTGTTTTGCTAACACGTTGGCGGCGGCCACAAAGTTCCTACCCTGCATGGATCATTGTATCAGAACGTGAAGCATTAGGCAAACAGTTTGCATCCAGAGACCTCTGCTGCTTTGCTAGCATTGGCTCACCTGCGCCCAGTGGGCATTATCCGCTGTGCCAACTGGCGGGCAGATGCCTGCCGCAACCATGAACTCTTAGTGTTGCACCCCAGTTTGCCCTGCCCGCAACAATGGTGGTATAATTAGGCCGCTCAACCTAAACCGCAGGCCACCACAGGAGTCTGATTAGCCGATGCTTGGAACCAACCCGCAGCGCGACGAGGCCGACTCGACCCGCCCCCACGTCCCCGACCACAACAGCGAACTCGCTGCCTCTCTATACGCCAGTGACAGCGAAACCAGCCTGACCAATGCCCTGAACAGCGGGGCAGTCAGCACCAGTCTGCCAGTGCGTACCGCCCGCTACAGCGCACCCAGTGAGGACGCAGCCCCGTTGACCACGGAGGCCGAGGCGCAGCCGACAGTGCAGGGGCGCATCGAATTGCTGCCCAGCGAAAGCGTAGTCCACCAGCTAGGTGCTATCTACCTGACCAACAAGCGCGTGCTGCTCTACGCCCCGAACCTGCTGCGTACTACCTCGCTGCGCGACGTTGATGCAGTGGGGGCGGCCTACGATAGGTTGAATGGGGCGATTTTCGCTCTTGGTCTTGCCCTGACTATCCTCAGTGCGCTCTTTGGCGGCCTCGTCTTCTTTGAGCGGCAGGGCGACCTGACAGGCAGTGCGCTGCTCGACTTGCTTCAGGGGGTGCGCGGCTTCTTCCAGGCGGTTCTGCCCTTGCCCTTCCTGGCGATCCTGCTGGGGGTTGCCGCCATCGGTATCTTCTTCATCGTCTCCTACTTCCTCTGGCTCGGTCGCAGCCTGTTCATCTCCGTGCATGGCCGCCCGCTGATCAGCGTCAGCATCAGTGGCTACCGCCCCAAGCGGCTTGAGGATGTTGACGCTTTCATCAACGCCCTCTGGCTGGCAAAGGATCGGTTGGAGAATGGTAGTAACGAGGGGGGGGGCTAGATGGCTGACCCTGGCGAGCAGGTTTACGCGCTCAACCCGCTGCCCACCCACCTCTGGCAGTTGGATCACGCGGCGAAGGTGACAGTTGGCGACCACGAGCAGGAAGCCTACAACGACATGGGCTGCGGCGCGTTTAGCACCAGCATCGCCCTCTCGGTCTTTGCGCCTCAGCGGGCGACCTTGCAGGCGGCCACCAGCCTCTACCAGCGGATGCGTAAGGTTCCCTTTACGCGGGGGACGTGGGAGGGGGAGAACGCCCGCCTCGCGCATGAGGACGGCTACGTGGCGGCCAACTTGAGCGACGGCACCCTGGCAGAGTTGGCTAACCTGGTCAAGCTCAACGCCCCAGCGGTGCTGAACATAAACACGCGCCGCTTCCTGGCAGTAGTTCAGTATGGCGCACACGACGTTGCGCTGGCTGGCTACAGCACTGACGCAGGTGGTGCCGTCGCCAAAATCTTCGTCCTAGACCCCTGGCGCGAGACTGGCAACGGCTCGGTAGGCGGCCATGAGGACTACCCTGGCAATC
Source organism: Chloroflexia bacterium (assembly GCA_038229595.1). Taxonomy (GTDB): domain Bacteria; phylum Chloroflexota; class Chloroflexia; order QHBQ01; family QHBQ01; genus JBBROH01. Next base: position 9,959 of record JBBROH010000089.1, on the reverse strand, counting down.
GCTACTTCGTCACTGGCCCGCAGGAGGGCGAGCAGCTTAGTGCAATCTGGACGCGCACCTTTACCCCCATTTTCAGGGACGTAGCGCAGGCCCGCCAGTGGCTGGCAATGCACCCTAACCGGGCAGCCAGCTTCAAGTTCTAGCCCCCGCTCTAGCGATCCCCCAAACTGCAAGCCGCTAGCCCTGGGTTGCGGCTGGTGGCCTGGCTGCTACTCGCTGTTCAGCGGCCCCGTCTTGCGCCCACCACGCCTGGGGGTAGGTTTCGGTTGCTCGCCACTAGCGGCGATCAGGGCTGCTACCGCTTCGTCCACCGCCTCGACCGCGTGACTGCCGTTGCTGGCTGGCGGCGTGGGCGGCGGGGCAGGGATACTGATCGTCTGGGTGATCGCAGCGGCTCGTGGCTGGCGGTCAGGGGTTGCTGGCACCCGTGCGGCTGGCGCGGAGTCGTCGCCGCCCATCACTGCCCGAATCTCCTCGTCGCTAAAGTCGGGCATCCCCTCGATGTTGTCCATGTCAATCGCGGTCGGTGTGACGGGGATGGCAGCGATCTTCACCTCCTGCCAGACTGAGCCGCTATTGTTGACCAGCTTCTGGCGAGCCTGCGCCCCCCAACTGGCGGCACTGCCCAACTTGCCAACCTCGTCCATGATCCCCGCCACCTGCTTGATCGCAGCCACAAAGTCGCTGCGGCTGAGCGGAACGCTGGCCGCACTGCGGCGCAGCAGGGGTTGCGGCCCAATGCCGATACCGATGGCGGGCAGAGCTAGCTTCTCTACCAGTGGCGAGAGTGGCCCGCTGATTGGGGCGACCGGGATGGCGGTGGCCGCTTCGCCGTAAGCCTCCGCTGTGACCCTCGTTACCAGGGCGGTAAAGGGGTGGCTCAAGTCGGTGGTGGCTGGGCGCAAGGCGACACCGTGTGGGCGCACGCTAATGTCTGCGAAGTTGCCGCTGCTGAGGTGTTCACGCAGGGCTGCCAGGATTGCACTGGGAGTCTGGTCTGGTACCAGGCCGAACTCGATGCGCGCCTGCGCTCGACAGGGGATACCATTACCCTCCACTTCTAGCGTAGTCACGCTGATTGAGGGCGAATAGTAGTCGGTCAGGCGCAGTTGGAAGCCGCTGAGGCCGAGCAGGTAGCTGCTGATCCCCAGCTTCTTGAGCGTGGCCTCGTCGCTAGCCTGCACTGCTGCTGCGTTCTGCTTGATCCACTGGCGCAGCACCTTGTTCTGCTCACTGCTAGGCGGGTTCATGTCGTCGTAGAAGCCGTCGATCAATATCTCCTCGGAGTCGTTCTTGATCGAGTTCAAGGCCCAGATCAGCCGCCAGGCCGGGTTTGGCACGCTGGTGCCAAGTGCAGCGGGCGCATCCTGGTTGGCCCCCTCCGCCGCCAACTCTACTGCCAGGCGGCCCTTCACCCCACAATAGACGACAGGTTCACCCGCGTAGGTGCGACCACCCAACAGTCCTAGCTTGCCCACATCCCACAGGCAGGCATCCGCAGCCAGCCCATCGGCATAGCGTTCGACGAAGGAGACCAGGGCCGGTTCACCAGGCGCGTCGGCACTCTCCGCCACGCCGCTTGCGTCTACCAGCAGCTTGATCTGCACTGGCAAGCTGCCACGCACGTTGGTGATCGCATCGATTGCAGCGAGGCGAGCAGCGAGGCTGGCACGGTCGGCAAAAGCGGCAGCCACCAGTCCCTGATCCAGCTTTGGCGGGGCGGGCGACTCCAGGTCGCATTCATGGTAGAGGAGCAGGGTTGGCTTCTCCCCCACCACTGCCAGGGCGCGCTCAAAGCCGAGCGACTCCAGGGTAGTACCGTTCAGCCTACCGTTGATCTGGGTGGGGGCGACCGACTCTGCTGGTGGCGAGATCGCAGCGTAGAGCAGGGGCAGCCCCTTGCCCGCCGGGTAGAGGGTCGTGTGCATCCCGCAGCGGATTGCCTCCTCGATGATCGGGGCCAGCAGAGCGAGGCCGCCACTTGGCACCGGCGGCACTACGCAGAGCCGCTCTAGTAGGGCCACATAGCCGTCAATGTTTTCTTCTATGTAGCTGTAAATATCTTCGCTGCTCATACCACTTCCCCTCGTCTGTGCGACCAACCAAATGTTATGTCCAGATTAGCACAATTCGCCAGATTTGGCAACAGCCTTGCCCCTAGCCCCAGTCGCCCGCGTCCGCTAGTCCAGCCGCTCCAGGTCGAAGTCGGCAAGGCTGCTGAGGATGCGATCCGCCTGGCTGAAGTCTTGTTGCTGGGTGAAGTAGCCGGGTACGGCGATGGCGTACATCCCCGCCGCTTTCGCCGCCGTCAGCCCATAGTTGGTGTCCTCAAACACCAGGCAGCGGCTGGCTAGCACCGCCAGCCGCTCGGCAGCCAACAGGAAGATGGCAGGGTCGGGCTTGCTGCGGGCCACATCTTCGCCAGAGACGACCACCGCGAACACGCCGCTCAAACCTAGCGTCGTCAGCACCAGGTTGATGTCGCCGCGCACCGACGAGGAGGCGAGAGCTAGCTTCAGGCCCGCCGCCCGACAATGCTCGATTGCATATTGCAGCCCTGCCATAGCAGGAACGAGGGGGATGCGCTGGCGGTATTCTGCGTTCTTGCGCCCTAGCAGTTCGGCTACGTCGGGTAGGGTGGGGTGGGCGGCCTTCAGGGCAGCGAAGCTGTCGCTGGCCCGCCGCCCCACCCACTGCACCCACGTCGCCTCATCCAACGCCAGACCGTAGGGCGCGAGGGTGGCATTGACCGCCTGCCATTGCAGCGGCTCACTGTCGATCATCAGCCCATCCATGTCGAAGATCGCCGCCTCGATCTGGATGATCGCTCCCTTCATAGGCGCACTGCCAGACAGGTAGAGTACATCTCGCTGGGGCTAAGACCGCCGTGCATCCCAACGAAGTTAGTTTTGCGTTGCTCGTCGTTGTAGTCGAAGCGCAACTCCCAGTTATCGTGCATCAGCACCACCACGTCACCAACGCGCCCAATGTGGGCGGGGCTGGGCGTGCCACCGAGGAGGCCGCTGGCGATGAACTGTTCGCGGCTGAGGATCGTGCTAAATGCACCGTAGCACTGGCGTAGTTCGCTGATCAGTTCGTCGCGGCAGCCTTCCTTCGCGTGCAGGTAGAGGGTGCGGCGGTCGCCCGCTGGCTGGGTGTGCAGCAGGTCAAGCCAGGCGGCCCCGTTGATCTTGATCGTGTGTTCCTTGCTCAAGTCGATCTGCCCATGATCTGCGGTAAGGATCAGCAGGGTGTCGGGCCGCCGCACCACAGCCAGTAGTTCGCGGCCAAGCTGGAAGTCGAAGGCGGCGATCTCGGCGGCGGCTTGTGCGCTGCGGCTACCGTAGCCGTGCGAGACGGTGTCGAAGGCAGGCCAATAGCTGGTGATCATCGTTGGCCCTTGCGCCTGCTCTACCGCCCGCCGCAGATTTACGCAGAGATCAGAGGCGTAGGCGTAGGTGATGTAGTGGTCTTCTACCCCGGCGTAGAGTACGCCGCTGAAGCCCGTACCCTGGAAGATGTAGTTGTTGACCATGCTGACGCTGACCCCCACCGCCCGCAACCGCTCGTACACGGTTGGCACTGCGGTAAAGAGGGTGGGCAGGATCGGTAGCTCCAGCTTGCTGCGGTCTGCTGGGGCATACTTGAGCATATCGAAGACGTGATCGCCTTCTGGCACGTAGAGGTTCCAGCCAAGCATACCGTGCTGGGCGGGGGTTGCGCCGGTGTGCAGGGTAGTAAGGGCGCAAGCGGTCATCGAGGGGGCGGTGGTAGTGATCGCCGCCAGGTTGCCCCGCTCTACCGCCGCCGCCAACTGCGGCACGTTGCCCGCCGCCATCTGTTCGCGCAGTTGCAGGTAGCCGAGGCCGTCTACGATCAGCAGGATGATCGTCTGCACCCCTTCTAGCAGAGCAGGTGGTAGCAGGTCAGGGCGCAAGCCCGGTTCGTCCTGGTTGGCTGCCCCAAAGTGACGCATGATGCTCTGGGTCAGATTGTTGGTGCCGCCGCCAAAGTAGTCGGGCATCACAGCACCAGGGGGTAGCACTATGCCGCTGGTGAGCGGCTGTTCCATCTCTACAATCAACTACGTTGCTCCTTACTTATCTGGCACCGATACGGTAGATCGCGTACTTTTTGGAGGGTGGCGAAACCAGCTTGCCCGCTGCCTCTACCTGCGCCCGCGTGTCCTCGCGCAGGCGGCCCTCGCCAACATCGTGGAGGACGACGATCCGGCTGTCGCCCAGGCGGGCCAGGTAGTCGCGTTGGGGCCGGTCGCGCCACATGATTGGGTAGGGGTCGCTGGTGCGCGGGTCGTGCAGCACACCCGCTAGCAGGTCGCTCAGGCTGCGCTCAGCGAGATTGAGGCCTAGATAGATCATGTGGCCGTAGCTGTCCACCAGGTAGCCACTTTCTGGCCGATAGCTGGGCGGGCGGGCAGCCATGAAGTTGAACTGAACATCTAGAGTGAGGGCGGCAGTACCAGGTGGCACCGCGTTGTCCACGTAGCGGCCCACCACCTCGAACACTGCGTCTGGCCGCGCCTGCGTCATCGTCCGCCATTGGGCAAGCAGCAGGGGGGTTGCAAATAGCACAAGCGCAACAACTATGCCACCCGCTACAAATGTTGCACGCCTTGCTGCTGCCCGCCAGCTTGTCCGCAGGCGGCCAAAGCCGTCGAACCAGAGCAGGCTAGCCCCCGCCAAGAGGCAGAGTGGGGCGGCGATCTGGATGTAGTAGTGGGTATAGAACGAGCGGCTGTAGGTGAACAGGGCGAAGTTGCAGACGTTCCAGAGCAAGACCACTGCCCAGCCGCCCAGCCGCCCGCCGCGCAACAGGTGCCGCGCCAAAGCCAGCACCCCCAGCGTCGCCAGGATCAGGGTCAGTGGGTTCTGATTGAGCAGGGGGCTGAGGGTGCCATCGGGCAGTTGGCCGCCAGTAATCAGGGTCATGCGCTGGCCTACTGCGTCGGTGCCGTCACCAGGCCGCAGCAGTTGGAAGAAGAACACCTCGCGCACGATCTGGCCCGGCGCAAGCAACAGGAACGGCCCGACGATCAGCACTACCATGGTTGTGAACCCCGCTGTCAGCCACCCCATTCGGCTCCCGCTCCCTATGTGGGGGTGGTCAGTGAGGGAATTGCGGTTGCCGATCCAGGTAATCGCTACGTGGCTGAACAGCGCAAGAGCCGCCGCCAGCCCTGCAATCTTGGTCAGCGCAGCCATGCCTACCACCACCCCGGCCAGGAAGAACAGCAGGCGCGGGCGGCGCACACTCTGCATTGCCAGCAGGTAGAGCAGCAACGCCCCGGCGGAGAGTAGCACCATCGGCTGATCGAGCATGATCTTGCGGTTGATCTCGGTGATCTGGCCGTCCAGCATCCAGACCGCCGCCGCCCCTGCCCCCACCCACCAGCGACCGCTGACCTGTGCGGCCAGGGCTAGCAGGATGAGGCCGGTGATCAGGCTGTAGATCACGCTCAGGTAGCGGCCCAGCACGAAGCTGGTCGGGCTGCCCCAGGCGGTGAAGTGGTAGGCGAAGGCGGGGGCGTAGACGAAGGCGGCCAGCGGTGGGTGGGCAAAGAAGTAGTCCCGGTAGGGGATGATCCCTTGCAGCGACAACTGCGAAGCTTCGGCGTAAACCCCCTCGTCATCGTAGGGGTATTCGATCAGCCCGGCACTCTGCGGCAACAACACGTTCAGCCGCGTGTACGCGCCCAGCCCGACGATCAGCAAGATGACAACCAGCGGCACGATCCACGACTTTAGGGCGGGGCTGCCGAGCGCGGCGGTTGCCGTCAGGCTGCGATCCTCTGCTACTAGCTGATCGCCCCTGCCAGCCCGCCCTGCTGCACCGTCCAGGCTCCAGAAGGCGAGTAGCAGGGCCAGCCAGGGCAGCCAGGGGAGGGCATCGTAGTGGAACTCGAAGGGAGCGAGCAAGGGGAGGTTGACGTGCGGGCTGGTGGGGTTGCCACCCAGCCAGAGTGCGCCCGCCTTCAGCAGCAAGGGTAGCAGGCGCAACTCTAGCACTGCACCAACGCTGCCGTAGACCAGCAGGCCCAGCCCCAGCCACCATCTGCTTCTGTTTGGCAAACACGCCTCCTGCGCTAATCTTTCTAGCGCAGTATTATAGCACATCTTGCGCTGCTTGCTCGTTGTCGAACAAGGCAGTGAGGCTGGCGGCGCGCTTGCGGTGGGGCGGCATATCGTCGGCTGCGGCGCGGATGTAGTGCGCCCAGTAGCCCTGGTAGTCGCCGTAGCGGCGGGCCAACCAGGCCACCTGATCGCGATCCAGGGTGCCACCGTTGGCGGCGTAGCGGTGGGCTGCCGCTTCGATGAAACGGTTCTCGACGACGGGGGTGCGTTCCATGCGGCCCAGGCCACGCAGCAGGATGAAGGAGGCCGACCAGTCGCCGATGCCCTTGATCGCCCGCAGCCAACTCTCTACCTCGTCGTAGTCGCCCCCGCGCAGCCACTGCTCGTTCACGTCCTTGAAAGCGAGGGCGGCAGCAGAGATGTACTCGGCCTTCTGCGCGTGGGCGATCAGGGCAGCCAGGTCGCCGACGTTGACCGCTGCCAGCCGCCCCGCCTCTGGGAAGGTGACGAAGCTGCGCCCGTGGAACTCGATCTTGCCACCCAGTTCGGCCATGATCTGCTGCTTCTTCTTGTTGGCGACGGGGGCGTGGCTGCGTTGGGTGAGGATCGCCCAGGCCGCGTTCTCGAAGGGCGTGAGGAACTTGACCTGGTGGTAGCCGTAGAGCTTCTGGATCAGCGGGGCAAAGGGTACGTCCTGCTCGCCGATCTTGTAGAAAGGGTTGAGGTCGTCGTCCAGGCTGAGGAAGAAGCGGATACGATCTACAGCCGCCGCCACCGTTGCTGCATCCAGTGGCTCGTCGGCGAACAGTTCGTAGCCCACTGCTGGCTGCCAGATGCTGCCCACATCGGTCAGGCGGAAAAGCAGAGGGCGGCCAGCGACCATCACCGCCTTGACCAGCTTGGTGCTGGTGATCACCTGCTCCTCGCGCATCGGGCTGAAGCGGCTGAGGAACTCCATAGACTGCGCGAAGTCGTAAGGGGCGCAAGGGCTGAGGCTACCCTGTTCGCTGTACATAGTGTCCTCTTTCAGGTCTATCAACCACAAAGGTTGCTCAAATCTTGCCGAACGCCTTGAGGGTGAGCAGGTTCTGCGTAGTTGTCCAGGGTCGCCAGGCACTGTTGTAGGGGCTAGGCCAGCCACCGTCCTCCGCCTGCTCTGCTACTAGCTGGTCCAGGTGTTCAGCGATCACGCTAGCTGGCATCATCCTTGCGGCGTAGTGTTCGGGCGTGTTCATGTAGGCAAAGAAGTGTTCGCCATCGAGCTTGCCAGCCAGGTGCTGGCGCAGCAGCCACCAGTACACTCCAGCCCGATAGAAGTCGCGCTGGGGGTGCTGCCAATCGGCGGCGAAGTAGTAGGCGTAAGGGCGGGCTGCATAGAAGTCTTCGCCCGCCAGGTCGAGCGGGTTGGCTAGTTGCTGGAATAGAGCTTCCACCTTCGCGTGCAATGCCGCTGAGCCGAGGCCCAGTTGCCTGAGCAGCCCAGCAGTGGTGCAACTGGGGTTGAGATTGGGGAACTGCCAGTTCGCAAACCAGGGGGCAAGTTCGTGTTGGTAGACCGCTGGCGCGAACTGCCAGCCGCCGTCTGCCTGCTGGTTTGCTTCCAGGTAGCTGACGGTGCGTTGCAATAGCTCGTGGTCACGGGGCAGCCCAGCTTGCAAGCAGATGCTGAGAGCCAGTTCGGTAGCGACGGGGTTGCTGGCTGGTGTTTTGATGTCCACTTCTAGGCCATGCCAACCACCATCCTCGTTTTGGTAGGGGGCAAGTGCGCTGGCTAGCTGCTCAAGGCTACCTGCCGCAAAGTGGTAGGCGAAGCGGGCGCGGTCGATAGCGCGCCCCTGCTGCTCAAGAAACTGCTCTGCCCGCTGGCTGATCTCGTGCATCTCCATTCCTTTCAGCGATCAAACTTGAAGACGCTCAGGCGGTGGCCCTCTGGGTCGCGGGCATCAAAGCCCCGCCCAAAGGAGAGGTCGGCTGGCTGGCTGGTCAGGTTCACGCCTGACGCTTGCCACGCCCGCCACACCGCGTCTACGTCCTCAACTTCCGGGCCAAGCTCAACGCTGCCGGGCGTGCCAACTAGCTCGTCCTCGCTCAGGCTGTCGGGCAAGCGGCCTGGGCTGCTGCGGTTGGGGGCCGCCTGCTGCTGCAAGCCGATCAGGCAGCGGTCGGCGGTTGCCAGGGTGATGAAGTTGTCGGTACTTGCTTGCTCAACCACCTGGAAGCCCAGCTTGGCGACGTAGAACTCTCTGGCGGCAGCCAGATCGCGGACGAACAGGGTAACAATGCCCACACGATAATTCACAGGTTAGCTCCTTGCGATGGGTTGGTTAACTCGACCCCCCTATTCTAACCCAGGCGTGTGACAACCCTATGTCAGTAGCGGATCGCCAACTTCGTAACTCTGCAAAACTCGTCTTGCCTCCGCTGCCAGCAGCTTTTGCAGCGACGGTGGCTCCAGCACGCGCACGCTTGCGCCCCAGCCGAGCAGCCAGCGCAGCACCTCATCCTCGCGCCGCACCTGCATGGTGACGAGCAGGCCCGCTCCGCTCATCTCGCTAGCGGTCACGTAGAAGTAACGCTCCTCCAACACCCAGCGAGCCACCTGCGCTGTAAAGAGGACGCGCACGGTTATGCAGTGCTGCTGGCGATCCTCGCGGTAGGCTGGTCGCTCAGGGGGCGGGCTGAACCGCTTGTTGAGCAGCCGTAGCTCCTCGATCCGTTCCAGGCGAAAGTGGCGGATGCCGAGCCGCAGGTGGCAGTAGGCGATCAGGTACCACGCCCCTGCCATGTGGATCAGCGTGTAGGGGTCGGCCTCGCGCTCGCTCTCCTCGCCACCGCTCAAGCGGGTGAAGTAGCGAAAGCACACGCGGCGGCGTTCCAGCACGGCCTGGCGCAGCCTGGGCAGCAAGGTGCTGGTGCTACCGCTGCCGTCATCGACCACAAACTGGATACTCTCGCGCAGTTGCTCCACCTCGGTGCGCAAGGCTGGCGGCAGCACACCCGCTATCTTGCGCCCAGCAGCCTGGGCCACGCGGCGGTATTCGTCGTCGAAGCTCTGGGCCATCACCTGGCTGCCCAGCAGCAGCATGATCGCCTCCTGGCTATCGAAGCTGAGCGGTGGCAGGAAGTAGCCATCCACCAGGTTGTAGCCCCGCCCTGGCGTGCTGACCACCGGCACGCCCGCCTCGCAGAGGGCCAGCACATCGCGGTAGATAGTGCGCCTGCTTACCTCGAAGGTAGTGGCAAGGTCTTCGGCACGTTGCTGCTTCTTGCCCTGCAACTCAAGCACTATCGCCAGCAGACGGTCGGTGCGGTTCATCTCCACCCTCCTGGCGCGATCATATGCGTTGCGTAGGCAGCTTGTCAAGGAGGCTGGCTACACAAAAGCAGCCTCCACCCTGGAGGCGGAGGCTGCTGGCTGGTTGCTGCTGGCTGGTTGCTGTAGGCTTAGCGGCGGCGCATATTGCCCGCGATGGCCCAGACGATCAGGCCGAGGATGACCAGGCCAATCAGCCCACGCCCGAAGATCAGGTGGCTGAAGAAGTGGAACAGTCCCGCGCCCAGGCCGAAGGCAAGGGGGACGAAGATCAGCAGGGCGATCACCATCAGGATGTTGGCGAGCATATTGCTGCCAGCGTGGGGCATGGTCGCGCTATTCATCTGGTTGCCACCGCCATTGTAGCCGCCGCCATTGTAGCCGCCACCGTTGCCAGGGGTGCCGTTTGGCAGGGGGTTGGGGGTATTGGCGGGGCCGCTGCTACCGCCCATGCTGGTCAGGTTGGGGCTGCCCTGGTAGCCTGGCTGCATATAGGGGGCAGGAGCGGTTGGCAGGTTGTTCTGCCCACCCTGGCCCATGTTGGTCAGTTGCGG
>JBBROH010000088.1:0-16427 GCA_038229595.1 Chloroflexia bacterium | reverse complement strand
TCTGTTCTTGTAGACGACTATATCGCCCTTGATGCAGGTAGCATCGCTTCTGGCCTGACCCTGGCCGAGCAGGAGCAGGTGCGCTACATCTTCCTCAGCCACTACCATTACGATCACATGAAGGATGTGCCGATTATCGGCTTCAACACCCTCTACAGCACCACGATTAATGTGTACTGCCTGCCGGTGGTCAAAGATGTGATGATGGCCCACATCTTCAACGAGTCGGTCTGGCCCAAGCTGGTTGAGATACCTTCGCCGAAGTCGCCTAGCCTAATCTTCCACGACCTGGAACCCTACCAGTCGGTTGAGTTTGACGGCTACCGCATCACCGCCTACCCTACCATCCATGCGGTGCCGAGTACCGGCTTCTTCGTCGAGTACGGCGAACACAACGTCTTCTTCAGCAGCGATACGGCGGGCTACATGGCCCCGATCTGGGAGCGGATCAGGCCGCAGATGGTGATCACCGAATGCACCTACCCCAACCGTATGGAGGGGTCAGCAGTCGCCTTTTGCCACCTCACCCCCACCTTCGTGCGCCGCGAGATGGCGGAGTTCAAGCGGGTGGTCGGCCACTACGTTCCCTTCGTGATCACCCACATCAACCCGCATTATGAGGACGAGATTCGAGCCGAGCTAGCCCCCTACATCGAGGAGCTTGGCGCAGATATGCTGATCATCAGCCACGAGGATATGGAGTTGGAAGTGTAGGTGTGGCCTCTGGCCCACCGCAGCCGCCCTGCACACCGGGGCGGCTTTTGCGTCTGGCACCTTCCCCGCATAGTACCACCACTTGGCTGCTAGCTGGCGGTACCAATGCGCTATTGTCAAGATTTGCAGCATATGGTAAGATAAGAGTAACGTAGGCAGTCCCTAAGCTGCCCCTTGCCAAAGAATGGGTGAAAGAGCCAGATGATCTTAACCTTGAAACACAGCAGTAGCAGCTAGAAGGGCAAAGGGTATGCGCCCGCAAGATCGCTGTATAGGAGTGTGGTAGGGGGGGCAGTGTCGCCAACCGACGGTTCGCAAGAGCCGCTCAGTGGCGCGGCAGTGTCCTCTTTCTGTACCTGGTCAGAGCAGTTCTAACCTGATCTTTAACTTCGTGGCATGGTTGGCAGGCAGTGTTGTGCAACCCTGGTCGGCAGGCTGGCGTATACTTGCTATACCGTTCAGCGGGGCCGTCCCCAACAGTCAAGGCAGGTGAGCGCGGCGGTTTTGGGCAACCGTCCCGCTCGCGAAGGAGACAGAGCAATGGACATCATCAAGAAGCTGGAAGAGTTCCGGGCGATTGAGAAGGCTCTAAACTGGGAGGGAACGTTCTCCGAATACTTCGAGGTTGTCACCAAAAACCCGCGTGCCGCGCAACTTTCCCACGCTCGCATCTACGACATGATCATCAACGGCGGGGTGGAGACCAACAAGCGTGGTGAAGCGCACTACAAGTTCTTCGACGACGAAATCTTCGGCCTGGACAAGTCGTTGCAGCAGGTCGTGGAATACTTCAGCAGCGGTGCGCAACGGCTGGAAGTGCGTAAGCGCATCCTCCTGCTGATGGGGCCGGTGGGTGGCGGCAAGTCTACCCTGGTCAGCCTGCTAAAGCGTGGGCTGGAGAGCTATACCCGCAGCGAACAAGGGTCAGTCTATGCAATCCGCGATTGCCCGATGCACGAGGAGCCGCTGCACCTGATCCCCCGCGAGTTGCGGGCCGACATCGAGCGCGAGTATGGTGTCTACATCGAGGGCGATCTCTGCCCCCGCTGCGCCTACGACCTGGAACATACCTATGAGGGACGCATGGAGAAGGTGCCAGTACGCCGCCTCTCCTTCAGTGAGAAGGCACGCATCGGTATCGGCACCTTCACGCCCTCTGACCCGAAGTCGCAGGACATCTCCGAACTGGTTGGTTCGATTGACCTCAGCACCATTGGTGAGGTGGGCAGCGAGAGCGACCCCCGTGCCTATCGCTTCGACGGCGAACTGAACATCGCCAACCGGGGCATGATGGAGTTCATCGAAATCCTTAAGAGCGACGAGAAGTTCCTCTACGTGCTGCTAACTTTGTCGCAAGAGCAGAACATCAAGACGGGCCGCTTCAGCATGATCTATGCTGATGAAGTAGTGGTTAGCCACACTAATGAGAGCGAGTACAGCAGCTTCGTTGGCAACCGCAAGAGCGAGGCGTTGCAAGACCGCATCATCCTGGTCAAGGTGCCATACAACCTGCGAGTCAGCGACGAGGTGCGTATCTACGAGAAGCTGATCCAGCAGAGCGCACTCAAGGGCGTGCATATCGCTCCGCATACGCTGCGGGTCGCCAGCATCTTCGCGGTGCTGACCAGGCTTGAGCCATCGAAGAAGAATGGTATGAGCCTGATGAAGAAGCTCAAGCTGTATGATGGTGAGGAACTTGACGACTTCAAGGGCAAGGACGTGCGCGAGTTGCAGGAGGAGGCGCAGCGTGAGGGGATGAGCGGCATCAGCCCGCGCTACGTGATTAACCGCCTGAGTAGCGCATTGGTCAAGGAAGGGATCGAGTTTATCACCCCGATTGACGCTCTGCGCGCCTTGCGTGACGGCTTCGAGCAGCACACTAGCATTAACAAGGAAGAACGTGAGCAATACCTCAACTTCATCGCCGAGGCGCGTAAGGAGTACGACGAGATCGCCAAGAAGGAAGTGCAGAAGGCTTTCGTCTACTCGTTCGAGGAGTCGGCCAAGACGGTGCTGAACAATTACCTGGACAACGTAGAGGCATATTGCAACAAGCAGAAGCTCAAGGACCCGATCACCGAGGAGGAGATGGATGCCGACGAGCAACTGATGCGGAGCATTGAGGAGCAGATTGGGGTGAGCGAGAACGCGAAGAAGGCGTTCCGCGAAGAAATCCTGATCCGCATTTCCACCCTGGCCCGGCGCGGGCAGAGCTTCGACTACACCTCGCACGAGCGGCTGAAGGAAGCGATTGAGCGCAAGCTGTTCGCCGATTTGCGCGACATCGTGAAAATCACGACCAATAGTCGCACGCCCGACCCGGAGCAACTGAAGCGCGTCAACGAGGTAGTTAGCCGCCTGGTTGAGCAGCACGGCTACACCCCCGCCAGCGCGAACGAACTGCTCAAGTACGTTGGCAGCCTGCTGAACCGCTAGCTGGGCAGCCACCAGAGCTTAGCAGTACCCCCTGTTGAACGCAACTTCTACGTAGGGGCGGGTAGCTACTCGCCCCTTTGCAAGGCAGGTATGTTATGAGTGACAACCTTCTTCCCCCTGGCAGCACCAGTATTTCGCAGCACGACTGGTCGCTGCACCGCAAGGGGCCGATTGACCAGCAACGCCACAAGGAGAAAATCAAGGAGGCTCTGAAGAAGAACCTCGGCAATATTGTCTCCAACGAGAGTATCATCCTCAGCGACGGCAAGAAGACGGTCAAGGTGCCGATCCGCAGCCTCGACGAGTATCGCTTCCGCTACGACCCCGGCACGGGTCAGCACGCAGGTGGCGGTGAGGGCGAGTCGCGCGTCGGCGATGTGATCGGGCAGGCGGGCGACAAGAAGGGCAAGGGCGCGGGTAAGGGTCAGGGCGAAGCAGGCGACCAGCCTGGCTACGACTACTTTGAGGCCGAAGTTAGCCTCGATGAACTGGCGGCACTGCTCTTTGCTGACCTCGGTCTGCCCTACCTGGAGGAGCGCAAGCAGCAGGAGATGGAGTCGGAGACGATCAAGTTTACCGACGTGCGGCGCACTGGCATGATGCCCAACCTCGACAAGCGGCGCACGATCCGCGAGAACATCAAGCGCAACGCCGCGCATGGTGACGCGCACTTTCATGACGTGCGTAAGGAGGATTTGCGCTTCAAGACCTGGGAGCAGCAAGTGCGCTACCAGTCCAACGCGGTGGTGATCGCTATGATGGATGTGAGCGGCAGTATGGGCGAGTTTGAGAAGTACATTGCCCGCAGCTTCTACTTCTGGATGGTGCGCTTCCTGCGAACCAAGTACAATAACGTGCGCGTGGTCTTCATCAGCCACCACACCGAAGCGCACGAGGTTAGCGAAGACGACTTCTTCCACAAGGGCGAGAGCGGCGGCACCCAGGTCTCCTCGGCCTACGAACTGGCCCTCAAGGTGATCGCCGACCGCTACCCGCCAGCGGACTGGAACATCTACCCCTTCCACTTCAGCGACGGCGACAATCTACCCTGGGACAACGAGCTATGTGTACAGCAGGTCAACAAGCTGCTAGAAATCTGCAACATCTTTGGCTACGGCGAAATACGCGAAGGCTACCGGGGCAGCAGCAGTACCTTGATGTCTGCCTTCAGCAAGTTGCAGAACAAGCACTTCATCAACGTGACAATCACCGACAAGCGCGATGTCTACCCCGCCCTCAAAAAGTTCTTCGACCCGACGCTGGGGATGCCGGAAGTGGTGGGGCGTTAAGCCGAAGGTGGAACTTCTTACAATGGCTCAACGTTTTGCTCCTAGTGAGACAGTAAACCGTAAGGAGTGAGTTCCATGAGAAATGCGAAGGTGTACGTCTACGTGGCTCTAGTGGCAGTGCTGACTCTGGTTGCTTGCGATGCGCCACAAGCACATGACAACAACACAGCACAGCAGGTCGTTGGCTCCAGCCCAACCACTAAGTCTAGTGTTGCTGAACCGAGCAGCAAGATTGATCCTCAACTGGCTCAAGCTATCGTTAGCAATCCTACAAGCGTCGAGTTTATGGTTGGTCTGGCTGAACAGAGAGCCGACTACAGCAGAGAAACACTTGGCATGAGTAAAGACGAGAAGAATGCCTATGTTTCTAGGAAGGACGAGGAACTTGCTGAACGTACCCAGCCAGCTATCCAGGCTGTACTTGACGAGCTTAAGTCACAAGGTGACGTTGCAACTTACAAATCCTATGACATCTTTAACGGGTTCTTTGTTAGGGGTACCGCTAAGGCAGTAAGCGTACTAGCTGCACGCAAGGATGTAGGCTGGCTGGAGTTCAATGGGGAGGTCACGATTGATCTGCCGCCTGTTCATCACATAACTGCCACTTCGTTAGAGAGCGGACCGTTTCACTGTTAGAAGTCGCACAATGGGGCTTGTCAACTTGCACTCTTTGTGCTGCAATAATCGAATAGCAGCGAAGTTTAGGACAAGGTGTAGATAGGAGAACAACCATGAAGAAGCAGAGTAAGGTGTACGTTTACGTGGCTCTAGTGGCAGTGCTGACTCTGGTTGCTTGCGATGCGCCACAGGCACATGACAACACAGCACAGCAGGTAGTTGGCTCCACACTTGCTACTAAGCCTGCTACTATTCAACCAAGCAGCAAGATCGAGGCCGACTTGGCACAAGCCATGCTGGCGAAACCTGATGTAATTAGCTTTACAGTGTTCTTGTCAGAGCAAGCGGATTTTAGCTCTGAAGGCTCTAGCTGGGAAGGGCGTGGTCAAAACACATATAACAAGCTGAAAGAAGTTGCTGACCGGACACAACCAGCAGTTGAAGCCGAGCTTAGGCGGTTGGAAGGTGCTGGACAAGTTAAGCGTTACGAGTCATTCTGGTTGACCAACAGTTTCAGTGTTGTAGGCACTGACGAAGCTGTAAGGGTACTAGCCAATCGTAATGATGTAGCAATTCTTTATCTAGATCCTCCTGCGTATGGTATTGGTAGCACACCAGTACCTAATGAGCAAGAACCTAGCAATGAGACTCCCGTTCCTAAGTCTTATCAAGGACCCTTGTATACAACGGATTGGAACATCAATCTGATCAAGGCTCCTCAAGTTTGGGACCGGGGCTACCGAGGTAGTCAAATAACTGTGGGAGTTATAGACAGTGGTGCTTATCACGTTCATCCTGCTCTGCTAGCTCATTGGCGTGGTACTAGTAAACAGTTGCCGGGTGCTGAATTTAATTGGCAAGATTTTATTGGCCCTGGCCTCGGTGGTGCTTTTAGCAATGAGACACCGTATGATGACAACGGTCATGGAACTCGTACGATAGGTGACGCTGTTGGTAACTATGGCTCTGATTACATTGGTGTTGCTCCTGGTGCCTACTGGATTGCTTGTAGGGCATTTAACATTAATCTACGTTCTTCAACATCTGGCCCGCTAAGGAACTGCTTGCAATGGATGGTAGCACCCACAGACTCCGTTGGTGTGCCACATCCTGAGTATAGACCACAAATAGTCGTTGGTAGCTGGGGACTTGGTAATCCAACAAACAGTTTTTTGCTACTGGACGTACGCCGCCTTGTTCAAGCTGGGATTGTTCCTGTTTTTGCAGTGGGCAACGCACCTAATAACGCTGGTTTGGTGGATGCACCTGCGAGTTACGCAGAAAGTTTTGCAGTAGGTGCTGTAGGTTACGCTACTGCTCTTCCTGATGCTGTTTTGGCAGGGTACAGCAATCATGGGCCTAGTACCTTCACCGCTAATGTCAAACCAGATGTGGTCGCTCCTGGTGGCAGTGATAATCTCATAGCTGGTGAAAATATTCGCTCAAGCGCACCACCCTGCTCCACACCAACACCCCCTGCACTTCCAACGCCACCAGTTTACTGCAGCGACGATGGCTACAGCTATGCACATGGAACCTCAGATGCTGCACCTCATGTATCAGGTTTGATCGCTTTGCTCCTCTCTGCTGACCGAAGCCTCACACGCTATCAATTGCAATACGTGATACAAAACACAGCTTACTTCAGTAGAACCATACCAACTAGTACACCCACTCCTTCGCCCACGGACACCCCTGAGCCTGATCTAACACTAACACACCTTTGCTGTGCTGAGGACAACAAGCGGCCACTGGTGACAGATACGCCAACCTTCACTCCTGTACCCTGGGGTACGCGGCCAAACAACGACTATGGCTGGGGGCTAATTGATGCTAAAGCCGCAGTTGATGCTGTTACCACAGGTTGCCCTGCCCCCTTTAGCGACATCAACGGCATCTTCGCCAGCGACATAACTTTCCTGTACTGCCGAGGTGTGATCAACGGCATTTCCCCCACTTTGTTCGCTCCCAACGATCTCACCACTCGCGGCCAGTTTACTAAGATAGCTGTTCTGGCTTTCGGCGTGCCACCTGATTATACATCAACATCATCAAGGTTTGTAGATGTCTTCGCCTCCAATCCATTCTATAGCTTCATCCAGGCAGCGGCCAATGCGAGTATCATAGCTGGTCTTACTGCTGCTCAGTGCGCCCCCATAGCAACGCCTTGCTTTAGGCCTAACCAAAGCATTACCCGCGGCCAGATTGCTGTCATAGTCAAGCGTGCAAAGAACTTTACCACAGTTACCCCTGCCTCACCAACGTTCCGCGATGTGCCAACAGACAACTTTGCTTACACAGCCATTGAGACGCTGGCGCAACGTGGTATTATTAGTGGGGCAGCCTGCTCAACAGGCGGGGGCTTGTGCTTCCGTCCAAACGATCCCAGCCGTCGTGGTGAACTCAGCAAAATAGCCCGCCGCGCAATCCGCAGTGGGCCACAGGGCTAAACTATGAACGAACAAGACTACGAGCAGCTAACCAAAGATATTGAGGTGATCGTCGAGATGGCGAAAGCCAACGGGCTGGACTTCTACCCCGTCCACTTCGAAGTGGTGCCTGCCAGCATCATGTACGAGTTTGGCGCATATGGCATCCCCGGTCGCTTTAGCCACTGGACACATGGCAAGGCGTACAACAAGATGAAGACGCAGTACGACTTTGGCTTGAGTATCATCTACGAGATGGTAATCAATACCAACCCAGCCTACGCCTTCCTGTTGGAGAACAACAGCCTGACCGCTAACCGCCTGGTCGTCGCCCACGTCCTCGGCCACGTGGACTTCTTCAAGAACAACATCTACTTCCAGCGCACCAACCGCCACATGATCGAGACCGCCAGCCTCAACGCCGAGCGCATCCGCCAGTACGAGTATCAGCACGGCAGCAAGAAGGTGGAGGAGTTCCTGGACGCGGTACTCTCTATCTCTGAACATATCGATCCGCACCAGAGCTTTGCCAGAGCGGGTGAGGAGAGCGAAGGCAACCGCCGCGAACAGGTGAAGCCGCACGTAGCCGAGTCGCCTTATGCCGACCTCTGGTCGCTGCCAGGGCTGCCGACCGAGGCAGAGGCGGCCCAGCAGGCCGCTCTGCCCCTCAAGAGCGAGAAGGAGAAAGAGAAGGAGAAGAAGGAGGCCGAACGCCGCCACTTCCCGGCCCAGCCAGAGAAGGACTTGCTCCTCTTTCTGCAACAGCACGCCCGCCACCTGGAGGATTGGCAGCGCGACGTGATCGGCATTGTGCATCAGGAGATGCTCTACTTCGTGCCGCAGCTGCAGACCAAGATCATGAACGAGGGCTGGGCCGCCTACCATCACCAGAGCATCATGCGCGAGTTTGAGATGAGTAGCGACGACTACACCGAGTATGCACGCACCAACGCGGGCGTGATGCACCACTCGCGCTTTCAACTCAACCCCTACTACCTGGGCCTCAAAATCTACGAGTCCATCGAACGCCGCTGGGACGCGCCGACTGAGGAGGAGCGCGACCGCCTCAAGCGCGTTCCCGGCCAGGGTCGGGCCAAGATATTTGAGGTGCGCGAGATGGACAATGATGTGTCCTTCCTCCGCAACTACCTGACCAAAGAACTGATCGCCGAGCTAGATCTCTACCTCTACGCCAAGCAGGGCAACGAGTGGGTGATCGTCGAGAAGAACTGGGAGAAGGTGCGCGATGGCATCGTTGCTAGCATGACCAACTTCGGCCAGCCCTACATCACCGTTGACGACGGTGACTACAACCGCAACCACGAACTCTACCTGCGCCACCACTATGAGGGCCAGGAATTGGACGCGAGCTACGCGGAGAAGGTCTTGCAGTACATCCACCAACTGTGGGGGCGGGCTGTGCATCTGGAAACGGTGGTTGGCGACGAGCGGATGCTACTCTCGCACGATGGTAGCCGCGCCCAGCGTGTCAGCCTCGGCCCCAACAAGGCAGGTCGCTAGCCAGCCGCCCAGTAGCCACCCAGCAGCTACTTGCGCTGGGGCTGCTGCTTGCCTCAGCCCAAATCGCCTTACCAATTCCTTACCAAACACCCACGCGCTCTCGCGATCCGCATTGGCGATAGTAGGCTAAGACTCGGCTTCTAGCGGGCTTGTGTGCTATAATATTATCGCTGGGGCTTGAGGCTGCATCTCACTCTGGCCTTGTGCTGTGTTGGTTGTTGGTCAGCGGCCAGCAGCCCGTAGCTGCCTGCCACCGGTGCTTCGCGGACTAGCGTGAGGATTTTGCCAGAATGAGTGTTTCGCAAGAGAGCAGCATAACCACCATGGCCGCTCCCAGCCTGCCCGCTGTCCGCTCCCGCTCTAGCGAGACGACCACCAGCACTAGCTTTGTGGAAATCGCTATCGTCTTTCTGGTTGCTTTTGCCCTCTTTGCCGCCTTTACTCCCCGCCTTACCACCATCCTTGACCCGGTTTCTGGCGACGAGCCAACCTACCTGATGACTACGATCAGCCTGCTCAAGGATGGCGACTTCAACGAGTGCAATAACTTCCGCCAGCGTGACGAGCAGGGCTTCTATCCAGCCTCGTACTGGCAGCCGGGTGTGACCCCTCCGCAGGGCTACCAGGGCTGGCCGAACATGACCTACCCGCTGCCAGTGCAGTGGGAGCAGATTGAGCCGCCCAGCCGCCGCTGCGCCAGCACTGACCCCGCCACGCCGCTGCCCGCCGACGGCAGCCAGAGCGAGGCTTACACCTGGCACGGCCTCGGCCTTAGCATCCTGATCGCCCCAGCTTACGCCCTGGGTGGACGGCTAGCAGTAGTCTTCTTCCTCAACTTGCTCGGCGCACTGCTAGCCGCCAACATCTACCTGCTGGTGCGCGAGGCGGTCAGCAAGCGGTGGATCGCTGTCCTCACTGTCCTCACCTTCATGCTTACCCTGCCCATCTTTCCCTTCGTCTACCTAATCTTCACCGAACTGCCCGCCGCCCTGCTGGTGATCTACGCCTTCCGCCGCATCCGCCTCTGGCAGAACACCTGGTGGCAGACTGCGCTGCTCACCCTCAGCATCGCTTCGCTGCCCTGGTTGCACTACCGCTACATCCCGCTTGCTGGCATCCTCACCCTGTTCTACTTCTACATGAGCGTGCTCGGCAAGCCGAAGCTAGCTACCTGGTTGCGCCACTATGCTGCCTTGCCGCTGCTGCTGTTCGTCTCTGCCCTGGGCATCTTTGGTTGGAGCTACACCCTCTTTCACGAGTTCACGATCAAGGCTGGCTACCTGGAACGCAACGATGCGACCGATACCATCCTCGCTGGCCTCGGCCTGTTCATTGACCAGCGTTTCGGCTTCCTCACTACCGCCCCAGTCTTCCTGCTTGCCGGGGTAGGGCTGATCATCATGGGCCTGGAGAAGCGGTGGCGGCTAGACCTGATCGTGATCCTGGCGGTGGCGATCCCCTACCTCGGCCTGCTCGCCAACTTCAAGTACTGGTGGGGCATCTGGGCTCCACCCGCCCGCTATTTCATCGCCATCCTGCCACTGTTCGCCCTACCCTTTGCCCTCGGCTTTGCCCGCATCAGTGCGCTACTCCCCTCGCTGATCTACAAGCTGACCTATGGCGGCTTGCTGGCCGTCAGCCTGGTGCAGACTGCCTCCTTCCTATTCAACCCCCAACGTTCGTTTGCCTTCGACCTCAACGGCTTCGACCTGTTCAAGATTCTAATTTTGCGCATCCCCAATCCAGGGCTACAGCACTGGGCCGAGACGACCCCCAGCAACGGTTATCTCCCCGATTTTGTGTTCGCCCACAGCAAAGTGGGCTTCCTCAGCCAGGGCTATTCGGCCCGCAATGCCGTGCAGGAGAGCGTTCCTGCCCTCACCTGGATTGCGGCGGTGCTGTTGCTGGGGTTGCTGCTCTACTGGTGGGCGCAACGCAGCTACCGCCCGCAAGTCACCCTCAGTGTGGTGGCTAGCGCGAGGAGCCTGCCCACCAATGGGCCAGCCGCTACCCAGCCAGGGCGGGTAGTTCCGCCGGGGGGGGCAGCCAGCCTGGGCGAGACAGCGGTGGCAGAGGCGGTGGTGGAAGCTGAACCAGCTACCTATGTACTGCCTGCGACCAGCCCAACCCGACCACGCTGGGGGCTGCGCCGCTCGCTGGTCAGCCTGCTAGCCGGGCTGGGGCTGCTGATCGGCAGCTACCTGTTCTACAGCTACACCCTCGGCCTGAAGGATGTCTACGCCCAGATTAGCGAGGTGCCGCCCGCGCAGTTTGTGCCGCTGACCACCACCGTCCCCCAGGGTGACTACGCGATCCCGATCCCGCTGGCGATTGCCGCCGACGATCAGGGTAACGCTTACATCGCCGACCGCGAGAACTTCAGCGTGACCCGCATCAACGCTGACGGCAAGGCCGCAGCCCACTGGCGGCTGTTCGCCGAGACCAGCGAGAGCGAGCGCGGGCGGCTGGTGTCGCTGCTCTTTACCCAGGGCCACCTGATCGCCCTCAACAGCAATGGCGGCATGGCTGTCTACGACCCGGACGGCAAGCTGCTGGGCAAGCTCAACCCCAACAATGCCGCCCAGAGCTATGGCTCACGTGGCCTCTGCGCTGATCCGCAAGGCAACATCTACCTAGCCGACACCGGCGGCAATCGGGTGATCAAGTTGGACAGCACTGGCAAGTTGATCACTCAGTTCGGCAACTATAGTCTGGAACGCACTGTGCCAAAGCAACTCTACCAGCCAATAGATTGTACAGTTGGCAGCAACGGCCAAATCTACGTCAGCGACCTCAAGCGGCGCATCGCTCAGTTCGACAGTGCGGGCAATTTCCTGCGCGAATGGCCGCTGCTCGGCTTCGAGCAGGAGACCAGCCTGCACCTGGCCGCCCACGACAATATCCTCTACGTCACCAGTTCGGAGCGCAACAGGCTGATAGCGATCAATACCGACAGCGGTAACGCCCGCATCCTCGGCCTGCCTGGTGGCGGGGTCGGGCAGTTCCAGGGCCTGGTCGACGTGGCTACTGATCCAGGCGGCAAGGTCTACACCCTAGAGTCGGACAGCCGCCGCGTCCAGGTCTTCCCCCCACAATAGGCTTCGGCCTTGAGCAGAAAGGACACACTTCTTAGCTTATGAATAGCAACAAGCCCAAAGTCGTAGTCGTAATGCCCGCTTACAACGCAGAGAAGACGTTGGAGCGCACTGTCGCTGACATCCCCCCCGATGTGGTGGACGAGATCATCCTGGTAGACGATGTGAGTAGCGACGAGACGGTAGAGATCGCCCGCCGCCTCAGCCTCAAGGTGATTACCCACATCCAGAATCGGGGCTACGGCGGCAACCAGAAGACCTGCTACTTCGAGGCTCTGCGTGACGGGGCAGACATCATAGTGATGCTGCATCCTGACAACCAGTACGCCGCCGACCTGGTGCCGCAGATGATCCAGCCGCTGCTGGAGGGGCGCGCCGACATGGTGCTGGGTTCGCGCCTGCTCAGTGGCGAGGCTCTGGCCGGGGGAATGCCAATCTGGAAGTACATCTCCAACCGCTTCCTGACCACTACCGAGAACCTGGTGATGGGTACCAGTCTTTCCGAGGCTCACACCGGCTTCCGCGCCTATACTCGCCAGATGTTGCAGACGATCCCCTTCCTGCTCAACTCCGACGACTTCGTGTTTGATAGTGAGGTGATCGCCCAGGCCCGCGCCTTCGGCTTCCGCATCGCCGAAATCCCAGTGCCAACCCGCTACTTTAAGGAAGCCTCCTCGGTCAACTTCCGCCGCAGCGTAGTCTACGGTCTGGCAACCCTAGACGTGATGCGTAAGTTTCTGCTGCACAAGCGGCTGCACCTGATGCGCTACCCAATCTTTAGCAAGAAGCTCTCGCAGATCGTCAGTCGCTATCATAGTGTGGGCCTCTTTACCCCCGGTGGGGCCGCTACCCCCCCTGGCGACGACTTGAACAAGCTGGAGGGGCGCGATACCGCCGCCATCAGCCAATAATGATGAGTAGCATACCAGAGGAAGCAAGGATGAACCTGAGCGAAGTGGATGCGGCTAGCCCCAGCCCAGAGAGCAGCGGTGCCGACCAACCGGCTAGCCAGCCGCCAACCCCTAGCCCGCGGCGGCTGTTTTCTGCCACCGATTATATCACCCACGAGCAGTTTGAGATCGTGGTCAACGCGGAGCATGGCTGGGCGCAGACCCAGCCCACCCCTGCGCCGAAAGAACTGGCCGCCTACTACCCGGCTGGCTACTACGGCAGCCACCGTGACAAACGCTTCCCCAGCGTGATCGAGCGGCTGCAAGATGCCCTTTACCGCTACCGCGCCCGCCAATTGACGCTGATGAACGGCGGCCAGCCGGGGCGGGTGCTGGATGTCGGCTGCGGGCGTGGTCTCCTGCTGGCCCAGTTGCGGAAGCTGGGCTGGGATGTTGTGGGGACGGAGTTGAGCGAGGGGTCAGCCAGTTACCCCCGCGATGTGCTAGGCCTGCCAGTGCAGGTCGGCGACCTTACCGATCAGCACTTCCCCAGCGGCCACTTTGACGCGGTGGTGATGTGGCACGTGCTGGAACACGTGATCGACCCTGCCGCCACCGTGCGCGAGGTTAACCGGCTGCTGCGCCCCGGCGGTATCTTCCTGATCGGCGTACCGAACTTCGCCAGCCTCGAAGCGCGGGTCAGCGGCGACAAGTGGTTCCACCTCGATGTGCCGCGCCACCTTAACCACTTCACCCCCCACTCGCTGCGCCGCGCCCTCAAGCGCACGGGCCTGCGGGTGCAAAGGATGCAGTTCTTCGCCCCAGAGTTCGACAGCTTTAGCTTTGTGCAATCGGCCCTCAACCAACTCGGCCTACGCCCTAACCTGCTCTATAATCTCCTGCGTGGGCGTACCGCAAAGGTGATCGGGGCCGACCAGGGGGCTGGCAACCTTGCGCCGCAGGTGGTCGCTACCATCCTGCTCGGCGGGCTGCTCGGCGTGGTCAGCGTACCAGCAACCCTACTGGCCGCTGCTCTGCGCCAGGGTGCGACGCTCACCATCTACGCGGAGAAGCAGGCGGAGCGTAAGGCTTAGTAGCGACAAGCGAAACCCCGCTCCCTGGTTGGGAGACGGGGCTTCTTTTTGCCATCTGCAGGCTGCGGTTCAGGGCAAGTCGAATAGCAAAACCCGCTGCTCCTTCGGGTAAGCGACGGCAAAGCCGCTGCCAATGGCGGTGATTGCGCTCGGTTGCGCGCTCTTGCCACTCGGCTGCCAGACTACTGGCCCCTTACCTTCGTGGTCATAGCCAACGATCATGCTCTGGCCTGGGGCGGTAACGAAGATGTACTTGTCGTTGCCGCTGATGCGCGCCCCGTTCAGCGGCGGGCTGGGGTAGAAGGGCCACTGGGCCAGGAAGTGGCCGCTACGGTCGAAGCGTTGCAGCCGCTTGTTGCCGCTGTCGTAGCTGTAGAGGTTGCCCTCCTTATCTTGCCAGACGGCGGCTGGTTCGAGCAACTGGCCGCTCTCGCTACCCTGTTGGCCGACAGTGCCAAGCTCCTTGCCCTGGTTGTCCACGTGGATCAGGCGGTTGAGGCCGGTGTCCGCCAGCCAGTAGCTACCGTCCACCAGGGCGATCATGTCGCGCGGGTTGAAGCAGGCGCAGGCTTGCACCACCGAAAGCGACTTGCCGTTCAGGTCGTAGCTGAGGAGGTTGGCGGTCGCTGCGTCCAACACTACGACCCGCTCGCCAGCGATGGAGATCGCCGAGGGGTCTTTAGCCACCTGCCCCCCCTTCTCCACCGTCCACGAGGTTAGCTCCTTGCCGCCAGCATCGTACTTGTGTATTTTGCCCTCGCCACCAGCCAGCACATAGATGTTGCCCTTCGTATCAGCCGCCACCCCACGCACGGGGGCTTCTCCCTCAAGGGTGATCGTGGCCCGCGCGCTGAGGACGGTGGCGGCGGGTAGATCGAGCTTCTCGCTGGCTGGCGGCTGGGTCGGCTGCCCGCTGGGTTGCTGGGGCTGTTGGGCTGGCTGCGGCACAGGGGTAGGTGCGGGCGGCATATCCTTCGCTAGCTTGTCCTGGGGCAGGCGGCCACTGGCCTCGGCCAGCGTCGGCAACCCTGGTGCATCCAGCGCAGGGTAGCTGCCTTGCACCGGCCAGAGGAAGGCCGAAGGGATGATCGTCCGTTCGCCGTTGGGCGGTGTCCAGTAGAGGAACATATGCGAACCACCATCTGTGTCGTAGAAGGTGAGGCGAATGTCGTGGAAGCCGCGCTTGAGGGTGAAGGACTGTTCGGCCAGGCTGTTGAAGACGTTGTTGGTGATCGCCATCTGCCCATCCACTTCGAGGGTCGAGCGGCTGATCTGCTCGGTGGCGATGTTGTAGCTGCCGTCGGTCGGAATGTACAGTTTACCCGTCCACTGGATGGCGTAGGGTCGGCCCATGGGGGTCAGGTGATAGTAGAAGGAGATAAACGGGTCGATCCGCGCCAGCGTCGGTGGGCCAGCCACGTTGCCGCCCGCGTAGTAGTTGCCAGTCAGGCCACGGGCTTCCACCGACGGCTTGAACAGGCTCTCCGGGGCTATCTCCAGGCCAATGCTGCCGTTCGCATCCATCAGCAAGCGTGTCTGACCACCTGCCGCCGCCACAGTCTGCTCGACCACAACGGTGTGCAGGCCCGCCGCGACGTAGCGGGCCATCTCCCCAGGGAAGCCATCCACCGTCACCGTTGCGCTGACCGGCGCACCTTCCAGGTAGAAGCTGGCGGTGCTGCTGTTCGCCAGGCGCAGGGTGGTCTCGAAGCGGGCGCGCAGGGGGAACTTGCCGTCTGCCGCCAGCCACTGGTGCTTCAGGCTCGGCTCATACTTGTCGCTGGCGGGTTTGGGGCCTGGCCCTGCGTCAGCGGCGTAGGTGAGCAGATGCACACCCCTGATCGCGCTCAGGTCGCTCTCCTTGAGCAGGGTCACGTACTGCACCGGGTTCTGGTCGCTGGGTGGGTAGATCACGGTGTAGGTGGCGTTGGGGTAGAGTTTGTACATCCGGGCCATGTCCGCCGAGCTTTCCAGGTCGGCGATGATGCCCACGTTGCGGCCTGTGATATCGAAGGGCAAGGCCCACGCACCATCGTAGGTACGCGGCGGGTTGATATTGGGGGCAAGGAAGGCTTGCGGCGGCAGGCCGATGTAGCGCGGCGAAACGTAGAACTCGTAAGCCTTGTCGTACTTGAGCAACAGGCGGGCGACGCTCAACTGGGTGCCATACATCTCAAGCCAGGTGGGGGTTGAGCGCGATTGGCGGTCGTAGCGGGCGAGGGCAGTACCCGCCAGTTGCGCGGCCATTACCAGCACCAACACTGCTGCCACCCCCTGCCCGATCCGCAGGCGCAGGCGGCGCGGCTGGTCAACGACCAGCACTGGCGGAACGGCGGCAACC
>JBBROH010000087.1:0-16490 GCA_038229595.1 Chloroflexia bacterium | reverse complement strand
GGGTCAGCAATGACACGCTGATAGATACATTGTAGCGCGAGAGGGTGGGCTATCCTGTTGGATTTTGTTGGTAATAATGTAGGGATTTGCGCCTGGCTGCTGGGCGTAGTGGCGCAGAAACGACCACAAGCCCCACGTATGCTAGAGCATTGGCTGCAGGGCTGCCACTGAACAGCCAGCGGTAGCCTGGTCACAACGCGACCTGACCCCTGCCCATGAGCGGGGTTTTCGTTTGCCATAGCTGAAGCAGGCTGTAGGTGATAGTACGAGCTTGCCGCAGCATGTTACATTACGCTCACTTCGTACTATTGACTTATCAGTGATCATGTGCTACGATAGGAACACAGATAGACGCGGCACCGCCACATACGGGGCCACACCAGGCTACTACAATGTGACAGTGCTACTGTGCCAATCTGTATGCAAATGCTCTCCGTCTGCTTTTCGGCAGCCTGAGCAGCATAGTGCGGGTGCTGTGCAGGCCCGACTGCTTACCTCCGAAACTGGAAGAAAGGAGGACAGGAGATGCACAACCGGCCAGGTGAGCCTAGCGCACAACCGCGACCGCTACCCGCCCCTAGCTAGCAGCAATCATACGCTGCTCAAGCCTTGCCTGACCGCAAGGTGTTAGCAGGGCGCAATGTCTGCTCCTGCTCCTATCGATCATTGTTCACCAGACACGTGTGTACACACAGGAGGTTAACCGATGTCTCGGAAACTCAAGCTGATTGCACCCCCTCTGATCGTCTTCGCCCTCCTCGCCCTCAACGTTGGTGTCTTCACCGCCTCGGCCCATAACTGGGGTAACTGGCACTGGGACAAGAGCGGCACCAACATCACGATCCAGCAATGGACGTATGGCACCAACACTGCTGAGGCTGAGAACGCCCGCCAGGATGCCTGGAACCGCATTAGCAACCTCTACAACTATAATTCCAGTTCTCATACCGACATCTCGGTGTTCGGCGACAACGCTGGCAACACTGGCTGGGCGGGCCTCGCTAGCCTGGAGAACGTCAGCGGCGACCACATCATTCATGCCCATGCGCGCTACAACAACTACTACGGCTACGCATCCGACGACATCCAGGGCGTGTACTGCCAAGAGGTTGAACACACCTACGGCTTCGACCACAACAATACTGGCGGCTGCATGGGCGCAGGCTACTTTAGTGGTAGCGGCAACACCCTTAGCCAGCACGACGTGGACGACTTCTACGACCTCTATCGCTACCACTAAGCCGGAGGCGAACCGAACATGAACAGCCAACACTCGACAAGAGGAGAAAGCAAGATGAAGAGCAAGTTCTGGTGGGTAGCTGCTGGTGCGCTCACCCTCGCCCTGGTCGGTCAGTTCGCTTACTTCAACCTGAGCCAGGCCACCCCAACCTCACACGCAGTCTGGGCCTTTCAGCCCAAGAGCTTCAGCGATGTAGCAAACAAGGCTTCTACCGTCATCGAAGCCCAGGTTGTGGCGGTCAGCAATGGCAAGGCGATCATCACCGAGGCCAAAGGCGAGCCAGATGGAGTCAACGTCGTGCCAACCCAGTACATCACCTTCAAGGTGCTTAAGGCCACGAAGGGGGCAAATGAAGGCCAGACCCTCACTGTCTTCCGCACTGGCGGCGAGACTACCTACACCCCCAAGCCAGCCGCTGGCAAAGGCAACTCCACCAACCCGTCCGGTGAGAAGGTGCAAGTCCTGCTGCTGAACGACGACCCGGCCTACAAGGTGGGAGAAAAGCACTTCCTGCTGCTAGAGGCTGGCCCCGACAACACCTTGCGCCCCGTCTCGCCCGAAGGTCGCTACCTGATTGCGGCTGACGGCAAGCTGCAAGCAGTTACGCACAGCGATGTTGCTAGCCAAGTTAATGGCAAGTCTGCCACCGAGATGGAGCAGGCAGCCGGGCAGAGCAAGTAAAGGCAGGAGCCTGGGTCAGTGGGGTGCGGCTCTGGCCGTTCACCCAACAGGCACAGGTGTAGAGCTAACCGTAGGCTGCACTGATCAATTGCTCGGTGCAGCCTACCCTTTGTCAGCAACAAGGTTTGCAACTTGCTAATGCCCATTGCTGCGCTCAGCACGAGAAGTAACGTCCCCGCCAGCCTCATCTTCTGGCTAGTTATCCCCCAAATAGAAGGAAGTAGTTATGGTAAACCGAAAGTTGTACCTGAGGGTGATTGGGTTGCTGTTGCTCAATCTCACACTGGCTGCCTGCGATAGTGGTAGCACACCAGGGGCAAACAGTGGCGGCAAGACCAGCCCTGGGGCCAGCACGGCGCAGGTTGCTGCTGGCGTGCAAGATAGGGCGAGCTTGCTGGCCGCATTGCAGCAGCTAGGCGCAACGGTGAGCAGTACGGGCAAGATTGAGCAGCCCTTCCTCAGCGTTCCCGGTGAGCAGCTCAAAGTGAACGGGCTGGCAGTACAAACCTTCGAGTATGCTGACCAGGGCGCACTAGAAGCCGACGCGAAGCAGATCGCGCCGAACGGCAGCATTAGCCGCGGGATGGTCACGTGGGTAGCCCAGCCCCACTTCTACAAGGCAGGCAGGCTGCTGGTGATTTACACCGGTGAGCATGCGCTAACGCTTGCGCTGCTAGAAGGTAGCCTCGGCCAGCCGTTTGCTGTGGGCGAGAGGCAGCCACCGACGCAGCAACCCTAAGCGGGCAGGAGGAGTAGATACTTGACCATGCTGGTAGCGGTACAGGCGGATGAGGGAGCAACTGTAGGGACACAAGGTGCCGACCGCCTGGCGGCCCTACGGTGGGGGCTGGTGGTAGTGGGTTGTTGCCTGCTCACTGCATTGGTCGCTACCTGGCCGCTGGCCGCTAACCTGACGCTGGCAATACCGCTGGGCAATGAGCAGGGCGCGATGGTGGGCCTGTTCAGTCTTTGGACGCTGTGGTGGAATGCTGACCGCCTGGCACATGGCTTTGCTGGCTACTGGGATGCACCGTTCTTCTTCCCCAACAAAGGGGTATTCACCTACTCTGAGCCAGAGCCACTGACCAGCCTAGTGGTCGCGCCGCTGTGGGGGCTGAACGCACCACCTGCGCTAATCCTCAACCTGGCCTTCCTCCTAATCCTGACCCTCAATGGGGTGTTTGCCTACCGCCTTAGCCGCGCCCTGGCTGCCACCCGGCTAGCGGCTCTCCTGGCGGGGATACTGATGGTCGCGCTGCCGTTTGTGGCTAAAGTGTATGGTGTCCTTAATCTCACACCGCTGTTCGGGCTGCTCTGGACGCTAGATGGCCTGGTGCGCTTTGGCAAGTCGGGGAGTTTGCGCCACGCGGCCTGGACTGGCCTGGGTTTCGTGGTGGCCTATCTCACCTGCCAGCAATATGCGCTTATCTTCGCCCCCTTCGCCTTGCTAGCTGGGCTGGTGGCCCTCAGCGAACAACGCTTCGGCTGGCGGCCTTTGCTGCGGTTGACTGGCAGTGGTCTGGTCGCGGGGCTGCTACTGCTACCGCTAATCCTGCCTGTGTATAGCCTGCACCAGCGGCTCGGCCTCGCTCGTCAAGACTTTGTGGTAGAACGCCTCTCAGCCAGTATAGGGGACTTCTTCACTCGCCCGAACACGGCCAGTCTGCCGCTCCCGACCGCCACTTTGGAGGATACGGGCGGCCTGTTCCCTGGGCTGATTGTGTTGGCTCTAGCCGTTGCCGGTGGGGTACTAGGCTGGCAGGGACGCGAGCGGCGGCGGTGGATTGGCTACCTGGCGGCTAGCGTGCTGCTGGCGGCGGTGTTGGCGATGGGCTTGAAGCTGGGTGGTGGCTACAGCCCGCTCGCTGTGCTAAGGGCGGTGGTGCCTGGTTTCGGCGAGCTACGCAGCCCCTTTCGCTTTGCGGTCATCATGCAGATGCTGATGGTAGTGCTGGCGGCCCTGGCCCTGACCCACCTGGCTGGCCGTCTGCGCCGTAGGGGGTCGGGGCTAATCCTGCTGCTGGCTCTGCTGGGGGCGGCTGAAAACCTGAACGTGCCAGTGCCACTGCTGAGCGTGCCGCCTACGCCCGCCACTGGCTGGTCAAGGTGGCTACTCAGCCAGCCAGCTGGCACAGTCGTGGCCCACGTGCCGTTCCCCAACGGCCTCGGCATCCGCGACTACGCGGGGGAGGGCTGGCGGATGCTTGCTCAGATTGACCACCGCCAGCCCATCGTCAACGGTTACTCTGGCTACTTCCCACCCAGCTACACCAGGTTCCAGCTACAGATGGCAAGGCTGTTCCCGCAGCGCGACCTGCTGTGTGTGCTGGGCAAGGATTTGCGGGTCAACACCCTGGTGCTGGATCAAGCGTGGCTGCGCGAACATCAAGCTGCGCTGGCTACCTTCGCCAGCTTCCTGCAGCCTGCTTACGCTGACAGAGATGTGCAAGTCGTGCGGCTACAAATCCCTACGGGCGAGTGCCAATTAGCTAGAGCTTGCCCCAGCCCTGCCTCGCTGATGAAGTGTGGCTTGGCACAACCAGCCTGCCAGTGGGGGTAAGCTACTTACTTACAACTCACACTTCACCCCGTACCCTGCTCGACAGCGAGGGGTAAGCGGGCTGGTTAGTCACAACTCACACTCCCCCACATCGCAAGGTGGGGAGAAGTGTAAGGAAGTAAGTGAAGTAAGTTAGATAAGGCAGCCAACTTGCCGAACCGCAGCCCCTCCACCCCCGTTGCCGCCAATGCTGCCAGACTACCCCCGTTGGCTGGGTTGCGCTAGCCGCTGGCAGGCTGGGTGGGCCAGGCGGTGGCGCAAGGTCGCTTAGCGGTTTGGTATAATTAGCCTGCTATCCGAAGACACAACTAAGAGGGGCTACGGTGGAAGAACTGTTTGACGTGATTGTAGTGGGCGGCGGCCACGCGGGCTGCGAGGCAGCATTGGCGGCGGCCAGAGTGGGGGCGCGTACCTTGCTGCTCAGCGGCAACCTTGACACCATCGCGCTGCTGCCCTGCAACCCCAGCATTGGCGGCCCAGCGAAGGGCCATGTGGTGCGCGAAGTGGACGCGCTCGGCGGCGCAATGGCCCGCATTGCCGACGAAACTCTGATCCAGATCCGCACCCTCAACACCGGCAAGGGGCCAGCGGTGCAAGCCTTGCGCGCCCAGTTGGACAAACGGCTCTACGCCGCCGCCATGAAGCGCACTGTCGAGCAGCAAGCGAACCTCCACCTCCGCCAGGCGATGGTCGCTGGCCTGATCATCGGCGAGCGACAGGGCCAGCGGGTAGTCCTGGGCGTTACCACCGCCAGCGGCAGCCGCTACTACGCGCAAGCTGTCGTGCTGACCACCGGCACCTTCCTGCGCGGGCGCACCGTGGTTGGCGAACTGACGGTCGCGGCGGGGCGGGCTGGCGAAGCCCCAGCGGTCGCCCTGGGCGAGAGCATAGAGAGCCTCGGCTTCAAGCTGCTGCGCCTCAAGACTGGCACCCCCCCACGCGTGGATGCCCGCACTATCGACTTCAGCGCGACAGTGCCACAGGCTGGCAGCCCCACCCCCCTCTACTTCAGCCACTGGCCCACCCCCGTCAGTGCGCTGGAGCCGCTAGCCGTCTATCCCCAGGCTGGCGGTGGCGAGTGGCGGCAGCAGATGTGTTGCTACGAGATACACACCAACCCCGCCACCCACGCGGCCATCCGCGCCAATATCCACCGCGCCCCCATGTTCAGTGGCCTGATCGAAGGGGTCGGCCCCCGCTACTGCCCCTCTATCGAAGACAAGGTGATGCGCTTCGCCGACAAGCAGAGCCACCACCTCTACCTTGAGCCAGAGGGCTGGCAGACCCACGAGGTCTACGTGCAAGGGATGAACACCAGCCTGCCAGAGGAGGTGCAGACGGCCATGCTCCGCTCCATCCCCGCGCTGCGTAATGCCGAGGTGATGCGCTTCGGCTATGCGGTCGAGTACGATGCGGTGCAGGCGGCTGAACTGCGCCCCACTTTGGAGAGCAAGCGGCTGGGCTGTCTATTCCTCGCCGGTCAAATCAACGGCACCAGCGGCTACGAGGAGGCGGCTGGTCAGGGTATCCTGGCTGGGGTCAACGCCGCAATCCGCGCCATCGGCTTGCCACCTCGCCCCCTGCCCTACCCCTCGCTGCTGGCCGAGACGCAGGCGGCGATTGCGCGGCTAGACGCGGGCGACCTGCTCATCCTCCCCCGCAGCCTCGCCTATATTGGGGTAATGGCCGACGACCTGACCACGAAGGATTTGCGCGAACCCTACCGCCTGATGACCGCCCGCGCCGAGCATCGGCTGCTGCTCCGCAGTGACAACGCCGACCTGCGGCTAGCCCCCATTGGCTACCGTTTGGGCCTGCTGACCGAACAGCAGTACGCCAGAGTGGAGGCCCGCCGCGCCATGGTACTCGCCAACCTTGAGCGGGTCAACCGCCAGCGGGTGGCCCCCTCGCCGCTGCTGAACGAGCGGCTGACCGCTGCGGGCTACCCTGCCGTGCAGAAAGGCAGCACCGTAGCCGACTACCTGCGGCGGCAGGAGGTTGACTACCATGCCCTGCCCTACCTCAACGACCAGCCCCAGTCCAGCCCAGCCGACAGCTTGCGCGTGAATGAGGTAGAACATGGTATACTGTATGCAGACGTAGCCCAGCAAGTCGAAGTCAGCGTGAAGTACGAGAGCTTCATCGAGCGCGAACGCTGGCAGGTAGAGCGCGTGCGGGGCATGGAGGAGCGGCGCATCCCCCCCGACTTCGATTACAGCACCCTGGCCGCCCTCCGCAATGAGGCGCGCCAGCAACTAACCCGTATGCGCCCGGCCACCGTTGGGCAGGCCACCCGCCTGGCCGGGGTCAACCCCGCAGACATCAGCGTGCTGTTGGTGCATCTGCAAAAGGCGGAACAAGCTGTCAACGCAGCGCAGCGAGTGGCGAAGGGCTGACAATAGGTGGTAGGCTGTTGAATGAAGATGATACGGAGGCGGTAATTAGGTTAATCGAGGCCAACCGTTCGCTACTAGTCGAGAAGATAGTCGAGGCGGACGCAGGCCTGACCGTCGCCTTCATCATGCAGGAAGCACCAGCATCCTGGCCGCAGGTAGAGCAGTCTGTTCAGCACATCATCAGCCTGGTCATCGGCTGGCTGCGCGAGCCAGGCCCCTTGACTGGCGGAGATGTGGCCGCTGCCCTGGACATTCTGTTGCCGGATGGCGTTGTAGTCAACCCCGAATTGGCAATGGCGCGGGTAGACAGGACAATGAACGCGCTAATCGCCTTCGCCCACGACTGCCTGCCTGCCGCGCGGGTCGCCGCAACCGAGCGGCGGCTGCGGAACATGGGCGCGCCGCGCCCGCATGGTGTTGGCGAACGAAATTATGCGGCGCACCAACCAGGCCGCCGACCGGGTGAGCGGTAAGAACGAGGAGCGATAAAGATGAAAGACCGTGAGTCGCTAGCTGTACCCGCGCCTGCTATCCAGCCGCTTGGCGCAGTCAGCCAGTTGGTTGAGCGTAACCGTGAAGTGCTGACCCACCTGATTTTCGAGCGCGACAACAGTGAACACGGCCACATGGCCCAACCTAGCCCCGAAGTGTGGGCGTTGGTGCAGGAGGGGGTACGCCATGCCCTTGACGCAATCATCGCCATGCTTGACCATAGGCGCAGTATTACCGCTGAGGATGTGTTGATTGTGCTGGATGTCAACTTCGCCGACGGCAATAGTGCCAGTGCAGCAGAGGCCGTGCGGCGCATTGACCTGACCATGGATGTGGTAATCGAGTTCGCTAGCCAGCACTTGCCTGCGGATGTGGTGCAGGCGGCAGGGCTGCGCCTACGCAACGCCGCCGCCATCGCCCGCATGATCGTCGCGGGTGAGGTGCTACGCCGCTCCAGCGAAGGCAAGTAGCCCCGCTAGTTAGCAGCGCAACCTGGCGCAGCAAGTCAAAGGGGAGAGCCAGATGGCTCCCCCCCTTGCTGTTTTAGCCTGACCGCTACGCCTTACTTCTTGACTGGCGTGGCCGGGAGAGCGGTGGGCGCAGCGGAGTCTATCACCTGGGCAGCCCTGCTCTTTACCGTGTCGGGTAGCTTGACTGCCTGCTGGCCCGCGTAGTAGGTGTTGACGTAGAGCAGCGTCTTGGTCTGCTGCTTAATCGCAATCTCCTTGACTGACTTGCCCCCGGCAACCTGAAGGGCCAGACCAGCAGCTTGCATCCCAGAGTCGCTATAATCCAGGCCGTAGGCCGCTACTGCCCCCCGCCCCGCAGAGAGGAAGTCGTTGCCGAATAGCGGAATCTTTGGTTCGCGTTCGCTAGACACCTTGGCGATACTGGGCAGGCGTTGCACTACGCTGTTGGTGGTGGAGACGAAGAAGACCTGCGCTCCCTTGTCAGCCAACGTGTTGGCCGCCTGACCGAGGTCGTCAGTGGTTGCAGTGGTCTGCTCAATCAGGTTGAGGCCGAGGCTGGCGGCGGCGGCGCGAGCACGGTCGGTGCTGTAGGTGGAGTTAGGCTCGCTGGGGTTCCAGAGCAAGCCGACGTTCTTCACGTTGGGCAGCACCTCAAGCACCAGCTTGAGTGCGTCGGTGACTGGCGGGCTGTCTTGGATGCCCGTGATATTAGCCGGGTGGTCAGTTGGCGACTTCACCCCGATGCCTGCCCCATAAGGGTCGGCAATAGCAACGAAGATAATCGGCATGGCCGCGTTAGCCTTGCCCTCGTTAACTGCCGCCTTTAGGGCAGCGGTGCCGACCGCCAACACCATGTCGTAGCCCTTGCTGGGGTCGAAGAAGACGGTGGCAATCTGGCTGAGAGTGGCAGCGTCGCCCGCCCCCTGCTTCACGTCGAAGCTGATGTTCGTCCCCTCGGTATAGCCCTTCGCCGTAAACTCGTCCTTGAAGCCCTTAATCGCCGCTTCCAGTGCGGGCTGCACCGTCGTCTCAATCACCCCAACTTTGAGCGACTTCAGTGGGCCGCCCGTTGTGGTCATCATCGCGGTAGGCGACAGCATCGCCATCGCAGTGGGGCTAACCATCATCGCGGTGCCGCTGGCAATGGCAAGCGGCGTGCCAGGCGTGCCGCTGGCACTAGGCGAGGCCGCCACCTGCGGGCCGGGGGTGGGGCTGGCGGGGCCACCACCAATCTCGCAGCCACTAGCCACCATTGTGACGAGCAGGGCCATCAGTGCAACTGAGCCAAAGTGCCATTTCCTGTTCACAGAGCATCCTCCTTTGTGCGTCCCTTGTGCTAGCCAAGTGCCATCCGGTCACTAACCAGCCCTTGCTTGTAAGCGTTGAATCGCTCAATCAATTGTGGTACGGTTGTTGTTGCACGTTGCGGGCCACTAATGTCCATCAACACCTGCCCCTGGTGCATCATCAGCGTGCGGCTGCCCATCGCCAACGCCATGTTCATGTTATGGGTCACCATCAGGGTGGTGAGGCCCAGTTCAGCGACCAGCTTAACCGTTAGCTCGTTAATCCGCTGTGAAGTAAGCGGGTCGAGCGCAGCAGTGTGTTCGTCGAGCAGCAGCACTGCGGGCCGCGCCAGCGTCGCCATCAGCAGGGTGAGAGCCTGCCGCTGACCGCCAGATAGCAGGCCGACGCTGGTTGTCAACCGCTGCTCCAGCCCCAGGCCCAGGGGAGCTAGCAGGTTGCGGAAGTCAGCCCGTTGCTTGCGCCCCACCCCAGGGCCGAGGCCACGCCGCCCCCCACGCACGCTAGCCAGGGCCAGGTTCTGCTCCACGGTCATCTGGCTGGCGGTGCCGAGCAGCGGGTCTTGGAAGACGCGCCCGACCAGCGCAGCACGCCGATGTTCGGCCAGGTTGGTTACGTCGCGCCCATCAATCTCCACCCGCCCCCTATCAGGGTAGAACAGCCCAGCAATCAGGTTGAGCATGGTAGACTTACCCGCCCCGTTCGAGCCAATCAAGGTGATGAACTCGCCCGCGCCCGCCTCAAGCGACAGGCCGCTGATTGCCTGCACCGCATAGGGCGTACCCTGGTTGAACACCTTGCTGACCGCTTGTAGCTTGAGCATGGCTAGCCTTCCAGCTTCCCGGCGGGCCGCTCGTCGTTCGCCGTCGCTTGCGTAGCCGCCACTCTGCTGCTGGCGAAACCCGGTAGTCGCCCACGCAAGAGGGGTAGGGCAAGGGCTATCGCTACCAGCAAGGCGGTAATTAGCTGCTGGTCGCTAGTCTCCAGGTTCTGGGCCAGCACCACGGCCAGCACCACGCGGTAGATAATTGAGCCGACGAGCGTGCTGAGAATGGCCCAGCCAATCAGCTTGCTGCGTACCACCGCTTCGCCGAGGATCAGCCCGGCCAGGCCGAACACTATTGCGCCCAGGCCAGCATCGGCACTGGCATAGCCATCGCGCTGGGCCAGCATCGCGCCACTAATCGCCACGAGGCCGTTGGCGCAGGCGAGGCCGATTATCTTCATCAGGTCGGTGTCGATGCCCACCGCACGGGCCATCTGCTCATTGTTGCCAGTTGCCCGTACCGCCAGCCCAAGCTGGGTACTGAGCAAGCCCCACACCAGCAAGGCCAGCAGCCCACCGACCAGCAGGGCGACCAGGGAGAACTTCTCTGGGTCTCTGAGCGGGAGGAAGCTGAGCAAGCCCTCGACTGCCTTACCCTTCTCCTCACTGACATAGAGCGTACCATTCGGCCTGCCTGCTGGCGAACCGAAGCCGAGCAGCCGCAGGTTGATGCTGTAGAGGCCAGTAGCGACCAGGATGCTCGCCAGCAGGCCGTTTATCTTCATCTTGGTGGTCAGCAAGGCAGTGGTCAGCCCAGCGGCAGCCCCCGCGAGAAAGACCAGCGGCAGCGTCCAGAGTGGCCCCCAACCAAAGCGTTCGAGCAGCAGGATGCTCATTGCCGCACCGAGCGGCAGACTACCGTTCACCGTCAGGTCGGGGAAGTTAAGAACGCGGAAGGCAAGGAAGATGCCCTGCACCAGGCCAACATAAGCCAGGGCAATCGCTACCGATGTAATTAGCGTGTAGTAGCTTGGGAAGCTCATTGGCACCATTTCTGCGTGTTATGTCTATCTGCGGCTCCTGCTCATTATAGCGGCAAGCAACACAATTTGCAATAGGCCAGCCAGCTTTGTGGGCTGGCTGTTGCAGAGTTGGGCCGACTGGCTCAGATTGTAACGCCAACATCATGGGGCAATCAGCAGCGCGTGGTGTACCACCTTGCTCGTCTCCCCCCGTGTACTCTTGGCACTGGGCAGGTAGCAGAGCCTGAAGCCGTCGCTACAGGGCGCGCCAGAGTTGATGCCCTGCTGTACCAGGCTCTCGACGGCACCGTAGCCGAAAGCAGTGGGCGGCAAGTCGGCGAAGGTCGGCGCAGTTGGTGCATACGCTGGATACTGCCGCTCCCGCTGTACAATCACGGCTACCACGACCCGCGAAACTGGCAGGTCGGGGCCGTAGCATGGCGCGGTTGTACCTAGCTGCTGGCACTGGCTTGCCCCCAGCCCGTTAATCAAGCCTGCTCTGCTAGCCGCTTCGATGTAGGGATAGAAGATATTGGCAGTGGGTACATCGCTGAAGGTAGGCGCGGTTGGTAGTGGGCTGTTGAGATTGAAGCTGAGGGCCATGATTTTGGCGAACTGGGCGCGAGTAACGCCGCTGTTTGGCTGGAAGGTGCCGCCCACAAAGCCGCTGACCAGCCCGCGACAGGCCAGGTACTGAATGTCACTGTAGAAGATATTGCTGGCTGGTACGTCGCTGAAGCTGACCGTGCAAGCAGGAGTGCTTGCCGTCGGCGTAGCAGTTGGCACCGCTGTTGCACTGGCTGTGCTGCTAGCGGTGGCACTGTCCTCAGCCGTCACTGTCGGGCTAGCAGTAGCAGTAGCAGTAGCAGTGGCAGTAGCAGTGGTAGTGGCAGTAGCAGTAGCAGTGGCAGTGGCAGTAGTAGTGCTGGTGGGGCAACCACTGCCGTTGCGCTTCGTCCGGCAAGGGGCTGCCACCTGCACCATCTGCTCCTCCGCAGGGTAGCCCGGCACCCCCTCCTTGCTGCCAATCAGAGTCAGGTAGTAACTGCCATCGGGCGACGGCTCAAGCGGCAGGAAGGTGGTACTCTCAACTGTGCTGACCGCCAGGCCCTGGTCGTAGTTGCCGGGGCTGGTTCCATAGCGCAGTTCGTAGGTGCTGTCATCAGCTAGCACCCGGTGCCAACTTGCGCTGATTGTGCCGTCCGGGTTGGCACTAGCGGTGAAGTTGGCGGGCGTGTTGCCGACGGTGATTGCCGGGTTGTCGCTGCGTGGGGTGAAGTGGATTAGGTCGGTGCTGTTGGCGATGCCGATCATGCCCCAACTGCCACCCAGTTCGCGGATGCCGTTGTAGTACATCCGATAGCTGCCATCAGCAAGCGGCAGGATGAACACGCCATAGACCTGCTCGGCCTGCCAGGTGTTGGGCTGGCGGCTCAGAACGGGGTTGCCCGCGTAGGTAGCGAAGTGCAGCCCGTCTATGCTGGTGGCGAGTTGCACATCCCCCGCGATGCGGTAGTAGAGGTAGTACGCCCCCTCCACCTGCAGGGCAAAGCAGGTGTAAATCTCCTGGTCAGAGGTGATGATCGGGTTCTGGTCGTAGCGTTGCCAGCGCAGACCGTCGAGGCTGGCAGCCAGGCCAATGGCCGTGTCGTAGCCCACCCCAGGGTCGGGATTGCTGCTGCTGAAGGCGTTGTAGTACATGAGGTAAAGTTGAGTGCTGGTTAGAGGCAGGTTGAGGGCTTGCAGCATGGTCGCAGCTGGGTTGGTGAGCTTGAGGATTGAGGGGCGCACCAGGTCGCCCGCATCCCAGCTACCAGCCGGGCCGGGGTCAAGCACCGGCTGAGGCTGGGCAACGAAGTGGACTCCGTCTACACTCTCGGCGTAGCCAATGCGATAGCGCAGGCCACCACCGTACCACAGCTTGAAACGCCCGTCCTCGTAAAGGACGAAGGGGAAGGCCTGCTGCTCTGACCAACCATCGTTGAGGTCAATCAGCCCTTGCTTGTCGAAGTGGATGCCGTCCACACTACTGGCATAGTGCAGTAGCCAACTACAGCCGAAGCCGCTATAGTAAGCATAGTAGAAGCTGCCAACCTTGACCACAGCGGGGTATTCTGCGTGGATGCTGTCGCAGTAGAGGTTGGCGGGTTCAGAGCGGCTGGGCAGTTTGGCGGCATAGCTTACCTGCCAACCGCCCAGCAACATAGTAAGGACAACGATAGCGCAGAGGCCATGAACGAGCTTTAGGCGCATGAGCTTTCCTTTTGGAGCAAGATTGATTAGCTGGCACCAGGATTTGAGACACCTCACCGCCACATTGTATAGCAAACAGGTGACACCTGGATGATCTGCTGGTAAAATCTTTGTAAACTAGGGCGGATAGCGGCTGGCTGGCTAGACGATCAACAGCACCCCGCTGGCAGGCTGGGTCGCGCTAGCCACTGGCATGAGCAGCCGAAGTAGGGTTGGCGGCTGCCACCTGAGTTACTTAACTTACTTTACTTACAACTCTCCCCAGCTTACGGTGCAGGGAGAAGTGTAAGGGGATGAGCGTTCCGCGCCCTTATCTTGCTGAATGCCATTGGTCGAACAAGGTTGCGAAAAGCCGGGGAGTATGTTACAGTCCTAACCAGTAGCAAAGTCTGAATCTTTGTCGAAAGCTGCCCCTAGAGCCGCGACTCGCACGTTTAGCAGCAAATATGCCGCGTAACATACGATCCCAGATGTGGATTGCATCCACCTCCCCGTCTTTGAGGGGATTAAAACAGCCCAGCGTTGCAGTAGGAGGTTTTATGAACAGCAAGGTGATAGTAGGCATGACGCTATCGCTTGACGGTTTCGTGAACGACCGTAATGGCGATGTGGGCAGCCTCTACGCCGATCTAGCGGAGATGCAGGAAACGTCGTCGCTACTGGAAGCGATCCGTGACACGGGTGCGGTCGTGATGGGTAGACGCGCCTATGAGATGGGGAATGGCGACTACTGCGGCTATGAGTTTCAGGTTCCTATCTTCGTAATCACACACCATCCGCCGGAGAGCGCGGCGAAGGGTGAGAACGATAAGCTGCGCTTCAACTTTGTCACCGAGGGCATTGAGAGTGCCATCCAGCAGGCACAAGAGGCTGCGAACGGCAAGGATGTGGTGGTAGTCGGCGGGCCGAGCGTCGCACAACAGCTACTGAAGGCGGGGCTGGTGGACGAGTTGCATATAGACATCGTGCCGCTGTTGCTAGGTCAGGGCTTGCGGCTGTTCGAGAATCTAGCAGAACAAGAAATCAAGTTGGAAAAGACCCTGCTTGATGAAGTGCTAGCCAGGACGCAACTGCGCTTCCGCGTGATCAAGTAGCATCTACTGCTCCGCCTTTGAGGGGATTGTAGGCGCAGCAAAAAGCCACCCCGCACAAGGGTGGCTTTATTCGTAGCTGGTTACTGGCTACAGCATAACTTGCTCAAACCCGGTGAACAGGCCGTAGCCGCTGAGCGCATTGCCCCGCGCACTGATTGCGCCCGCAACTCTGGGGCGTGAGCGCGAGGGTCGGCCCCGCCAATGAACATGGGGGTGACTACTTGTAGGTCAAGTTTAACTAGCTCGTCAGGTACGGTCGTTCCACCTCTGCTGGTTTGATTGCCAGACGGGCTGGCTATGCAAAGAGTGTATCACTGAACTCCTTACTTGTCAATACGCGATAGCTAGCCAGAAGTTGCAAAAGCAGCCGAACAAACACTAGTGGGTGGTTTGACCCTGTACCTAGCAATACGGTAAAATCAGGCTAGCTAAGATAAGGAGGAATGCTTGTGATACGTACTAGTCCCAACGGCCTAACAAGTTAACATATCACCATAGAGGAAAACCCACCTCGACAAATCTGTTTGACCTACTAGACCATTCCGCTTTGGTTTGCAAGCGGGTTTCGTCTACAATCCCCTCAAATACGGGAAAGTGGATGCGATGCCCCTAGTAGCCAGCATTGCGCTGTAGCATATTTGTCGCTGAAGGTCTGGGTCACGGCTCCCGGAGCATCCTGCGATGAGGGTTGTTGCTGTGGCGGCTTACTTTACAGCTTTACAAGCTAGCCAACCTACCCTTCGGTGGTAAAGCTGTAAAGTAAAGTAACTCTCTCCCGTAAGGGCGAGTTACTTTACTGCTTTACTGAACTTAACCTTACCGCCGCCAGCCGATAGCTGCCATTGCCTTGCACTGCCGCCTTGCCCACGTGCAGCCACTGGCCCAATGCTAGCCAGGGTAGCAGCGGGCCAAGCTCCCCCGCATAATGCAGATGCCCAATCAGCCCGCCGATTGCCAACCGCTGCTGGTGGGTAGACGAATACCGCTCCACATCCTGCCAGCGCGCAGGCAGCGGGTCATCCGCCGGGATTAGCAGGCGCACCGCTGCCGCCGCTGCCAGCAAGTCCGCGAACGGCAAGGCCAGTGGCCTATCCCCCAGCACCTGGAGCAACCCTGCTACCCGCTCCAGCAGCCGTTGCAGCAGCAGGGCGAACGGCGGCGGCTCGCGCCAGACCCGCCCAGCCGCCTTCAGGGTCAACGGCGTGCGGAACAGCAGCGTCACTCGCTCCACCCGCTCTGGCAAGCCCGCCATTACTGCCGCCACGCTCATCCCCGCTTGCAGCCCCGCAAGCTGCGCCCCTTCTACGCCAGCTACTGCCGCCGACTCAGACCCCCAAACCACCAGCCGCTGCCGACTAAGCGGCTGCTCGGCCCACACCGTCTCAAGCAGCAGCCGCCCGCGCTCCCCCTCATGGCCCATCCCCAGCCGGTCAGCAAAGTCGTTGACCGCCCCGACCAGGTAGGGCAGCAGCAGATTAGCCCGCCCAAACAATGTCACCCCAAACTCAAACAACGCCCCCGCCTCATAGGTCAGCCGCCCATCCAGCGGTGGCTCAATCGCGTAGGGACGCGGCAACTCATCCCCCCGCGCCCCACTCACCGCCAGCACATCCGCCGACGTATCCACCAGGAACGCAATAGGGCAACGCGCCGC
This sequence comes from Chloroflexia bacterium, assembly GCA_038229595.1. GTDB lineage: Bacteria > Chloroflexota > Chloroflexia > QHBQ01 > QHBQ01 > JBBROH01. The sequence goes on along the minus strand of JBBROH010000087.1, from coordinate 557 downwards.
CTGCTGACAGGGCAAACAAGCCAGCGGCCCGCGCACGAACGGCTGCACGCAGTAGAGGGAGTGCAGCCGCCGCAGCAGCGTTCCCCGCAGAGCCGACCCCTTGAACTCGCCCAGCCGCAGCGTGCCGCTCACCACCCGCAGGCCAAAGCGATAGCGGTGGATAGAGAGGGGCGCGAGGGCGGCTAGCAGCTCAGCAGTTAGCGAGTTAGCGACAGCAGCCCGCTCGTCCATCAGACAACCTCCTGCTACATGATGCACTCTAACTTTGGCACAAAGATGTTCAGCACGTTCTTCTGCTCTAGTCGGTAGTGTTGGCAGACGGCCAGGCGGATGCCATCGCTTAGCTGCCCGCCCCCCTCAACGCAGGGGTCAGCGACGTTGCCAGGCAGGATAACCTGAGTGTAGCGACGGCGGTTGAGATCGGCCAGCAATACGCTCTCGTCCCAACGAGCATAATGACTGGCGTGCGTCTGGGTGTAAGGGTCTGTAGAAGGGATGTACTTGCCCGCCGCCAGCAGTACACTAACATCAGTCGAGTAGGCTTCACCAGGGGCGTT
>JBBROH010000086.1:0-16536 GCA_038229595.1 Chloroflexia bacterium | reverse complement strand
GGGTCAACGTTGATGTAGGGGTCTAGCTTGATGATCCGCACGCGCAGGTCACGCGCCTTGAGTAGCCGCCCAATGCTGGCGACAGCGATCCCCTTGCCGACCGAGGAGACGACCCCGCCGGTAACGAAGATGTACTTGGTCATGATAGATGTCCTTTCTACTCACCCCCACTCGTCTCCCCATCATGGGAAGGATGGTAAAGTTTGAGCGGGTAGCGGCCCCTCGGCTCACTACCCGCTCTGTTTGCTACTTCGCTTCTAGCAGGATGACCTGGGTGTTCTCTGGCAGGTCAGCCTTCTTAATACTCAACTTCTCCAGGGCCACTGGGTCTTTCAAGCCTAGCTCTTTGGCGAAGCGTTCTACCGTGTCCAGCTTCACGTCGGGGGCAGGTTGGTTCTCGCCGGTGCGGTAGCGCATGGGGATCACGATGCGCGGCTCCAACTGGCCGATCACCTCACTTGCCATGGCCGCGTCCATGCCGCCGTTGCCGCCAATGGGGATGAACAGGATGTCTACGTCGCCAATCGCCTCGTTCTGAGCAGCAGTGAGGGAGTGGCCGAGGTCGCCGAGGTGACAGATGTTGATGTCCTCTACGGTCATGGTGTAGATCGTGTTCTTGCCGCGCTCCTGGCCCTTCTTCTTGTCGCGCTGGCTAGCAATGCCGTTGATGAAGACGGTAGAGACCTCGTACTCGCCCACCCCATCAATCACCCGCGCTTCGCCTTCCTTGCGCTTGATCGCAGCAGTATTGTTAAGGTAGGTGTCATCAGGATTGCTAACGGTCACGATGTCGGCTAGCAAACCCTTCGGCAACTGGTAGCCGAGGCCGCTAGCGTAGGGGTCGGTGATGATCGTTGCTTCGCGGGCGCGAATGCGGAAGCACTCGTAGCCCAGCCAGGTAATCTCTGCCATTGGTTGGCGCGTCCTCTTTCTTGTCTACCCGCCAGGCGGGCCTTGTCAATAAACCCTATTCTACCAGATCGCGGGCTGGGCGGCAAGTCTACCGCTCGTCCTGCAACTCGTTCCATAGCTTGTCGGTGACGTAGCTGATCGTGGCAAAGCCGTAGCCACGCCGTTGCAGGAAGGAGCCGAGTCGCCGCTTGAAGGCCAGTCGGTCAAGGTTAGCATAGGTGCGTAGCTTCTTGCGGGCTGCTGCCAGGGCGTTCCGCTGTTCGGGGGTTGCGTCGTCATCAAAGGCTTCCTCATCCAGCGTCTGATCATCCTCGTCTTCATCCTCATCTGCACCCGCAGCAACAGCGGCAGCCTTTGCGCTGGCGCGGCTGAGGGTAGCAGCGGCGGTGGCTAGCTCCTGCTCGCGCTCGGCTTCGGCGGCGCGTTCGGCAGCGTACTGCTCCAACGCCTGCACGATAACGTCGTCGGCGATCCGCTTTTGGCGCAACTCCATCTTGAGCAAGCGTTCTCCGCTGGGGCGGAATTGCTGGCGGTTGCTGATCCAGAACATGGCGAAGGCGAGATCGTCCACCAACTTCTGCTCACGCAGCTTGTTCATGATCCGCTCAATCATCTCCTCGTTCACCACTGCGTTCGCTTCAGCCTGCATTTCGGGGTCGTCGGCATCCTCTGCCGCCTGGTCAAGATCAGGGTCAAGCTCAAGCTCAAGCTCCTCGACCTCCTCAAGCTCCGCAGGCTCCTCAACTTCTTCCTCTACCGGCTTGCTGTAGCGGCTGCGGCCAAAACCTTGCTTGACAGATTTAGATTTCTGGTAGCGTTTGACTGGCTGGGGGCGGGCTGCCTTGCGCTGCACTTCCTTGAGCTTGGCGATCACCTCGTGTTCACTGCGTGGGCGGGAGGTGAGGAAGAATAGGGCGCGGTCATACAGCTTGCTGTAGCGTTCGGCCTGCTGCAACTCGCTGACGCGCTGGGTGGGCATGGTCTCGCCCACTTTAAGGCGCGCCTCAGCCAGCACCATCAGGTTGACGGTCATCACGTACTTACCATCTACGTAGATGTGCAGCCGTTCTGGATCGCGCTTGCTTGGGGTGATCGCGCTGATCTTGGGGCCATCTGCTGGCTGGGCCGGAACTGGCAGGCCACCCAGGATGTTTTTGGGGTCTATAACGGCCATCTGCTTACCCTTCCAAAGGAAAATGGCTGCGACTCATCGCCGCAGCCATCGTGGGTGCCTGGACAGGCACGGTTACTCCTCGTCGTCAGCGGCAACAACAGCAGCAGCAGCGACCGCAGCCTTGCTACCCTTCTTGCCACCATCCTCCGATGAAACCCCGACCTCTAGCAGAGTGGTGCCGTTGTTGCGAATCTTGCCCTCGATCTCGTCGGACATATCAGGGTTCTTCCTGAGGAAGTCCTTAGTGTTCTCGCGGCCCTGGCCGAGCTTGGTATCACCGTAGTAGTAGAAAGCCCCACTCTTGCGGATGATGCCCAACTCTGCGCCGATGTCGGTGAGTTCACCCTCGCGGCTGATGCCCTCGTTGAACATCAGGTCGAACTCGGCGACGCGGAAAGGCGGCGCGACCTTGTTCTTCACGACCTTAACGCGCACCCGGTTGCCCGAAACCTCGTTGCCGCTCTTGAGGCTCTCGACGCGGCGCACTTCCATGCGGACGCTGGCGTAGAACTTTAGAGCCTGGCCGCCGGTGGTGGTCTCCGGGTTGCCGAACATCACGCCGATCTTCATCCGAATCTGGTTGGTGAAGATCAGGCAGGTCTTGCTCTTGCTGACCGCCGCTGCCAGCTTACGTAGTGCCTGCGACATGAGGCGAGCCTGCAAGCCGACGTGGGTATCGCCCATCTCGCCCTCAATCTCAGCACGGGGGGTAAGGGCAGCCACCGAGTCTACCACAACGACATCAACCGCGCCGCTGCGGACGAGGGTCTCAGCAATCTCAAGCCCCTGCTCGCCATTGTCGGGCTGGCTGATCAGCAGGGTTTCGAGGTTTACGCCGCACTTTTCAGCGTAGACTGGGTCCATGGCGTGTTCCGCGTCAATAAAGGCGGCGACCCCGCCTAGCCGCTGGGCCTCGGCGATGATGTGCTGGCAGAGGGTCGTCTTACCCGACGACTCTGGCCCGTAGATTTCGATCACGCGGCCACGCGGCACGCCACCGATACCGAGGGCGAGGTCAAGTGCGAGGCTGCCGGTGGGGATCGACTCGATCTGCATCTTGGTGGCATCCGCCATCTTCATGATCGTACCCTTACCAAACTGGCGTTCGATTTGGGCAATGGCGGTTTCGATAGCCTTGTCTCTGTCTGACATAACTCTTTTGCGTCCTCCTGTGTTCTGGTTGCTAAGGGTTGGGGCTGGCAAGGGCTGGTTGCACGTTCTGCTACCCCGCGCGGGAGGTAGGTAGCCACCTGCACATATGTTCTACACACACCCATATTTTACCACTTTTTGGGCAGGAAGTCAACAGTTTGGCGGCATTTTGCTTGATATTGTTAGCAAAGAGGGGGGCAGGGTCTTTGGCTTAGATGCTGAAAGCTGGGGGCTGACCACCTGACTTCGCGCCCCGATTGCACTCGTTGGTAGCCAGTATGCTGCCATACAACGAGAGGGAGCGCACCTACACTGGTGCGCTCCTGCTCTGTTGCTCTTTGGGGGATTGGCGTTAGGCGACTGGCACCAGCGGCTGCTGCTGCTCAGCCTCACCCTTGCCCGCCTTGTTGCTGCGGCTCTTGCGGGCGGGGGTCGCGGGGGTCAGTGGCTCCAGTGCGTTCTCGATCACCTCGGCCATTGTGTCTACGAAGATGAAGGTCATCCCCTTCTTCAATTCCTCGCTGAACTCCTCCACGTCCCGCTCGTTGCGGCGTGGCACGATGATGGTGTTGAGGCCGACCCGCTTGGCCGCCAGCGACTTCTCCTTCAGGCCGCCAATCGGTAGCACCTTGCCGCGCAGGGTGATTTCGCCAGTCATTGCCAGGTTGTTCTTGACCTTGCGGCCCGTCAGCAAGCTGGCGATAGCGGTGGTCATGGTGATACCTGCGCTCGGCCCGTCCTTGGGGATCGCCCCTGCCGGGATGTGCAGGTGCAGGTCGCTGCCCGCGAACACATCCTCGTCAATGCCAATCTCTGCCGCGTGCGAACGTACATAGCTGAGCGCGGCCTGCGCCGACTCCTTCATCACATCCCCTAGTTGCCCGGTGATGATCAGTTGCTTGTTGCCCTTCATGCGAGTCGCCTCGATAAAGAGGATGTCGCCACCCACTTCAGTCCAGGCCAGGCCAGTAGCGATACCCGGCACCTGCATCCGCTCGGCCAGTTCGCTATCGAACCGCGGCTTGCCCAGGTACTCATGGACTTGCTCGGTGGTGACGGTGATCGGCAGTTCGGGCTTCTTCCTGTTCTTCTTGTTGGCTTCCTTGCTTGGCTCCTCCTTGCTGAGGGCCAGGGCTACGTCCTTCACTACCTTGCGGCAGATGTTGGCGATCTCGCGCTCAAGATTACGCACGCCCGCCTCGCGGGTATAGCCGCGCACCAGGGTGAGGATCGCCTCGTCGGTGAAGCTCATGTCTTCCTCGGTCAGCGCGTGGTTGAGTTGCTGCTTGGGCGCAAGGTACTTGGTGGCGATGTGCAGCTTCTCATCCTCGGTGTAGCCACTGAGGTAGAGAATCTCCATGCGGTCACGCAGCGGGCCGGGGATGCTGTCCAGCGAATTGGCGGTAGCGATGAACATCACCTTGCTGAGGTCGAAAGGCACATCCAGGTAGTGGTCGCGGAAGGTGTTGTTCTGCTCTGGGTCTAGCACCTCTAGCAGCGCACTGGATGGGTCGCCCCGGTAGTCCATACCCAGCTTGTCTACCTCGTCGAGGATAAATACCGGGTCATTGCTCTCGGCCCTGCGGATCGCCTGCACAATGCGCCCCGGCATTGCGCCGATGTAGGTGCGACGGTGGCCGCGAATCTCGGCCTCGTCGCGCACGCCACCGAGGGACATCCGCACGAACTTGCGGCCCAGGGCGCGGGCGATGCTCTGGCCCAGGCTCGTCTTGCCCACCCCCGGCGGGCCAACAAAGCAGAGGATTGGTTCGCGCAGCATCGGCTTGTGCGGTGAGGAGGTAACATCCTTCTCGTTCTCGTGGGTGCCGTCGTCCATCTCGCTCTCCTGGGTCGCCTTGATCAGGTCGGCACGGTCGGCGCGGATTTTGCGGACGGCCAGGTACTCAAGGATGCGCTCCTTGATCTTCTCCAAACCGTAGTGGTCTTCTTCGAGGATGCGACTGGCGCGGTTCACGTCTACGCCCTGTTCGGTACTCTTGTTCCAGGGCATGGCGATCATGTACTCAAGGTAGGTGCGGATCACCGAATACTCTGGAGCTTGCTGCGGCATCCGGCTGAGGCGGTCAAGTTCGCGCTTCGCTTCCTTGTCGGCTTCTGGCGGCATCGCGGCAGCATCGATCTCCTCGCGCAGGCGGCTAATTTCGGCAGTCGCCTCGTCGTCCTCACCCAACTCGCGTTGCAGAGCCTTGATTTGCTCGCGCAGCATATAGTCACGCTGCGTCTTGCTCATCTCATCCTGCACCTGGCCCTGAATCTTCTTGCCCAATTCGAGGACTTCCAGTTCCTTGTTCAGGAAGGTGGTCATCTTCAACAGCTTCTCGCGCAGGCTGCTGGTCTCCAACAACTCCTGGCGATCCTCCAGGGTCAGGCGCAGATTGCCAGCGATGTAGTAGACGAGGTGGAGCGGGGAGGGGATGTTCATCACTGCTGCTGTCACTTCGTCGGGGATGTGCGGCATTAGCTCGACGATGCGCTGGATCAGACCTTGCAGGTTACGCACTAGTGCGTCAACCTCCAGGCCGTTCTCCTCCACATCCGGGTAAACCTCAACCTTCGCCTTGAGGTAAGGCTTCTGGCTGACATACTCTTGGATGCGGACACGCTGGATACCCTGCACCAGCAGGCGCATGGTACCGTCGGGCATCTTCATCATCCGCTCGATGCGGGTGACAGTGCCGATGCGGAAGGCATCCTCCGGCCCTGCGCCGTCAATGCTGGCATCCTTCTGGGCCACCATCACTACCAGGCGGTCGCTAGCCACCACATCCTCAATCAGGCGCAGGCTGCGCTCCTGACCCACAGCGAGGGGAGCAGGGGTGAAGGGGTAGATCACGGTGTCCTTCAACGGCAAGATCGGCAGGACATGGGGAATACCCATCTCGTCCTCATCAATTTCGTTGTCATGCTCATGCGCTGGGGCATCAGCCCCCCGCGAACGGGCTGCAAAGAGCATATAACCATCATTCAACATTTGTATCTCCTTAACCTAACGCCCGGTTAGTGGCCGCTCCCTCGTCGTTAGCCTTGGCTTGCCCCGGCGCACTCTGCCTGCGGCCCGGTTCAGCAATCGTGGTCTGCCAGTTCTCATATTTCCCTGCAAAACTGGTTTGGCTGCTGCGCCGCTCTACTTGCCCGAATTATACCAAACCCACCGCCTGTGCCGCTTAGTTATCCACATTAGACCGCTGTTAGACATGGTTGTTGTCCCATATACGCAACAGGGGGTAAGTGGCTTCAATCGAAGCGACTTACCCCCATATTCACTTCGTTTGCCTTGCACACAGCCTAGACCCAAATAGCACAACTAACCAGAGTACCAAGATAGAATGCTAGTTAGGTGAGCACGATGTGAACGTAACTACTTGAACAGGATTCGGATACTCCGATGAAGCATCCTGCTTGCTTCGTCGCGCCGTATGGTCGCTGTAGGAGCATAGCAAAGGCTTGTGCCACAAGGCTCACCATTTATAACACCAGCGTTCTTGAGTGCCATGATTGAGTCATAGGCCCAGTAGTTCGATGGAACATCGGCGAAGGGCGTAGGAGGTGGACTAGGGCGTGTGTACGCATACTTTCTGGCACGTTGGAGTATTACTGCAACCTCAGCGCGTGTAGCTGCATCATTAGGATGGAAAGATCCGTCCGCCTTGCCTCCCATGATGCCAACTGCATTTATTGACTCCACGTAGATGCGAAGAGAGTTATTAGTACCAACATCAGGAAAAGTTGGAGTTGCGATGTCATAGGCGGCTACTCCAAGTGCAAGATCAACCATCTTAGCGAACTGGATGCGACTGACTTGATAAGTCGGCTGGAAAGTAGTGGCACTATAACCACCTACTACTTTCCCACAGTAGAGAATCTTAATGTTACTGTAGAACTGACTACCCTGCGGCACATCAGTAAAGTTCATAGTACAGTTAGCAGGTAGCATATCGTACGAACTCTTAGCATCAACTACGCCTGCTCCATAACTGTAGTTAGGTAGATGATCTGTGGATCGTGAAGACCAGGAACCACGAGCCATGTAAAACATGATTTCACCAGGTTCTACTACAGCATTTGTAGCTATAACGTTTGACACTAGCAACGCTGCCACACCGGTTACATGAGGAGCTGAGGCTGATGTGCCGCTTACCTCACCGTAGGTATTTCCTATTTTAGTGGTGTGTATCTGATCGCCAGGTGCCGTAATGTTAGGCTTTGCTAGGCTAGTAGTACCTGCTGGTAGTGCTGGCCCCAATGGGCTAAAACTTGAAAGTGAAGGGTAATTAGAGGGGGACGGCTGGCCTACAGAGCCAACCGCAAAAGCTGATGGCGCGCCAGCAAAGTAACCAAGCCGATAAGGGCCATTATTTCCTGCAGCAACCAAAGGAACGATGCTACCTTCACGTATGGCAGTCTCTAGAGCAGCCTCTATGGTTGGAGGTAGATTACAACTTGCTGGGGTTGACCCACAGCCCAGACTAATATTGACAACTTTTGCTTTGTTAACCATCCAGTTGAGGCAGTCACTAACACGATCTTCGTTAAACAACCCTCCAGTTTCTGCAACCTTGCAGGCAATCCATTGTGCTCCTGGTGCAACACTAAATACGTCACTTAGCTTATCGCCCAACACAATGCCAGTTACCTCAGTACCATGGCCATCATCATCATAAACAGCATCTTTACCGTTGACGTAATCTATCCAGTTCCCGCGAGTAATAGCGCAGGTTTGAGTATTGTGATCATAGCCACGAAACTTCTCCTTGAGCGCATCATGGGCGCAGGATACACCTGTATCAATGACTCCAACTACAACGCCACTGCCATTATCCCCAGCACTCCACACGTCAGGTGCTTTTACAAGATCAATGTTCCATCTAATACTTTCGGTTGACCCTGTTCTCTGAGGGGAGTTGCTACTGGAGTGCGGGGTTGGATCCTCAATCTTCATCTTGTGATTCAGATTAAGTTGGGCTACATCGTCACGCAGTGAAAGTTCCTTAACCGCCACAGATGTGCCATTAACATAAAAGCTGTTTGGTGCCACCTTTGAGTGGTAACTGTAGACCTCACCGCTTTGCTGAAGTTTAAGGATTGCAGCTTCCACTGGCGGCTGGGTGCGCTTATTAAAGGCTTCGCGTTCTCTCTGCGTGTATGTAGCTCTTTCTTCATTGCTCATCGCATCCAGGGAGCTGTTATCAAAACTTGGTTGGGCTGCCAGGATCACAAAGAACTCTACGTGCTTTGGCTCTGTCGCCATAGCAGCTTTGAGATCAGCTTGAACCTTGCTTTCTGGGGTGACCTGAGTTGGTGTGCTTAGGGGGATCGGGGTCCCTACATTTGTAGGGACAGGAGGGGGCATGATCTCGCCAGTAGGAACGGGACCAGGTGGCAACTCTGGATCAAAGGTGGCATTTGTGGTTGGAGAAGCGATTCCTGTAGGCGCAGGAGTGAGTTGAACACCCGCAGACTGACCAGTACTTAGCTTCTGCTCATTGTTGCACGCAACTAGCAAGACAAGCAAACTAACGGAAATATACAAGCTAAAGTGCCTTTTCATCATTTACCTCCTACAAGGAACACCGATCAAACCTTCATACGATCAAACCTTCGTACATTGACTGAGTCATATCATAGCACAGAATGAGAGTTCTGTCAATAGCCGACTTATAGTACGTTTGGGCTAGCCAATACGTAGCTGCTGATCCTCCATCAGCTTCTTGCTTAACAATGCGGCTAAACCCTGCTTTGCGTTAGCCTTACGCCGCAGCAGCACCCGCCCCAGCACGGTAAGGAAGATACCGATCAGCAGGGATGCCCCACCGAGCAGCCCGAGCAGGAAGCTGAAGAACCAGCGTCCACCAATGCCGTCAATCACCGCTTCGCTTGGCTTGGCCGGGTCGTAGACGAGCGGCTGGTGATCGCCAACCTTCCAGTTGCTGCTGGCTACGGCGTTGGTGAAAGTCATTGGCTCACCATTGCTGACTGTGAAGGCGATAACCGGGTTGGGTACCCTGCCGCTAAGATTCTTGAAGCCGACGACCACGCCATCCGCGTGCGCCGTCTTGCCGTCGTTGAGGGTGAGCAGGCCGGAGATGGTAGCCGTCAGCAAGCCAATCACGGCCACCACCACGAATACCAGCCCGACGATGGGCAAAGCCGCTGGCCCCTGCACCCGCCTGTCTCTCACTACCATCTTGCTTCTTCTCCTCTACTACGGTGCCGCGTGAGAACTGCTAAGTTGCAGCAATTATAGCAGATAAGCAGGTGCTGCGCTGTAGACTATTCTGCTGCTGCACTCTCGGTCTCTTACAAAGTGCAAGAGCAGAGCGGCAGCCCAGCCTGAGCTAGCAACCGATAGCTACCGAAGTCGAAAGCCTAACGACTGGTGCGCGACTTCCTCCATGTGGGGGATGTTGAGGAAGGCGGCTAGCAGGCTGGGGTTGGCGGCAACCAGTTCGCGGTCGAACACGGTGCAGTCCTGACCGTTGAAGGTCGTCCCCCGCCCACCGGCCTCGCGCACCAGCAGCAAGGCCGCCGCCACATCCCAGGGGTGGAGGTTAAGGTGGTAGAACAGGTCGAGCCGCCCAGCAGCCACGTAGGAGATCGCCAGCACCGCCGAGCCGAGGATACGCACCCGATGCACGTGGGGGCGTAGTTGGCTGGTAACATTGAGCGACCGGCGGCTGAACTCCTCAGCAGAGCCGGTATCGCAGGCAATCAGGGCGACGTGCAACTCTGACGGCTGGTTGACCCGCAGCGGCTGGCCGTTGAGGAAAGCACCCTCGCCCGCGACAGCAGTGTACAACTCCTCGTGCGTAGGGTCGTAGACAGCGGCGACTATCGGCTGCTTGCCCCGCGCCAACGCCACTGAGATGCACCAGAAGGGCAACTGGGCGGCATAGTTGTTGGTGCCGTCTATCGGGTCGATAATCCAGGTGTAGTCGTTGTCGCCCACCTGCGGGGCAGCCACGCGACCTGCCTCCTCGCTGAGGATGTTGTGGTCGGGGTGGCGCGTGTGGATGATCTCTATGATCACCTTCTCGCAGGCCACATCCACCTCGGTCACGATGTCCTTTGGCCCCTTGTAGGTGATAGTACGCGGCTGGTGGGCTGCCTCAAGGGCGAGCTTGCCCGCAGCCCGTGCTGCCGCCACTGCTGTCGCCAAATATTGCTGCATTGCTGCTTGCTCGTCCATAAGCCTCCCTGTGCTTCCCTGAAGGGCTAGTATTGGTAGAAGCCGCGCCCCGACTTGCGGCCAAGCTGCCCGGCGGCCACCATGCGCCGCAGCAAGGTGGGAGCAGCAAAGCGGCTCTCCTTGTACTGCTCGAACAGCACGTTCGCCACCTGGTTGAGGGTGTCCAGCCCCACAAAGTCGGCCAGGGTCAACGGCCCCATCGGGTGGCTAGCCCCCAGCTTCATCGCCTCGTCTATGTCCTCGCGGCTGGCTAGCCCCTGCTCGTAGCAGCGGATCGCATCCAGCATATAGGGGACTAGCAGGCGGTTGACGACGAAGCCGGGCGTGTCCTGCGCCAGCACTACCGTCTTACCCAGCCTTGCGCCGAAGGCCCGCAGGCTGACGACGGTCGCCTCGTCGGTGTTCAGCCCCTTGACCAGTTCGATCAGCTTCATCACTGGCACCGGGTTGAAGAAGTGTAGACCCGCCACCTGCCCTGGCCGCTGGGTGGCAGCCGCTATCTCGGTGATCGAAATGGAGGAGGTATTGCTGACGAGGATCGCTCGCGGCTGGCAGATCGCGTCAAGCTGGGCGAACAGTTCGCGCTTGGCGGCTAGCTGCTCAATAATCGCTTCGATCACCACGTCGCAGTCGCGCATCTGGGCCATGTCTATAGTGGGTTGCAAGCGGGCAAGGGCTTCGCCATGCTCGGTGGCAGAAATCTTCGCCTTCGCCAAATCCTTGTCCAGCACCGCCTTGATGCGGGCCACGCCCTGGTCTAGCAAGTGCTGGTTTGCCTCGGCTATCACCACTGCGTAGCCGCTCTGGGCGGCAACCTGGGCGATGCCGCTGCCCATCAGCCCGCAACCCACTACCCCAACCTGCTTTATCTCGTCCACCATAAGCCTCCTCTGCTATCTTGCCTCTATTCTACCACAAAATGGCAAGCGAACCGTCCAAAAGTACCATGTGCTAGTTGTTGTGTCTGCTAGCGCAATGTGCTACAATAGGGCCAGCAGTGAACATCCCCCGATCCGTCACTGCTAAGCACTGCCCGCAAGCATGGTAGTGTTTTGCCATTGGCTGACTCACAGGCGGCCTCTGGTTCGTAGACCTCTAGAGTGGCTGTGCCTACAATGCAGACAGCAGTGAAGAAGATAAAGGCAGAAAGCATGAAACGTCTATCTCTGGCATTTCTATTGGTTGCGCTGCTAGCGGCTACGCACAACAGTGGTGCAGCGGCGATGCCCGGCGGCCCCTCAGGCAATAGCGGCGGCTCAACCCAGCGCGTTGTCTCCTCGACCCACCGCGACCGCCCCGACGGTACTACCCCTCTCCCGGCCACCCCCATTGCCAGTGAGGTTGCCTACAACCCGCCTGAAGCAATTGGCCCGCAGGATTACAATGATACCCAACTGCAATTGCTGCTTGCCACCAACCAGGCCCGCCGCAACAATGGCCGGGGGCCACTGCGCCTCAACGCCAACTTGATGAATGCCGCTCAGTGGCTGGCAAACGACATGGGTGTACACCACTACTTCAACCACACCGACTCGCTGCAACGCAGCTTCGACCAACGCCTGTCCAGCTTTGGCTACACCCCCTACAATGCTATCGCCGAGAACATCGCTGCTGGCTACGCTACCGTGCCAGACGCGATCAACGCCTGGTTGGGTAGTAGCGGCCACCGCACCAATATGCTGAACGCCACCTACCGCGAGATCGGGGTGGGCTTTGCCAACGTTGCTGCCAGCGACTATGGCCGCTACTGGGTACAGGACTTTGGTCTGCGCTCGAACGTCTACCCGGTGGTGATCAACAACGAAGCCCCCACCACTGATAGCCCCAATGTCAGTCTCTACATCTACGGCACTGGTTATGCTAGCCAGATGATGGTCAGCAACCGCGCCGACTTCAGCGGGGCTGCCTGGCAGAGCTACCAGACCGAGATTAGCTGGCAACTAGCAGGCGGCAACGGCCTGCAAACCGTCTACGTCAAGCTCGGCACCAGCGGTGGCAGCGAACAGACCAATAGCGACGAGATCAACCTGACCAACCAGCCCACCACCACCCCGATCCAGACTGCCACCCCGGTGCCGACCGCAACCGTCTGCCCCGGTCAACGCTTCAACGATGTGGGCTGCACCTACTGGGCTTACAGCTACATCCAGAGCCTGGCGGCCAGCGGCGTGATTGGTGGCTATGCTGATGGCAGCTTCAGGCCGCACAGCAATATCAGCCGCGCCGAGCTTGCCAAGATGATCGTGCTTGCGGGCGGTTGGGCGACCGTCACCCCCACCACACCTCACTTCAGCGACGTGCCAACCAACCACTGGGCCTACCGCTTTGTGGAGACTGGCTACGCCCTCAACGTGATCGGTGGTTATAGCGATGGTAGCTACAAGCCGACCAACCTGGTTACTCGCGACCAGTTGGCGAAGATCGTGGTCAAAGCCCGTGGCTACGACCGCTCCACCCCGGCCAGCCCCACCTTCAGCGATGTGCCAGCCAGCTATTGGGCCTACGGCTACATCGAACAGGCAGCAGCCCTCAACATCCTCAGCGGCTACAGCAACGGCACCTTCGGCCCTGGCATCCAGACCCAGCGCGACCAGTTGAGCAAGACGCTCTATAACGCGTTGGCCGTGCCAACTGCCACCCCCTCCACCCCCCTAGAATCCAGCCCCGGCCCCAGCATTCCCGCCCCCACTGGCACACCAACCGCGGTGGCAGGCACACCATTATGGCTTAGAGGTAGGACAGGAGGGAGCGGGCAACTTGCCTGCTCCCTCTTTTTGGCTTGCTGCTCTGCTGCTCTTATCTTCGCGGAGGCTAGGGGTTGAGCCGCACCTCGATCAGCGTGGTTTTCGCGGTGGCTGCTTGCAGATCGCTCTCGTTCGGCTGGCCGCCGCTGTCCACGCTTACGCCGAAGTATTTGGCATCGTCGGCATCGTGCTGGATCATCTTACGCAACCCGGCGGCTTTACTGCTACCCCACTGCTGATCACCCGTGCTATTCCAATCTCGGTTCTGGCTCATTCTTTGCTCCTCGTCTACTCCACTCATTGACCACTACTTAGAAAACGCGCTCCTGATACTCGCCGAACACCTCACGCAAGGTGTCACAGATTTCTCCCAGCGTGACGAGCGACTCGACGGCGGTAACGATGTAGGGCATCAGGTTGGCGCGACCCTCAGCTGCAGCCCGCAGGGTACGGCGTTGTTCGGCCACCTGGCTGTTGTCGCGGCGGCTCCGCAGAGCAGCAAGGCGGGTGGTCTGCTGAGCCTGGAGGGCGGGGTTGACGCGCAGGATGTCGGTGGCTGGCTCCTCGTCTACCTTGAACTGGTTAACCCCGACGATCACCCGCTCCTTCTTCTCCACCTCACGCTGCCAGCGGTAGGCCGCCTCCTGTATCTCCTGCTGGAAGTAGCCAATCTCCACCGCCTTGAGCGTGCCGCCAAGCTGCTCTACCTTGTCCAGATATTCGCGTGCGCCCTGCTCGATCTGCGTGGTCAGGGTCTCTACGTAATAACTGCCCGCCAGTGGGTCGATCACGTTGCCGAGGCCGCTCTCGTGGGCCAGTATCTGCTGGGTACGCAGAGCAGTGCGGGCGGCGGCTTCGGTCGGCAGGCCGAGGGCTTCATCCATCGAGTTGGTGTGCAAAGACTGGGTGCCACCGAGGACAGCGGCCATCGCCTCTACTGTTGTGCGGACGATATTGTTGGCTGGCTGCTGGGCAGTCAGGGTGCTGCCCGCCGTCTGGGTATGGAAGCGGAGCATGAGGCTGCGCGGGTCTTGTGCGCCGAAGCGTTCCTTCATGATCCGCGCCCACAACCGCCGCGCCGCCCGGAACTTGCTAATCTCCTCAAAGAAGTCGTTGTGCGAGTTAAAGAAGAAGGCCAGGCGCGGAGCGAAGTCGTCTACCTTCAGACCCGCGTCCAACGCCGCCTGTACATAGGCGATACCGTCGGCCAGGGTAAAGGCAACCTCCTGCACGGCGGTGCTGCCCGCCTCGCGGATGTGGTAGCCGCTGATGCTGATCGTATTCCAGTTCGGCACGTGGTCGCGGCAGTAGGCCATCATGTCGGTAATCAGCCGCAGGCTCGGCTCCACCGGGTAGATGTAGGTGCCACGAGCGATGTACTCCTTCAGAATATCGTTCTGCACCGTCCCGTTGAGGGCCGTCTCTGGCACCCCCTGCTTGCGGCCCACCGCAATGTAGAGGGCGAGCAGCACGCTGGCGGTGGCGTTGATCGTCATCGAGGTGCTGATCTGGTCGAGCGGCAAGCCCTGCAAGAGCAACTCCATGTCGTCGAGCGAACAGATCGCCACTCCCACTTTGCCCACCTCACCATCGGCCAGGGGGTGGTCGCTGTCATAACCCATCTGGGTTGGCAGGTCGAAGGCGACGCTGAGGCCGGTCTGCCCCTGCTGCAAGAGGTAGTGGTAGCGGCGGTTGCTCTCGGCTGCGTCGCCGAAACCCGCGTACTGGCGCATCGTCCAGAAGCGTCCGCGATACATGGTCGGCTGCACGCCACGAGTGTAGGGGAACTCGCCGGGATAGCTAAGATCGCGCTCGTAGTCGAAGCCCTGCTCCTCAAGGTCGGCGGGGGTGTAGAGCGGTTGCAGCGCAATCTGTGAGTGGTTCTCGAAGCGGGGTAGACGTTCAGCGGCCTTGCTGCGTGCCTTCGCGTAGGTGCCGTTCAGCCAGCGCAGCTTGGCGCGTGGCGAAAGGTGGCTGCTGGCGGCTACGTCGGTGGGGCGGTCGGTAGTGGTCATTGGTTAACTCTCCGTTGAGTTGTAGGCTTAGGGTGTAGGCTGGGGCGGTGGCTGCTACTCGATCACCAGCAGCACGCGGCCCTGCTCTACCTTGTCGCCCACGCTGGCGGCTACGCTCTTGACCGTGCCGGGCTTGGGGGCGCGAATCTCGTTCTCCATCTTCATTGCTTCCAGCAGGATCAGCCGCTGGCCGCTCTGCACCGCCTCCCCGACGCTGACTACTACGCCAGTGACCAGCCCCGGCATTGGAGCTTTGACCGCTACCTCACCGCTGTGGTGGGCAGCAATGGGGGCGGCCTTGCGGATGCGCCGTTCTCGCTCGCTCTGCACCAGGATGCGATAGCTCTGGCCGCCTACATCTACACGATAGAAGCTCTGGCCGTCGTCACCCACCTCTGGCACAGCGTACAGTTCGTAGCTACGCCCGCGCAGGAGCAGGGAGAAGCGACCACCACCCAGCGGCACCAGGTCGGCAGCAGCCCCGCCAACCTCGGCCACCGCCCCATTCTCATCTACCTCAAGCTCGATTTCGTTGTCGCTACCTTCGGACTGAGCGTAATAACGCATCGTTCATCACCTCACCTGTTGCGCCGATTATAACACACCAGCAGTTTGCTGCACAAAAGTGGGCTTGCCGGGAGCAACCAGTTGCCGCCCGGCCCGCTTTGCTGCTATAATAACCCGCGATTGAGCCAGTAGGCTAGAGGTTGCCCCTGAGCAGTTGGGGACGGGCCTCTTTAGAGAAAGCGCAGGTGTGGGCTAATGGCAGCAGAGCAGTTGAAGGTGGCGGCGATCCAGATGGACATCGTGTTGGGTGAGCCGCGCAAGAATATGATTCGCGCCGAGGCCGCCATTGCCGAGGCTGCCAGCCAGGGGGCGCAGGCGGTGATTTTGCCTGAGTTGTGGACGACAGGCTATGCCATGCGCGAGATCGCCCAGCTAGCCGATCCGCCGGGCGGCGCAGCGGTTGTCTGCCTGCAAAAGCTAGCCGTCCTTCACCACCTCTACATTGGCGGTGGCAGCATCGCCGAGGCGGATCGCGGCGGGGTCTACAAGACCAGTTACACCATCGCCCCCGACGGCACCCTGCTCAGCCGCTATCGCAAGCGCAAGCTCTTTCCCTTGATGGACGAACACATCTTCATGCAGGCGGGTGCTGAAGAAGCCCTGGCCGTGACCGAGTATGGCACCTGGGGTAGCCTGATCTGCTTCGACCTGCGCTTCCCCGACCTGGCCCGCAGCCTCGTGCTACAGGGGGCCACCATCCTCTGGCTGCCCGCCGAGTGGCCCCATCCCCGCCTGGAACACTGGCGCATCCTCTTGCAGGCGCGG